>NZ_JBFBGZ010000002.1:0-480390 GCF_040684925.1 Arthrobacter sp. NPDC089319 | reverse complement strand
CACACCACAGGGGCGGCACGCCACGGCACTTCAACCAATAAATAATTGGTATCAACAAACTTGGCACACTATTGAGTTCTCAAACAACAGGAGCACCCGGCACCAAGACGACCCTCACAGGCCCTCCATCGCTCCGGAGCAACTTTTCTAACTTACCGGTGCCTTCAGTCTTTGTCAAACTGTCCGGCCCGTTCCTTCCGGCGGCTAAGGCCTCCGGTCGGCTTCGCGTTGGCGGCTTCACCGCCCTGCGCGGATATAAACTCTAGCACCGCTCGGCCGGGATGTAAATTCCGTTGCCGTTCACTCCTCCGTCACTCGAGCGGACGGCACGGCCGAGGGCTTCAGGTACAGGACTCCCAGCGGGGGAACCCGCAGAACGGCCGAGGCCGGGCTGTCCTTCCAGCCGCCTTCTTCAGCGGTGATGACGCCCAGGTTGCCGACGCCGGAGCCGCCGTATTCGGACGCGTCCGTATTCAGCGTCTCGTCCCAGTCACCGGCCCACGGCAACCCCAGCCGGAAGCCTTCGTGCGGGGCGCCGGCGAAGTTCGCCACGCAGACCAACGGGTTGCCCTGCTGGTCCCAGCGGATGAAGGACAGCGTGTTGTGCACGCCGTCGTTCTCATCAATCCACTGGAAGCCGGCCGGCTCATTGTCCCGTTCGTAGAGCGCCGGCGTGGAGCGGTAGATCCCGTTGAGGTTGCGGACCAGCCGCTGCACCCCCTTGTGCGGAACGTTTTCGGAGAGCCACCAGTCCAGCCCGTGCTGTTCGGACCATTCGGCTTCCTGGCCGAATTCGGTGCCCATGAAAATCAACTGCTTGCCCGGGTGCGCCCACTGGAACGCCAAGTAGGCGCGCAGGTTGGCAAGCTGCTGCCAGCGGTCGCCGGGCATCTTGCGCAGCATCGATCCCTTGCCGTGCACCACCTCGTCATGGCTGATCGGCAGCAGGAAGTTCTCCGTGTAGGCATACACCATAGAGAAGGTGGCCTTGTTGTGGTGGTACATCCGGTTGACCGGATCCTCGGCCATGTACTCGAGGGTGTCGTGCATCCAGCCCATGTTCCACTTCAGCCCGAAGCCGAGGCCGCCCGCGCTGGTCGGCCGAGTCACGCCGTCGAACGCGGTTGACTCTTCCGCGATGGTGACGATGCCGGGCACCCGCTTGTACGCGGTGGCATTGACCTCCTGCAAGAAGGAGATGGCCTCCAGGTTCTCGCGGCCGCCGTGGATGTTGGGGAACCACTCCCCCTCGTTGCGCGAGTAATCGCGGTAGAGCATCGACGCCACCGCATCCACCCGGAGCCCGTCGATGTGGAATTCCTCCAGCCAGTACAGCGCGTTGGCCACCAGGAAGTTGCGCACCTCGCTGCGGCCGTAGTCGAAAATCAGCGTGCCCCAGTCCGGGTGCTCGCCCAACCGCGGGTCGGCGTGCTCGTACAGCGGCTGGCCGTCAAAGCGGGCCAGCGCCCACTCGTCCTTGGGGAAGTGCGCCGGCACCCAGTCCAAGATCACGCCGATGCCTGCCTGGTGCAGCTTGTCCACCAGGTACTTGAAGTCGTCCGGATGCCCGAACCGCGAGGTCGGCGCGTAGTAGGAAGTGACCTGGTAGCCCCACGATCCGCCGAACGGGTGCTCGGCCACCGGCATGAACTCCACGTGCGTGAAGCCCTGCCAGCTGACGTATTCGGCCAGCTGGTCGGCCAGCTGCCGGTAGTCCAGCCCCAGCCGCCACGAGCCCAGGTGCACCTCGTAGACGCTCATCGGCCCGTTGTGCGGGTCGCGGACGGCGCGCCGTTCCAGCCATTCCTGGTCGCCAAAGCGGTAATGCGACTCGACCACCCGAGAGCCGGTCAGCGGCGGAACCTCGGTCCAGCGGGCCATCGGGTCGGCCTTTTCACGCCACTGCCCGTCCTGGCCCAGCAGCTCATACTTGTAGACGGCGCCGGCCTCCACGCCGGGAATGAACAGTTCCCACACGCCGGACCCGCCCATCGAACGCATTGCGTGCCGGGCCCCGTCCCAGTGGTTGAAATCGCCCTTGACCCGGACGGCGCGCGCATTCGGCGCCCAGACGGCGAAGCTAGCGCCGGAGGTGTCGCCCAGCGCCGAGTTGTAGCGCCGCACCTGGGAGCCCAATGCGGACCACAGCGTCTCGTGCCGGCCCTCGCCGATCAGGTGCAGGTCGATCTCGCCCAGGCTGGGCAGGTAATGGTACGGATCGTCCACGATGCTGGGGGCACCGCCGTCGTACGCCACCTCCAGACGGTAATCCGGGACGTGGCCGGGGTCGTCGGCGGGGAAAACCGCCACCCAGATGCCTTCGTGCTCGTGCTCCATCGGCACACGCAGCGAGGGCGTGACCACGGTGACGGAGTCGGCCAGCGGACGCCGGGTGCGGACGGTGACGTGGCCGTGGTCGTCCAAATGCGCGCCAAGCACCGCATGCGGCTGGTGGTAGGCACCGTGCGCGACGGCGGTGAGCACCTCCGCGTCGACCGGAACCGGAGTGCCGTCCCGCCGGCCCGGCGGCGTTGATCCCGCCGTCGCTGCGGATGCCGCCGCGTTGGGCCGGACGGGCGCGGCGGCCGTGGTGGGCCGGATGCCGGCGGCAGCGCCGGCGGCACCGACTCCGGCGGCAGCCAGGTCCCGGCTGGCCTCCGTGTCCCCGCCCGCGCCGGCCAGCGGGGCCAACGCCTCGCGGACACCGCGGACCGGAACCTTAACCCAGCGCGGACGATTGCGCTGTTCGTAGACCACTTCGTAGAGGGCCTTGTCCAGCAACAGCGCCAGATACAGGGTGGACGAGGTGTCCACCGGGTCTCCGGTCTCTTCGCGGTAGCCGTCCAGGAAGGCGGTGCTGGCCTGCGCCGCCCACTCATCGGCGGCGGCGCCTGCCGCATCGTCGGGCCCGGCCAGCCGGGCCACCCCGGCGGCGTAATCGAAGGAGCGGAGCATGCCGACCACGTCACGCAGCGGCACATCGTCCGTGCCGCGCTCGCCCATCGGCCGTAGCGGTTCGCCCTCGAAGTCCAGCACCACCCAGCCCCGCTCCGCGGAGTCCAGCACCTGGCCCAGGTGGTAGTCGCCGTGGATCCGCTGCAGCTCGGGAAGCTCGGTGACCTGTTCCAGCCGGTCCAGCAGTTCCTGCACCGCCTGGTCCAGCGGTCCCACCGATGCGCCGGCCTGCGCCCAGCCCCAGCGGATCCGTTCCGCCAGCGCGGCCTTGAACGCAGCGACTTCCTGGGTATCGGCCTTGTGGCTGCCGGCTGCCTCCCGCAGGCTGCGGTGGATCCGTCCGGTCACCGCCCCGAGCTGACGCGCCTGTGAGCTGAAGTCGGTGCCGTCCAGTGCCGAGCCGGACGCGGTGCGCCACGCATCCTGGCTGTCCGGCAGGAACTCCCGGAGCACGCTCAGGTGGCCGGTGTCCCACAGGCGGTCGCTGCCGTCGTCGTTCTGGCCGGGGGTGAGCCAGCCGCCGGTGACCCAGCCGTAGGTAGCGGGGACTTCCCGGCAGTCGGCATCGGTGAGCAGCACGCCCACTTCCACGTCCGGGTTGGCGCCGGCCTCCAGCACCCGGAAGAACTTCACAATCAGCGGTCCGTGGCCGGACTGAACCACCACAGAGGTATTGGACTGCTCGCCCAACAGCACCGAGGCCTCCAGGTCGGTGGAGAACTCTGGCCACGTTTCGAACCCGGCGCCGGCGTGCCCGCGGGTGTGCCCGTCGCCGGTCACAGCCTGACGCCGCATCAGTTCCAGCCAGGCGGCGACGAACACCGGATCGTGCGCGCCGTCGTAGATCCAGCGCTCCCCGGTGCCGTCCGCGCCGTCGTCCCCGCTCCCGGACCATGCCGCGGTTGCGTCGCCGCCCTCGCCGCCGTCGCGGGTGCCGTCCTCGGGCTCCTGCTGCGCGCGCCCCACCAGGGCAGCGTCCCCGCCGGCCAACTGCTCCGTGCGGTAGCTCAGCGGCACGTTCACCACATGGACGCCGTTGGCGGTGTGCACGGCCACGATGTGCACCTCCAGCCCCACCTCGCCGGACGGATCCTGTAGCCGGATGCCGCCCAGCCGGTGCAGCACGGAGTCCTGGCCCTTGGCCGGGAACCAGCGCTGCGCGGTCAGCCACGGGTGCAGCAGTTCGGGAATGCTCGGCGTGAATTTAGGCATGGGTTCTTGCCACCTCGGTTTCTTCAGTCGCTGGTCTGATGACCGGGAGGGTCTCAGTCTGCGGTGATGCCAGGTTGGATGCAATGGAGCGTAGGCGCAGCCAGAAGAAGTCGTGGCTGCCCAGGGTCAGGGTGAGTTGGCCGGCGTCGTCGAAGGCCGGGAACGGGGTGCCGCCGAACAGGTCGCGCAATCCGCGGCCGGCGTATTGGGGCAATTGCAGCGGGGCCGCCACCGGGTGCTGCGAGAGGTTGAAGATGCACAAGAGCACTTCCTTGTCCACGCCCTCCGGATTGTTTTCCGGCACCTCGCGGAGGAAGGCCAGCACCGAGTCCGATTCCACCGGCACGTTCTGGTAGCTGCCCAGCCCGAACGCCGGGTGGGCCTTGCGCACCGCCAGCATCTGACGCACCCAGTGCAGCAGCGAGCTGTTGTGCGCCAGCTGCGCCTCCACATTGACGTAGTTGTAGTGGTACACCAGCGACTGGACCACCGGCAGGTACAGCTTGCCCGGATCCGCGGTGGAGAACCCCGCGTTGCGGTCGGGGTTCCACTGCATCGGCGTGCGGGAGGCATCGCGGTCTTCCAGCCAGATGTTGTCGCCCATGCCGATCTCGTCCCCGTAATAGAGGAACGGGCTGCCCGGCAGCGAGAGCAGCAGCGCATGGATCAGTTCGATTTCCGCCCGGGAGTTGTCCAGCAACGGGGCCAGCCGGCGGCGGATGCCGATATTGGAGCGCATTCGAGAGTCCGGGGCGTACCAGCCGAACATCGCCTCGCGTTCTTCCATGCTAACCATTTCCAGCGTCAGTTCGTCATGGTTGCGCAGGAAGGTTGCCCATTGGGCACCGGCCGGGATGGCCGGCGTCTCCTCCATCGTGGCCACGATCGGGCCGGCATTCTGGTCCCGCAAGGCGTAGTAGAGCCGCGGCATGATCGGGAAATGGAAGGCCATGTGGCACTCCGGCCGCATTTCGCCGTCGTCGTCCTGCTGGCCGAAGTATTCCACCACCTCATGCGGCAGCTGGTTGGCTTCGGCGATGATCACGCGGCCCGGGTATTCGGCGTCGACCATGGCGCGCAGGTCCTGCAGGAAGGTGTGCGTGGCGGGCAGGTTTTCGCAGTTGGTCCCGTCCTCTTCGAACAGGTACGGGATGGCGTCCGCGCGGAATCCGTCGATGCCCTGATCCAGCCAGAACCGCACCACGTCGAACACCGCCTCGATCACCTTCGGGTTCTCGAAGTTCAGGTCCGGCTGGTGGCTGAAGAAGCGATGCCAGTAGAACTGCCGGCGGATCGGGTCGAAGGCCCAGTTGGAGTCTTCGGTGTCCACGAAGATAATCCGCGCGTCCTGGTACTTCTCGTCCGTGTCGGACCAGACATAGAAATCACCGTACGGGCCGTCCGGGTCGCGCCGGGACTGCTCGAACCAATCGTGCTTGTCCGAGGTGTGGTTCAGCGGCAGGTCGATGATCACGCGCACGCCGCGGGCGTGGGCCTCGGCCACCAGTCGTTTGAAGTCGCCGATGGTGCCGAACTCGTCCAGCACGTCGTAGTAGTCCTCGACGTCGTACCCGCCGTCGCGCAGCGGAGACTTGAAGAACGGCGGAACCCACAGGCAGTCGATCCCCAGCCACTGCAGGTAGTCGAGTTTCTCGATCAGCCCGGAAAAGTCGCCCGAACCGTCCCCATTGGCGTCCGCGAAGCCGCGCACCAGCACCTCGTAGAACACGGCTTTGCGGTACCAGTGTGGGTCGTGGGCCAGGCCCGGAGCATGCAGCTGAAACGGGCTGGCCATCAGCGGCTCCTTCGCACGTGCAGGACATGGGCCGGTTCCACGTGGGCATCCAGCCGCACGTAGTTGTGCTCGCCCCAGCGCCAGCTCTGTCCGGTGAGCAGGTCATCCACCCAGAACGTGCCGTCGTCGTTGTAGTCCTCGTCCCGCAGTCCCAGCGCCGCCAGGTCCAGCGAGACCGTGGATTCGCGCGCACTGTGCGGATCCACGTTCACCACGACGACGACGGTGTCCCGCCCGCCGCTGTGGGATTCGGGCAGGTGCGCCTTGTGCTTCGAGTACACCACCGTGGCCGGATCCGTGCTGCGGTGCACGGTGAGGTTGCCCAGGTCGCCGAGTGCCGGATGGGCCCGCCGAATGGAGTTCAGCCGGGTCAGGTACGGCGCCAGCGAGCGCCCTTCGGCCTCCGCTGCGGCGAAGTCGCGGGCCTTGTACTCGTACTTTTCGTTGTCGATGTACTCCTCCGCGCCCGGCCTGGCCACGTGTTCGTACAGTTCGTAGCCGGCATACACGCCCCAGAGCGGGCTGGCCGTCGCCGCCAGCACCGCGCGGATCTTGAACGCGGCCGGGCCACCGTACTGCAGGTACTCGGTGAGGATGTCCGGGGTGTTGACAAAGAAGTTGGGCCGGAAGAACGCAGCGGTCTCGTGGCTGATCTCGGTGAAGTACTCCTCGATCTCTTCCTTGGTGTTGCGCCAGGTGAAATAGCTGTAGGACTGCTGGAAACCGGCCCGGCCCAGCGCGTGCATCATGG
This sequence comes from Arthrobacter sp. NPDC089319, assembly GCF_040684925.1. Classification (NCBI taxonomy): domain Bacteria; kingdom Bacillati; phylum Actinomycetota; class Actinomycetes; order Micrococcales; family Micrococcaceae; genus Arthrobacter; species Arthrobacter sp. NPDC089319. The sequence goes on along the minus strand of NZ_JBFBGZ010000002.1, from coordinate 473,677 downwards.
CCGGCCGAGTGAAGGCCTCGGCCAGGAACACCACGTCGGGATCTTCGCGGTTCACCGTGCCGATCAGCCACTCCCAGAACCACACGGGCTTGGTGTGCGGGTTGTCCACCCGGAAGATCTTCACGCCGTGGGAAATCCACAGCCGCACAATCCGCAGCACCTCTTCGGAGAGGCCGCGCGGGTCGTTGTCGAAGTTCAGCGGATAAATGTCCTGATACTTCTTCGGCGGATTCTCCGCGTAAGCAATGGTGCCGTCCACCCGGGTGGTGAACCATTCGGGGTGCTCGGTGGCCCACGGATGGTCCGGAGCGGCCTGCAGGGCCAGGTCCAGAGCCACTTCCAGGCCGACCGCTTTGGCCGCCGCCACGAAGGCGTCGAACTGCTCGAAGCCGCCCAGGTCGGGGTGGATGGCATCATGTCCGCCGTCCTTGGAACCGATGGCCCAGGGCGAGCCGGGGTCCCCCGGACCGGTGGTCAAGGTGTTGTTCGGACCCTTGCGGTTGACCTCGCCGATCGGGTGGATCGGCGGCAGGTAAATCACGTCAAAGCCCATCGCGGCGACGGCCGGAAGCCGCTCGGCCGCCGTGGTGAAGTCCCCGGAGGTCCAGATGCCGGTCGCCGGGTCATAGTGCGCGCCCTCCGAGCGCGGGAAGAATTCGTACCAGGCGCCGCGCCCGGCCTGTTCGCGCTCCACCAGAATGGGGTACTGCTTCGAGGGGCTGACCAGACTGCGGATCGGGTGGCTGCGCACCGCGGCCAGCACCGCCTCCGAGGTCCCCGCGGCCAGCCGCTCGTGCACCGACAAGGACTCATCGGCGAGCGCGGCGGCAGCGTCCCGCAGCACCCGCGCGTTATCTTCCGGCCGCCCGCCCTGCCCGCCGGCCTGTTCGAGCAGTTGCCGGCCTTCGGTAAGCATCAGGTCCACGTCAACGCCGGCGGCGATCTTGACCTCGGCGTTGTGCCGCCAGGTGGCGTAGTTGTCTCCCCAGCCTTCAACGTGGAAAGTCCACAGGCCGGTGCCGGTGGGCCGGATCTTGCCGTGCCAGCGGTCGGTGCCGGTGGCCCCGGGCGTGAGCCGGGCGCGCTGGACCGGGTTGCCGTCCGGGTCGAACAGCACCGCGGTGGCGCCGATCTTGTCGTGCCCCTCGCGGAAGACGGTGGCGGCCACCTCAATGTCCTCGCCCGGAATCGCCTTGGCGGGGAATTCGCCGCCGCCGACCACGGGCCAAACATCGACCACCGGGATCCGGCCAAATTTCAGGCGCTGCGTTGGATGGGACGGGCTGTGCTCCTGCATCGAAGTCGTCACAAGACTAGACGTTAGCGAGAATCCATCCCGATTGCGAAGGATCCCGGCGCCGCGGAGACTCATTGGCGGCCAGTTCGGCGCGCATTAACCTGCCGGTCATCATCGGCGGAGGTATCTGCGCTAACGTAGGCCGGGTGAAGGCAATCCGCAGATTTACCGTCCGCACTGTCCTCCCCGAGAGCATTGCTCCACTGGCCCGTCTGGCAGGCAACTTGCGCTGGTCCTGGCACCTGCCAACCCAGCAGCTCTTCGAACAATTGGACCCCAAGGCCTGGGCCGAGGTGGGCCAGGATCCGGTGGCCCTGCTGGGCTCCTTTACCCGCGAACGCCTGCGCGAGCTCGCTGCCGACGAGCATGTGGTGACCCGGGTGAGCGAACTGGACGCGGACCTGGAGCATTACCTCGCCGAGGACCGCTGGTACCAGACGCTGGGAGCGGATGCTCCGGCGTCGATCGCCTACTTCTCCCCCGAGTACGGAATCAGCCACGTGCTCCCGCAGTACTCCGGCGGCCTGGGCATTCTGGCCGGCGACCATCTGAAAGCCGCGTCCGATCTGGGCGTGCCGCTGGTGGGCGTGGGCCTGCTCTATGCCGCCGGCTACTTCAAGCAGTCGCTGAGCCGCGACGCGTGGCAGCAGGAGACGTATCCCGTGCTGGACCCGGACGGCCTGCCGTTGACCTTGCTGCGCGAGGCGGACGGGCAGCCGGCCCAGGTCACCCTGCCGCTGCCGAATGGGCGCCGGCTCGGCGCCTTCATCTGGCGCGCCGATGTGGGCCGGGTGCCGCTGCTGCTGCTGGATTCCAATATTCCGGGCAACGATGAGGCCGCACGCGGCATCACCGACCGGCTCTACGGCGGCGGCGGCGACCACCGGCTGCAGCAGGAACTGCTGCTGGGCATGGGCGGCGTGAAGGCGCTGCGCGTGCACCAGCGGCTCACCGGGGCTCCGGCCCCGGAGGTCTTCCACACCAACGAGGGGCACGCCGGTTTCCTGGGCGTCGAACGCATCCAGGAACTGGCGGCCGCCGGCCTGAGCTGGGACGAGGCATTGGCCGCGGGCCGCGCCAATACCGTCTTCACCACGCACACCCCGGTGCCGGCCGGCATCGACCGGTTCGACAAGGCGCAGATCCAGCACTTCTTCAGTGCCGGCCTCGCCCCGGATGTGCCCACCGCCAAGATCCTGGAACTGGGCGATGAGAATTACGACGGCGGAGACCCGTCCAAGTTCAACATGGCCGTCATGGGCCTGCGGCTGGCGCAGCGGGCCAACGGTGTGGCCAAGCTGCACGGCGTGGTCTCGCGCGGCATGTTCTCCGGGCTCTGGCCGGGCTTCGATCAGCAGGAAGTGCCGATCGGCTCGGTGACCAACGGCGTGCACGTGCCCACCTGGGTGGATCCGCGGGTTGCGGAGTTCGCGCGGTCGGCGTTCGGCAACCAAACCGTGATCGACCGCCAGTGGGACCGCGTGTACGACGCCGCCGACGAGGATATCTGGGCGCTGCGCCGGACCCTGCGGACAAACTTGATTGACGATGTCCGCCGCCGGCTGCGTGCATCGTGGAAGAAACGCGGCGCAGCAGATGCCGAGCTGGCCTGGACCGATTCAGTGCTGGACCCGGACGTGCTGACCATCGGCTTTGCCCGCCGCGTGCCCACCTACAAGCGGCTGACCCTGATGCTGCGCGATCCGGCCCGGCTCAAGGCACTGCTGCTTCATCCCGAACGGCCCATCCAGTTGGTCATCGCCGGCAAATCCCATCCGGCGGATGAGCAGGGCAAACGGATGATCCAGGACCTGGTCCGTTTCACCGACGACCCGGAGGTCCGGCACCGGATTGTCTTCCTGCCCAACTACGACATCGCCATGGCCCGCACCCTCTTCCCGGGTTGCGACGTGTGGCTGAACAACCCACTGCGTCCCTTGGAAGCCTGCGGCACCTCCGGCATGAAGGCCGCCATCAACGGCGGCTTGAATCTGTCCGTGTTGGACGGCTGGTGGGACGAAATGTACGACGGCGACAACGGCTGGGCGATTCCGACGGCGAACCCCTCCACCGAAGCCGGGACCGACGACGTATTCGACCCGGATGAGCGGGACGACATCGAAGCGGCTGCGCTCTACGATCTGGTGGAGCACCATGTGGCGCCGCGCTTTTACGCCGCGGAGATACCCGAAGGCGCCGGAGCCGCCGGCCCGTCCGAGCCGGTGGGTACGGACCACGTACCGCACCAGTGGATAGCTATGATCAAGCACACGCTGGCCAATCTGGGGCCGGCCGTCTCCGCGGAACGGATGCTGCAGGACTATGTGGAGCAGCTCTACCGTCCCGCCTCGATGTCCGGGCACGCCGCCCGCGCCGACGAGTTCGCCGCGGCCAAGGAACTGGCGGCGTGGACCAGCAGGGTCCGCAATGCCTGGGGCGACGTGTCGGTGGAACACGTGGACTCGATGGGCATTACCGACGAACCGCAAATCGGCGAGTCGCTGACGGTCAATGCCTACGTCCGGCTCGGCCCGCTGGCACCGGACAGCGTCACCGTCCAGGTGGTCCACGGGCAAGTCACCGAAAACGACGACCTCGCGCAGACGTCCACCGACGACCTGACCGTCGCCGACCAATTGGGCGACGGCCGCTACCTGTTCACGGGGCCGGTGACCATCGACCGTTCCGGCTCATTCGGCTACAGCGTGCGTGTGCTGCCCAAGCATGCGGGCCTGGCCAACGAGGCCGAACTCGGTCTGGTGGCAAACGCCAGCAACTGATTCCCGCCCGGCCGGCCACTCCTGATCATGGCCGGGCGGCGTCGGACCGGGCCTCCAACTGCGGTGTCGGCGCCGGGATCCGGCCACTACCGTAACCAAATATTCGGCCGATTCCTGCCGCTGCCCTACCGCGGCAGCGCGCCTCAATCGGCCCATTTTGGCCGAAAAATCTGCCCCTTCGTACGTCCTTCTGTGTGGCACACCCCTTTATTATCAGCATGCTGACTAATAGCATGAAGGTGTTCCGTCCGAATGAACCACTAAGGAGGCGAATATGGGCGCCGGTACCGAGCAAGACACCGCACCACCGCCGGACCATGAGGACAAGCCTCAAACTCCCCCACAGGTGAAGAAGGCCTCCTGGAAGTACATACTCCGCAAGACTTTCCGTGAATTCACCGATGACGACTGTACGGATCTGGCGGCTGGGCTGACGTACTACGGCGTCCTGTCACTGTTCCCAGGCCTGTTGGCCTTGGTTTCCGTCCTGGGACTGGTGGGACAGGCCGAAAAAACCACCGACGCCATGCTGAGCATGGTGGAACAGGTGGCACCGGGCCAAGCGCTCGATGTCATTCGGCAGCCGATTGAACAGCTGGCCAGCTCGCAGGGCGCGGGGTTGGCGTTCGTTATCGGCCTAGTGGGCGCCATCTGGTCTGCCTCCGGCTACGTCAACGCTTTCGGCCGGGCGATGAACAGGATCTATGAGGTCGACGAAGGCCGGCCGTTCTGGAAGCTGCGCCCGGTGATGCTGCTGATCACCATCGTGGTGTTGCTGCTGGCGGTGCTGATGATGCTGATGCTGGTGCTGTCCGGACCCGTCGCACAGGCCGTCGGTTCCTTCATCGGCCTCGGTGAAGTGGCACTGACCGTCTGGAACATCGCCAAATGGCCGTTGCTGGTCATCTTCGCAGTCGTGATGATCGCCGTACTGTACTACGCGACGCCGAACGTGAAGCAGCCCAAATTCCGCTGGATGAGCCTCGGCGCCCTCATCGCACTGGTGGTGCTGGCCCTGGCAACCCTCGGCTTTGCCTTCTACGTGGGCAACTTCGGCAATTACAACAAGACCTATGGCGCCATTGGCGGCGTGATCGTGCTGCTGCTGTGGTTCTGGCTGGCCAACCTTGCCCTGCTGTTCGGCGCCGAGTTCGACGCTGAAACCGAGCGCGGCCGGCAACTCCAGGCCGGCATCGCTGCCGAAGAGAACATTCAGCTTCCGCTCCGTGACAGCCGCAAGAGCGACAAGAACGCCGAGAAGGAAGAGGAGGACATCGCACGGGGCCGCAGACTCCGCCGTGCCTACGGGCAGGAGGAGAAATCCCGTGATCACACCTGAAAACGTCAGGCCTGACAGGAAGAAACCCGACACAGAAAAGGAATTGCCATGACCACGAATTCAAGTTCCGGCAGTTACGACGAGGGAGTTCCCGTTTACCCGGCCGGCGGGGCGGCAGTCCCGCCGCCCACTACTCCGCCGACCACCACCGGCCAGCCCCGGAGCGAGACAGCCAAGACCGAAGCGAAGGAAGTAGGTCGCGAGGGAGTCGAAGCCGGCCAGCATGTGGCGCAGACGGCCAAGGGCGAGGCGAAACAGGTGGCCCACGAGGCCAAGGAAAAGGCCCGGGACCTGATGTCCGAACTGGGCGACGACGTGCGCGGCCAGGCCCACACCCAGCAACAGCGCGTGGCCTCCGGACTGCGGTCGATCGGTGAAGAGCTGAGCTCCATGGCCCGCAACTCCGATCAGTCCGGAACGGCGACCCATTTGGTGAGCCGCGCCGCAGACAGGGCCGACTCCGTGGCTCATTGGTTGGAGAACCGCGATCCGGGCTCGCTGCTGGACGAGGTGAAGCGCTTTGCCCGCCAGCGCCCCGGTGCTTTCCTGGCCATCGCGGCAGGCGCCGGCGTTCTGGCCGGCAGGCTCACCAAGGGCCTGACCGCCGACAGCGGCGGCACGGGCAGCGGGGTCACGGGCAGCGGGGTCGGAACAGGGCAGCACGTGGGCACGCACCGTGCCACCGCCGGACCGGTCTACGCCACGCCGGAAACGACGGCCGGCAGCTATGAAGCCCAGAGCGCAGCGGGCTTCGGGGCACCCGGGGCGCAGCCCGAGACCACCTACCCGGTGGGCGAACCGCCCCTTGGCGGTCGCGGCACCGCGATCCCGGACCGCAACCCCTATGAAGACGGAGGAACACGATGAGTCATCAGCAGGTGCCCGGCAACCAGCGGGTGCCCGGCCAGGATTCCGCCGAACCCACACGGGCGGAAATCAAGGCCGAGAATGAGTCCCTCGGCGACCTGCTCAGCCAAGTCAGCAAGGACATCTCCGTGCTGATGCGGCAGGAACTGGAGCTGGCGAAGGCCGAACTTAAGGAGACCGGCACACGCGCCGGCAAGGGAGCAGGCATGCTGGGCGGGGCCGGCGTGGCCGGCCACTTCGTCCTCCTGTTCCTCTCGCTGGCCCTGTGGACCCTGATCGCCTACTTCATCGGACTGGCTTGGTCAGCCCTGATCGTGGCAGTCATCTGGGCCATCATCGCCGCCATCCTCTACTCGGTCGGCCGCAAGCAGCTCAAGACCGTTCAAGGGATGCCCCGCACCGCCGAGTCAGTGAAGAAGATTCCGGAAACATTGAAGCCAAGTGAGGAAGCACGATGAGCCAGTCACCAGAAGAAATCCGAGCCGATATCGAACGGACACGCGCACGGCTGGGCACCGACGTGGACGCGGTGGCGGAGAAAGCCTCGCCGTCGAACATCGTCCACCGGCAGACGGACAAGGTGAAAGATTCCGTGGGCCGGGTCAAGGACAAGGTCATGGGCGCTGCCGACGACGCCGGCAGCAACACGAAGTCCATGATGCACGACGCCGGCGAGATGGCCAGCGACGTCCCGCACCGGATTGCCCGCAAGACCGAAGGCAACCCCTTGGCGGCAGGCCTGATCGCCTTCGGCGCCGGCTGGTTGCTGTCCTCGCTGTTCCCCGCCAGCCGGATGGAGCAGCAGGCAGCCGAACGGGTCAAGGAAGAAGCCCAGCCGGTGGTCCAGCAAGTCAAGGAGGCTGCCCAAGAGGTGGCGCAGGACATGAAGGAGCCAGCCCGGGAGGCCGCCGAGGACCTGAAGTACTCAGCCCAGGACTCCGTGGACAGGGTCAAGGCCGAGGGCACATCCGCCGCCCAGGACGTCAAGGATCGGGCACAGGAGGCCCGCGGGAATGTGCAGGAGCCGCCGCGGCAGGTCTGATCCGCCTCGGATCGCGTCGTCCCACCGCGCGCTAGTCCGGCGCCGGGAGAGCCCCATGGGCCCCCGGCGCCGGACTCACGTCAGGCGGTAGATCGAGATGGCGTTGGCGGCGACAAGGTCCTTCTCGCCGCTGCGGATCTTGGCCCCGCGTCGTTGATCGTCTTTGTGCGAGCTGGTGTAGAGCAGCTCGAACGGAATCTTTTCGCCGCGGTGCTTGCCGAACTCCTGCAGCGACCGTGGGTCGGGCATCACGATCTTTTGCGGCTGACGCCCCCCGTTAATGACCACCAGACCGTCGATCACGCCTTGCGGCGACCCCATCAGCAGCTGGACCATGCGGCTGTCCGGGTTGTTCCAGTCCTCCGGTGTCATCGGTTCGCCATCGGCATTGAACCAGAGCAGGTAGGAACTCTCCTCCCGCGCCGGATAGTTGTAGGGCTGGTGCGCCAGGAAGGACCGGCGGATCCGGATCAGCCGGCGGGTGGCATCGAACATGCGGTGTTCGCACTCGTCCAGCTGCCAGTTGGTCCAGGCCAGGGCGTTGTCCTGGCAGTACGCGTTGTTGTTCCCTTGCTGGCTGCGCCCGATCTCATCCCCCGCGCAGATCATCGGCACACCCAGCGACAGCAGCATCGTGGCCATCAGGTTCCGCGCCGTCCGCTCGCGCGCGTCCAGGATCCGGCTGTCCCCAGTGTGCCCTTCGACGCCGTGGTTGTAGCTGCGGTTGTGGTCGTGGCCGTCGCGGTTCTCTTCGCCGTTCGCCTCGTTGTGCTTGCGCTGGTAGGACGTCAGGTCGGCCAGCGTGAAGCCGTCATGGGCGGTGACGAAATTAAGCGAGGCCAGCGCCGTGCGGCCGGAACCGGCGAACAGCTCGGTGGACCCGGCCAGGCAACTGGCCAGCCTGGCCACGGTCCCGCCCTGCCCGCCGGCGTCAGCGGCGGCCTGGTCCGCCAGCCAGAAATCACGGACGGTATCGCGGAAGCGGTCGTTCCAGTCGGTCCAGCCCGGCGGAAAGTGGCCGGTCTGCCAGCCGCCGTCGCCCACGTCCCACGGTTCGGAGACCAGTTTGGCTCCGGACAAAACGGAGTCCGCGCCAACCGCCACCAGGAACGGATGCCGGGGATTGAAGTGGTTCTGCCCATCGCGGCCCAAGGACACGGCCAGGTCGAAGCGGAAGCCGTCAATATGGAACTCTTCCACCCAGTAGCGCAGCGAGTCCAGGGCCAACTGGATCACCCGCGGCTCGTTGAAGTTCATCGTGTTTCCACAGCCGGTGGTGTCCAGGTAGTTCCCGTGGCCATCGTGTCGGTAGTACACATGGTCGGCCAGACCGCGGAAGGAATAGGTGTCCTGGTCCTTCCCGCCCTCGGCTGTGTGGTTGTAGACCACGTCCAGGATCACCTCGATCCCCACCGAGTGCAGCTTCTTCACCATGGTGCGGAACTCGTCCTGTACCGCCCGAGGTCCCGCGGCCTGGGCGGCCGCGGTGGCGTAGCCCGGCCAGAGCGCGAAGAAGCCCAGCGTGTTGTAGCCCCAGTAATTGGCCAGGCCCAGGTCCTGCAGGTGCGGCTCGTCCAGGTGGTAGTGCACCGGGAGCAGCTCCAGCGTGGTGATTCCCAGTTCAAGCAGGTAATCGACCATCACCGGATGCGCCAGGCCGGCGTAGGTGCCGCGCAGCTCTTCCGGAATCTCCGGGTGCAGCATGGTCTGGCCCTTGACGTGGCATTCGTAGACCACAGTGTCCCGCCAGGGTACGTGCGGACGCGCGTCGTCTCCCCAGTCGAAGCCGCCGGTGACGTACACCGAACGCAGCACACCGCCGTCGTCGTCAATGGCGCGCCCATACGGGTCCAGCAGCAGCTGCCTCGAGGCCGGCAGGGCCTGGCCGTGCGGCCAGAAGGCGTAGCGGCTGCCGGCGTCCAGCCCCTTGACCGTGCCGTGGTGGACGCCGTCGGTGAAGGCCTTCAGCTCAGCGCGCTGCCAGGCGCCGCTTGCGTCCTGGAAGTGCACATCCATGGTGGCGTGCCCGGGGGCGAACACCGCCACATTCACCGCACCGGGGATAGCCGGCATGCCCGGTGTCGTGGCGCTGACCCCCAGCGGGAAGGACCGCGATAGCTGTGGCGGGCGGACCTGCAGTTGGGGGGAAATGCTCTTGGCGTGACGGGCCAAACGGTCACCTGCTCCTAGCGGGCGCGCTGCCGCGATATTTCGTACAGGCTGATGCCCACGGCCATCGAGGCGTTGAGCGATTCCATCGCCGAATCGATCGGGATGGAGACAATTTGGTCGCAGTTCTCGCGGACCAGCCGGGACAGGCCCTTGCCCTCGGATCCGACGACCAGGCACACCGGCTCGGTGGCCAGGGACAGGTCAGGCAGCGACACGTCGCCCTCGCCGTCCAGACCCAGCACGAAGATACCCAGCTGCTGGAAAGCCTTGAGCGTGTTGGTCAGGTTGCTCGCCTTGGCCACCGGGACGCGCACGGCCGCGCCGGCGCTGGTCTTCCAGGCGGAGGCAGTCATGCCCACGGAGCGGCGCTCGGGTACCACCACGCCGTGCCCGCTGAAAGCGGACGCGGAGCGGATGATGGCACCGAGGTTGCGCGGATCGGTAATCCCGTCCAGTGCCACGAACAGCGGGGCATTATTGATGTACCCCTTCTTGAACTTGGCCATGGTTTCCTCGGCCAGCTCCAGCGCGTCCTGGTATTCGTAGGGCGGGATCTGCAAGACCAGTCCTTGGTGGACGGCGTCCTCGGTCATCCGGTCCAGTTCGGTCTTGTGCGACTCCAGCACCGGGATACCGCGTTCGGCGGCGATCTTCAGCGATTCCTTGACCCGGTCGTCCATCTCGATCCGGACCGCCACGTGCAGCACCTTGGCGGGCACCTCGGCGCGCAGGGCTTCCACCACGGAATTGCGTCCGGTTACCATCTCGCCGGCGGTCTTGCCGCGGCGGGCGGCGGGGCGCTGGCCGCCCTGGTGCTTGGCGGCGGAGCGTTCGGAGAGCTGCTTGGTGCGATATGCCTTGTGGTACGGGCGGTCTTCGGCCTTTGGCGTCGGCCCCTTGCCTTCGAGCGCCTTGCGCCCGTGGCCGCCGGTTCCTGTGGTGGGTCCCTTCTTGGACTTGCGCACCGCTCCGGGGCGAGGTTTGTTGGCCATCGAAAACTACCTTTGGTGTTGGGGAAGGTGGGTTTCCGCTGGTGCGCACCGGGGTGGCCGGCTAGCCCGACGGGAACCGTCTGGCTTAAAGGGTACCGCCAACCGTGCTGGCTGCCGTCAGCCGAGGCTCCAGCTCGCGCCCTCGGCCGAGTCCTCCACCACGATTCCGGCCTCGGCCAGGGTGTCGCGGATGGCGTCCGCGCGAGACCAGTCCTTGGCCGCCCGGGCCGCGCGGCGCTCCTCCAACTGGGCGCGCACCAGCGTGTCCAGGGCCTGGTGCGCCGCGGTGTCAGCGCCGCCGGAGTGCCAGTGCGGATCCAGCGGGTTGATGTGCAGCACGTCGGTCATGGCCATCACCTGGTGCAGCGCGCGGGTGGCCGCTTCCTTGTCCTTGCCGTCTAGCGCGGTGTTGCCGGCGCGCACCGTTTCGTGGACCGCGGCCAGTGCCTGCGGCACGTTAAGGTCGTCGTCCATCGCTGCGGCGAACGCGTCCGGCACGCGTTCGGCCACGACGAAGCCGAACTGCTCGCCGTAAAGGAACTTCAGCGCCCGCTGCATGAAGCCCTCGATCCGTTCCACCGCGGCGGCCGCTTCCACCAGCGAGCCGGGGTTGTAGTCCAGCGCGGACCGGTACTGCGCCTGTCCCAGGTAGTAGCGGACCACCAAGGGCCTGGCGTCCTGGAGCATTTGCGCCGGGGTGATGATGTTGCCGATCGACTTGGACATCTTCTCGCCCTCGAAGGTGACCATGCCGTTGTGCATCCAGAAGTTGGCGAAGCCCTGGCCGGCCGCCCGGGACTGCGCCACTTCGTTCTCGTGGTGCGGGAAGCGCAGGTCCAGCCCGCCGCCGTGGATGTCGAACTCGGTGCCCAGGTACTTGGTGACCATGGCCGAGCACTCCAGATGCCAGCCCGGCCGGCCGGCGCCCCACGGGCTGGCCCAGCTGGCGGTTTCCGGCTCGCCTTCCTTGTGCCCCTTCCAGAGCGCGAAGTCGCGGGGATCCTTCTTGCCGCGCGGGCCGGCGTCGGGCGCCGCCTGCATGTCCTCGATCCGCTGGTGCGTCAGCGAGCCGTATTCCGGCCAGGAACGCACGTCGAAGTAGACGTCGCCGGAATCGTCCAGAGCCGGGTAGGCGTGGCCGCGGTCGATCAACTGCTGGATCAGCCGGTGCATCTCCGGGATGTGGCCGGTGGCGCGCGGTTCGTAGGTGGGCCGTTCAACCCCCAGCGCGTCGTAGGCCTTGGCGAACTCCTGCTCATAGCGGTAGGCCAGCGCCCACCAGGGCTCGTTCGGCACCGGCACCATTGGATCCTCGGCGGCGTCCGGGCGGAAGGAGTCGGCGGACTTGACCAGGATCTTGTCGTCAATGTCCGTTACGTTGCGCACCACCGTGACGTCGTAGCCGCTGGAGCGCAGCCAGCGGGTGAGCTGGTCGAATGCGATGGCCGAGCGGATGTGGCCCACGTGCGGGTCGCCCTGCACGGTGGCACCGCAGTAATAGAGCCCCACCTTGCCCGGGACCAGCGGGACGAAATCGCGGACTTGCGCGGTGGCGGTGTCATAGAATCTCAGGCTCACCGCTCTAGCGTAGCCGCGCCCGCACTACCGGTGCGAACCGTTGAGTCCTGTTGCGCACCGCCCATCGCTTAGCGCGGCGGCGGCGGGGCAACCCGCCGCTGCTGGTCCGCTAACGGATGGAAACAACGACGGCGGTGGCCACCGCCGCGATCCCCTCGCCACGGCCGGTGAATCCCAACCCGTCGCTGGTGGTGGCGGAGACGCTGACCGGTGCACCGGCTGCCTTGCTGAGCGCCGCCTCGGATTCGCCCCGGCGCGGCCCGAACTTGGGCCGGTTGCAGACCAACTGGACCGCAATGTTGCCGATCTCGAAGCCGGCTTCACGGACAATCCGGGCCGCTTCGGAGAGCAGCCGCACGCCGGAAGCGCCGGCGTACTCCGGCCGGTCGGTGCCGAAGTGCGTGCCCAGGTCGCCGACCCCGGCCGCGGAGAACAGCGCGTCGGCGGCCGCGTGCGCGGCGGCATCGCCGTCGGAATGGCCGGCCAGGCCCTGCTCCCCTTCCCACAGCAGGCCGCCCAGCCACAACGGCTGAGGGTCGGCTGTGGTGGCGAAAGCGTGCACGTCCACACCGATTCCGGTGCGGGGGATGGGGTACGGGAAGTCGGGCACAATCAGCCTTCCATCAGGTTCGGCTGGCGGGCGGCCAGCAGGGCTTCGGCCAGGGCCAGGTCCAGTTGCGTGGTGATCTTCAGGGCCTGCGCCGATCCGGGCACCAGCATGACGTCCACGCCGCCGCGTTCCATCAGCAGCGCCTCGTCGGTGATGTCGTCGGCCTCCTCCGGTCCCAGGCCGGCCAGACCTTCGTGCGCCCGCGCCAGCGCCACGGCGTCGAAGCCCTGTGGCGTCTGCACCGCGCGCAGTTGCGCGCGGTCGACCGTGGCCGCCACTTTTTCGGCTGCAATGTCTGCCTCCGCACCGGTGCTCGGCGTCGCCGTCTTGATGGTGTCCACCACCGCCACCGCAGGAACGACGGCGCGGGCGCCGGCCGCCAGCGCAGCCGCGACTCGCTGGAACACGTCGGGCGGGGTGAGTGCCCGGGCGGCGTCGTGCACCAGGACCGCGCCGATTCCCTCCCCCAGCCCGCGCAGCGCCGCGGCGACCGAGGCCGCACGGGAGGCACCGCCGTCGACCGTTGAAATCTCTATTTCCGGATGCTGCGCTGCGAAGCCGGCACAGAGCTGCCGCAGCGTTGTATCTCCGGCGGGCACGGCCACGCAGATCCGGGCCGCGATCCCGGCTGCCAGCACGCCCCGGAGTGCGTGCGCGAGGATCGGTTCACCGGCCAGCGGGACCTGCGCCTTGGGCAGGCCGTAGCCCAGCCGGGTGCCGGAGCCCGCCGCCACCACGATCACGCCCACTGATGCCTGTGCTGTGCCCATCCCCCTAGCCTAATCGGGCGGCCGGGTGCGTCCGTCGGCAGGCAAAAAAACGGCCGGCACCCCGTTCGGGACACCGGCCGCCAAAAGCCCATTCAGGAGGCGAGGACCTCGTCAAGAACCTCTGCTGCCTTGTCTTCGTCGGTCTTCTCCGCCAGCGCGAGCTCGGAAACCAGGATCTGCCGTGCCTTGGCCAGCATCCGCTTCTCGCCCGCGGAGAGGCCGCGGTCATGATCCCGGCGCCACAGGTCGCGGACAACTTCCGCTACCTTGATGACGTCGCCGGAGGCCAGCTTTTCCAGGTTCGCCTTGTAGCGGCGGGACCAGTTGGTCGGCTCTTCGGTGAACTCGGCACGGAGCACATCGAACACATGCTCGAGGCCTTCCTTGCCCACCACATCGCGGACCCCGACCAGATCCACATTCTCCGCCGGAACTTCAATAGTCAGATCGCCCTGGGCAACCCGGAGCTTGAGATACATCTTCTCTTCACCCTTGATGGTGCGCATTTTGATCTCTTCGATCTTTGCTGCACCGTGGTGAGGGTAAACAACCGTCTCGCCGACCTCAAATACCATGTGTAGTATCCCCTTTCCCGACCTCTAGTTTACCATGGATAATTCAGCCACTTCCGCGAGTTTGCGGGGCTGACAGCCCCTCAGCGGGCTAAAATACAGCCCCCTACCCTCTTGACGGATCGTCTATTTGGTGCATTTGAGCGGATTCTTACAGACGTCGAATCCAGCTTTTCACCGGTTTGCCGGTAGGCTAGGCGAGGCAAGCTGCCTAGATCTGCAGCACCGCACCTGATTGATACTGAGGAGTTTCTGCCGTGAAGATTGCGCCGAAGAACCGTGTGCAGCGCACCCTTGTAGCAGGCGCCGCCGCGCTCACCCTGCTCGCATCGACCGGATGCGGCGCAATCAACGAACAGGCCACCACCAAGTCCTACTCGGCCAGCGACGGCATTGTGGCCAACGTCGGCCCGATCGGGCTGCGCAACCTGTTGGTTGTCGCCGAGAACGCAGAGTCCACCGGCCGCCTGCTCGGCACCGTGGTGAACACCTCGGACTCCCCCGTGCAGCTGAGCCTGACGGGCTCCGGCAGCACCGCCACCGTCACCGTTCCGGCCGATGGGCAGATCCGTTTCGAAGACGAGGCGAACGAGACCACCGTGGACCGCCCCGGAGCCGCTCCCGGCGCCTTGGCCAACGTCACCGTCCGCGTGAACAACGAATCCGCCGACGTGCGGGTGCCGGTTCTGGACGGCACGCTGCCGGAGTACAGCAGCTACGTCCCCACCCCGGCACCGACCGAATCCGCCACCCCGACGGAGACCCCGACGGAGGCCCCGGCGCCCTCGGAGGAGCCCACCGATCAGGCCGGCGCCTGATCCCACAGACATAAACAGCTAAGGCCGGGCCGCTTCCCTTCCAGGAAGCGGCCCGGCCTTTTGGCTTGCCAGCGCCATGGATCTCCGGCGCAGTGGGCCTAAGGCTCGAACTTGTAGCCCAGGCCGCGGACGGTGACCAAGTATCGCGGCGCAGAGGGATCGGGCTCGATCTTGCTGCGCAGCCGCTTGACGTGCACGTCAAGGGTTTTGGTGTCGCCCACGTAGTCGGAGCCCCACACCCGATCAATCAGCTGCCCGCGGGTCAGGACCCGGCCGGAATTGCGCAGCAGCATTTCCAACAGCTCAAATTCCTTCAGCGGCAGCGACACCTGTTCGCCGTCCACGCTGACCACGTGCCGTTCCACATCCATCCGCACGGGGCCAGAGGAAACGGTGTTCGGCACCAGTTCCTCCGGTTCGCCCTGGCGGCGCAGTACCGCACGCACCCGGGCCACCAGCTCGCGTGAGGAATAGGGCTTGGTGACATAGTCGTCGGCGCCCAGCTCGAGCCCCACGACTTTGTCGATCTCCGAGTCCTTGGCGGTGAGCATGATGACGGGGACCGAGGAACGCTGCCGCAACTGCCGGCACACTTCCGTTCCGGACTGTCCCGGCAACATCAGGTCCAACAGGACCAGATCTGCGCCGGCCCGGTCGAACGCCACGATGGCATCCAGACCGTTGTCCACCACCTCGACTTCGAAGCCTTCTTTACCCAACAGATAGCTCAACGGATCGCTCAGCGACTCTTCATCTTCGACGACCAGAATGCGGGTCAAGCACCGACTCCTTGTTCATGCGCCACACCGGCGCCCTGCGTACGCGGCTCCACGGATTCAGTGGTGCCGCCGTCTTCCTGCTCCATTTCCGGCAGCCGCACGGTGAAGGTAGAGCCCTGCCCGGGCTGCGACCACACCGATACTTCCCCGCCGTGCTGGGAGATGACGTGTTTGACAATGCTCAAGCCCAGTCCGGTCCCACCGGTCTGCCGCGAGCGGGCGTCGTCGAGGCGGTAGAAACGCTCGAAGATCCGGTCCTGCTGATCGGGGGTGATGCCGGGGCCTTGGTCGGTCACCGAGACGGTCGCCAAACCTTCGCGGACCCGCAGTCCCACGCCCACCTTGCTTCGTTCCGGGGCGTAACGAATGGCGTTGTCGATCAGGTTCCGCAGGGCGACTGTCAGCAATTCCGCATCGCCGAAGACCGGTACGCCAATGGTCCCGCCGACCGACAACTCGATGTGGCGGCTTTCCGCCGTGAGCTTGTTGCGGTCCACGGCTTCGGCGACCACTGCGTTGAGGTCGACTTCGGTGCCGCCCTGCACCACGTCCGCGCCCTGCAGCCGGCTCAGCTCGATAATGTCCTGCACCAGCGCGCCCAGCCGGCGTGCCTCTTTGTGCATCCGGCCGGCGAAGCGCCGCACGGCTTCTGCATCGTCCGCCGCATCGTCGATGGCTTCGGCCAGCAGCGAGATGGCGCCGACCGGGGTCTTCAGCTCGTGCGAGACGTTGGCCACGAAGTCGTTGCGCATAGCCTCGGTCCGCGTAATTTCGGTCCGGTCATCGGCCAGCAGCAGGATGTACTCCTCGCCGATTGGCGCCACCCGCACCTGCACCACAATGGTGCCCTGGCCCAGCGGGCCGCGCGGCAGTTCCAGCTGCCGCTCCTCGATCACGCCGTCGCGGCGCACCCTGGCGGTCAGCTCCAACAGTTCGGAGTGCACCATCGTGTGGCCGCGCACCAGCCCGAAGGCGTAGGCGGCGGGGCTGGCGCGCACCACGCCGTCGATCGCGTCCACCACTACATAGGCGCGGCCGACGACGGACAGCACCTCGGCGGCACCGTCCGGCAGCGTAGGCTCGGCAACTTCCTGCAGCCGTCGCCGCTGGCGGTCGCTCAGGCCGAACGCGAGCACACCGAAGCTGCCCAGCGCCAAGCCGATGAGGCCTGCCAGCAAGCCGATAGTCAGTGGATCCACGCCTCTAGCTTAGGCGCAGCGCCGCTCAGCTTCCGGCCCATCCGGTAGTAATCGTGGGTCCGTTCAACTAACGTTCACCTGAGGCGACGTAATAGTTAACCGCAGCCTGACAAGGTGTGACGCGAATGGGATGCTAGGTCCCGTATGCTCACGAACACAACCGAAAGGACGCCAGTGCGCAAGGTTTTCCAGGCCGAGCTCCATCAAGTCGGAGAACAGCTGGTTGAGATTTCCCGGCTTGTCACCGAGGCGATGCAGAAGGCAACCACTGCGCTCGACACCGCAGACATCGAGTTGGCCCAGGAAGTCATCGCCGCCGACGCCCGGATCGATTTCCTCCAGACGGATCTGGACGAGCGCTCCATCGACATCCTGGCCCTGCAGGGACCGGTCGCTTCCGACCTGCGCATGATCGTGGGTGCGCTGCGGATGAGCGCCTCGCTGGAGCGGATGGGCGACCTCGCCCGGCATGTCGCCCAACTGGTCCGCCTGCGCTACCCGGACACCGTGATTCCCGAATCGATGCGCGGGACCTTCCGGGAGTTCGCGGAGCAGGACATTGCCATCTCGGAGAAACTGACCGAGCTGCTGGAGACCCGCGATCTGGACCTTGCCGCCCAGATCGACGTGAGCAACTCCCGCGTCAACGAACTGCACGCCGGCGTCTTCAAGGCCATTGCGGACCCGGCCTGGGACTCCAACGGACCCACCACGGTGGACGTCTCGCTGGCCAGCCGGTACTTCGAGCGCTTCGCCGACCACGGCGTCTCGGTCTCCCGCAAGGTGACCTACCTGGTGACCGGCGAGTGGCGGCCCAACGGCCAGTCCGTCTAACAGAGGCTTTGAACCGGAAGGCCGGCTCCCCGCGGGGAGCCGGCCTTCCGCCGCTATGTCAGTTGTTACTTTTTGCCCTGGTTGGCCACAGCCTGGATGGCTTCCGCCGCGGCGTCGGCATCCAAGTAGGTGCCGCCCGGGTTGACCGGCTTCAGGTTCTCGTCCAGTTCGTACACCAGCGGGATGCCGGTGGGGATGTTCAGCCCGGCGATGTCGTCGTCGCTGATGCCGTCCAGATGCTTGACCAGCGCGCGCAACGAGTTGCCGTGCGCGGCCACCAGCACGGTCTTGCCCGCCGTGAGGTCCACCGAGATGTCCGACTCCCAGTACGGCAGGAAACGATCCAGCACGTCCTTGAGGCACTCGGTCCGCGGCACATCGTTGCCCAGATCCGCGTAGCGCGGGTCGTTGACCTGCGACCACTCGCTTGCGTCGTCCAAGGCGGGCGGCGGGGTGTCATAGGAGCGGCGCCACATCATGAACTGATCCTCGCCGAATTCGTTGCGGATCTGCGCCTTGTCCTTGCCCTGCAGGGCTCCGTAGTGGCGTTCGTTCAACCGCCAGCTGCGCTTGACGTCGATCCAGCTGCGGTCCGCAGATTCCAGCGCGATGTTGGCGGTGACAATGGCGCGCTTCAGCCGGGAGGTGTACAGAACATCCGGCAGCAGGTTGTTCTCGACCAGCAGCTCGCCGCCGCGGTGCGCTTCCTTGCGCCCCAGGTCGGTCAGCGGGACGTCGACCCAGCCGGTGAAGAGGTTCTTTTCGTTCCAGTCGCTCTGCCCGTGGCGCAACAGGACCAGCGTGTGTTTCGAAGTGGAAGTCATGGCTGCAATCCTAGCGGAGGACCGCCCCGGCATCGGCGGCTCCGGCGGGACGTTACGCCGACGGACGTGGTCCGGGGCGTTGCGGAAATTCCTCCGTGAGCTTCGGCACAATCGACCCCGTAGCGGCATCTGGCGGGCCGCGGTGCCCTTATTCTTTTTTCTCGTGCCCCAGACCACCCCGACCGCCACCCGGCCGGTCCGCCGACCCATCGGAACCGTCACCCGGGGCACCACCAATCCCAACCGGCTGCGTCGGATGGACCGCTGGCTGGCCGGCCCCGAAGCCACCCGACTGCGCCGGGCCGTGGATCCGCTGGTCATCGATCTGGGCTATGGGGCAGCGCCAACCACCGCCGTCGAACTCCACCAGCGACTCTGCCGGGTGCGCGCCGATGTTGAAGTGATCGGCATTGAGATCGAGCCGGCCCGAGTCGCCGTCGCCAAGCCTCTGGAACGTCCGGGTTTGAGCTTCCGCCAGGGCGGGTTCGAGATCCCGGTATCCGGCCGCCGGCCCGCGGTGGTCCGCGCGTTCAACGTGTTGCGGCAGTACCAGGAATCCGAGTTCGGCGCAGCGTGGGACACGGTTCGCGGCCGGCTGGCACCCGGCGGTCTGTTTATTGACGGCACCTGCGATGAGATCGGACGCCGGGCCACGTGGATTGCCGTTGCCCCGAAAGGCCCGCTCTCGCTGAGCATATCGCTGCGCTTCGGCGCGTTCGCCCGGCCCTCGGAGGTGGCAGAGCGGCTGCCCAAGGCCCTCATCCACCACAACATCCCGGGCGAACCGGTGCACCGCTACCTTCAGGCGCTGGACCGGGCGTGGGCGGACGCGGCGCCGCTGGCCTCGTTCGGCTATCGGCAGCGCTGGCTGGCCATGTGCAAATCAATGCACGACGCCGGATGGCCGGTTTTGGATGGCCCCTCGCGTTGGCGCCTGGGCGAGGTCACCGTCGCGTGGAAGGCCGTCGCTCCGTCATCGGGCGGTGGCGGCACTTACCAGGGGTAGGCCGACCCGCCGCCCTTGACCTCGATCAGGGCGGGCTTGACGTCCGCCAGGTAGACGCCTGCCGCGGCCACGGCTGCCAACTGGAAGATCATCCATGTGCCCAGGCCGCCGGCCCCCAGCGCGGCCAACGCGCCCACGGCGGTGGCGGCTACCAGGACGCCCACCCAGAAGCCCTTGGTCTTCTTGAACGCGGCCTGGAAGTAGTCGGCCTTGCGGCCCACGCAATCCGCCAGCGCCCACAGTTCAATCACCAGGGCGATCAGCCCCAGGGCCATGTAGAGCCAGTACTGGATGTCGTAGGCAAGTTGCACGCCTTAAGCCTAACTGGTGGGGGTATGTTTCGGCAGTCTCACACGTTGGCGGCGGCCAGGGCCTGTTCCAGGTCCGCCCACAGGTCTGCCGGGTTCTCGATTCCCACTGACAGCCGCAGCAGATTCTCCGGCACGCTTTCCGGCTCGTTGACATGGCGCCGGCGCCGCTCGATCAGCGATTCGACCCCGCCCAGCGACGTTGCCGGCAGCCACAACTGCAGCGCGTCGATGACCTTGTCCGCGGCGGCGGCACCGCCCTTGACCTGGATGGCAATGATGGAGCCGAAGCCGTCCATCTGGGCGGCGGCCCGGGCGTGCCCCGGATCTTCGGGCAGGCCGGGGTACCGCACGGCCTCCACCGCCGGGTGCTGCTGCAACTTGCGCGCCAGCTCACCCGCGGTGGCCTGGGAACGCTCGATCCGCAGGGCCAGGGTCCGCACGCCGCGCAGCGCCAGCCAGGTCTCGAACGGTCCGGCGATGGCCCCGTGCAGCGACCGGTGCACCAGCAGCTTGGAGCGCAGTTCCTCGTTGGACGTCACCACGGCGCCCAGCACCACATCCGAATGGCCGGCCAGATATTTGGTCACCGAATGCACAACGACGTCGACCCCCGCCGCCAGCGGACGCTGGCCCAACGGGGTGGAGAAGGTATTGTCCGCGACCACGAGAGCGCCGGCCTGGTGCGCGGCGGTGGCCAGCGCCTCCACTTCGGCAATCTCGAGCATTGGGTTCGTGGGGCTTTCCAGCCACAGCATGTCGGCGCCGCCCAGCTGCTCCGTCACGGCAGCGGTGTCAGCGATGTCCACCGTGCGCAACTGCAGGTCGCCCCGCTCGGCCATTTGCTCGGCCATGGCCAGGCTGCCCTGGTAGCTATGCCTGGGCATGACCAAGACGCCGCCGGGGGGAATCAGCGAGAGCGCGGCCGAAACGGCGGCCAAGCCCGACGCGAAAACCAGGCCGGGCAGCGCGGCGCCTTCCAGCTCGGCCAGGGTCTCTTCGAACGGGTCCCAAGTGGGGTTGGAGTACCGCCCGTACGCGCGGTCGCCCTGGACCACTTCGCCGCGGCCGAAGAACGTGGAGGACAGCACCACCGGCGGATTGACCGGGGCGTCGTGGTCGCGGGGCGGCCGTCCGGCAGACACCACCACGGTGTCCGGAGCAAGATGCGCGGCATGCTGAAGGTCGCGGGAGGAGGCATCGGTCATGACAGCAGATTAGTACCGGCCGCCATCCACACGTTAACTGTGACCGTCCCGCGTGCACCGGCGATTCCGGCTAGGCTAATCAGGTGAGTTCCGACCGCCAGCCCGCCAACGCCAGCGGCCTCTTCATCGCTTTCGAGGGCGGGGACGGGGCTGGAAAATCAACCCAAGCCACCGCCGTCGAACACCACCTGCGGGCGATGGGCCGCACGGTGCTCCGGACCCGGGAGCCGGGCGGCACGCCCGTTGGGGAAAAGCTGCGTGCCTTGGTGCTGGAACATGGCCACGGCGAGATTGATGCCCGCACCGAAGCGTTGATCTTTTCCGCTTCCCGCGCCGCCCACGTCGAACAGGTCATCCGGCCTGCGCTCGAACGCGGCGAGGTGGTGCTGTGCGACCGGTTCATCGACTCCTCGGTGGCGTACCAAGGCGCCGGCCGCGGGCTCGGCCTGGCCGAAGTCCGGGACCTCAATCTGTGGGCGACGGAGCGACTGCTGCCGGACCTGACCGTCCTCTTGGACGTCGCCCCGCAGCAGGGCCGCGACCGCCGCACAGCCGGCGACGCCGCCGAAGACCGGCTGGAATCCGAACCGGATGACTTCCACTCGCGGATCCGCGCGGCATTCCTGGAGTTGGCCGGCGCTGCCCCGGAGAAGTACTTGGTCCTGGACGCGAGCGCCGGACGGGAAGAACTCACCGCGGCCATCATGGACCGGGTCCAGGAGCTGATCGCGTGAGCGTCTGGTCCGATCTGCCCGGCCAGAGCGCGGTGATCGAACAGCTCAGCCGCGCGGCGGCCGCCGAACGCCCCGCGCACGCCTGGCTGTTTACCGGCCCGCCCGGCTCCGGCCGCAGCAACGCCGCCAAAGCCTTCG
Source organism: Arthrobacter sp. NPDC089319 (assembly GCF_040684925.1). Lineage (NCBI taxonomy): Bacteria > Bacillati > Actinomycetota > Actinomycetes > Micrococcales > Micrococcaceae > Arthrobacter > Arthrobacter sp. NPDC089319. The sequence continues at coordinate 451,810 of NZ_JBFBGZ010000002.1, read as the reverse complement.
CCGCCGCACTGCTGTGCGACCAGCAGGATCCGGCCGAGCGCGGCTGCGGCACCTGCCACGCCTGCCGCACGGTGCTGGCCGGCTCCAACGCCGACGCCACCCTGGTGGCCACGGAGAACGTGACCTTCTCCATTCAGGAGATGCGCGATCTGGTCGGCAAGGCGCAGGACAAGCCGTCCTCGGGCCGCTGGCGCGTGATCATCATCGAGGACGCGGACCGGATGACCGAACGCACCACCAACGTGCTGCTCAAGGCCATCGAGGAACCGCCGCCGCGGACCATCTGGATGCTGTGCACTCCCAGCCCGGCGGACGTGCTGGTCACCATCCGCTCCCGCTGCCGCCCGGTCAGCCTGCGCATTCCGCCGGCGGACGACGTCGCGGCGCTGTTGGTCCGCCGGGACGGCGCCGACCCCGAATTGGCCGGCTTCGCCGCCAAGGTCTCCCAAAGCCACATCGGGGTGGCCCGCCGACTGGCCGCCGACGCCGACGCGCGCCATCGACGCGACACAATTGTCCGGCTGCCGCTGCGGCTGCGCGGCGTGGCCGATGCCGTCACCGCCGCCGGTGAGCTGGTGGACATTTCAAATGCCGACGCCGCGGCTGCCTCCGAACAACGCAACGAATCCGAACGCGAAGCGTTGCTGATCGCGTTGGGGGCGCCGGAAAAGGGCGCCATGCCGCCGGCCATCCGCAGCCAGCTCAAGCGGTTGGAAGAAGACCAGAAACGCCGTGCCAAGCGCAGCCTCAGCGACTCGCTGGACCGCGTGCTGATCGACCTGAGCACCTTCTTCCGCGACGTGCTCACGCTGCAACTGGGGACGGGGACCGAACTGGTCAACGAATACCTGCGCCAGGACCTCACCAGCTACGCGGAACGATCCACCCCCGAACAGACGTTGGGCAGGATGGACGCCATCGCCCAGGCCCGGCAACGCCTGGGCACCAACGTTGCCCCCGTCTTGGCCATGGAAGCCATGGCCGTCAGCCTGCTCTAAAGTCCCACCCGGATCTCGCCCGCAGCAACTACCCAGGAGCCGCCCGCAATGCCCAGCACCAGCCACAGGCACCCCGCCTCAAAGCTGCGCCATTCCGCTGCGGCGGTACTGGCCGCCGTCGTTCTTCTGCTGGGTAGCGGCTGTTCGGTGATCGCGCCGGAACAGGCGCGCGAGCCCGCGGACCCAGCGCAGGTGACCGACGGCGTGGCCGAAGAGTTGATGCCGTTCTACACGCAGGCCGTTGACTGGAAGTCCTGCGAGAACGGTCTGGAGTGCGCCGACATCGAGGTGCCGCTGGACTACGCGGACGCCGGCGGCGAGAAAATCAAGATCGCCGCCATCCGCAGCGACGCCGGCGATTCCGCGCAAGGGTCCATCCTGGTGAACCCGGGCGGTCCCGGAGCCTCCGGCTACGACCTGCTGCGCGACGGCCTGCAGACGATGTTCTCCGAGCAGCTCCGCACCGACTACGACCTGGTGGGCTTCGACCCGCGCGGGGTCCAGCGCTCCGCTCCGGTGAGCTGCCAGACCGATGCCGAGCGCGATCAGGCCCGGGAGACGGACTACGACCGCGACTCGGATGCGGATATTGAGCGGGCGATCGAGGACGCCGCCAAACTCGCCGCCAAGTGCGACGAGAAGACCGGTCCGGTACTGGGCCAGGTGGACACGGTCAGCGCGGCCAAGGACATGGACATCATCCGTGCCGTGGTCGGCGATGAAAAGCTGAATTATCTGGGCTTCTCCTACGGCACGTTCCTGGGTGCCACGTATGCCGGGCTCTTCCCGGAACGGACGGGACGGATGGTGCTCGACGGCGCACTCGATCCCGCGCTGAGCAACGAGCAGGTCACGCTGGGCCAGGCGGCGGCTTTCGAAGATGCCATCCACGCCTACACGGCGTACTGCCTGGACAATGCCGGCTGCCCGATGAGTGGCAGCGTGGACACCGCCGTCGGCCAATTGCGGGATCTGATCCGCTCGGTCGAGGAGAGTCCGCTCACCGCGCCCGACGGCCGCCTGGTGCCCGTGGGGACCTTCGTGTCCGGCCTGCTGGTGCCCCTGTACGACGACGCCAGTTGGCCGGTCCTGACCCAGGCCCTGACCACTGCGTTCCGGGGCGATCCGAGCAGCATGCTGTTGCTGGCCGACGCCGGGGCCGGACGCGACCAGGATGGCCACTACACCAACAACACCACGGACGCCTTCATGGCGATCAACTGCCTGGACTACCCGATGGTGACCGACCTGGCCGGCATGCGCCAGGACGCCAAGGAACTGGAGCAGGCCTCCCCCACCATCGGCCGCTATCTGGCCTTCGGCGGGGCGAACTGCCGGGACTGGCCGTACAAACCCACGGGTGAACGCGCCCCGATCCACGCCGAAGGTGCCGCCCCCATCCTGGTAGTCGGCACCACCGGGGATCCCGCCACCCCCTATGAGTGGGCCGAGTCGATGGCCGCGCAACTGGACTCTGCCACACTGCTGACCTACCAAGGCGAGGGACACACGGCCTACGGGCGCGGAAACACGTGCATCCGCGAGGCCGTCGACAACTACTTCGCCGACGGGAGCATGCCTGCCGAAGGCACCGTCTGTTCCTAGGCCGTGGCGGGCCGTCCCGTTTTGACCGGCCCGCCACGGCTCCCATATAGTTGTTCTTCGTGGATTCAGCCCGGCAACGGTGCAGCTTCCCGCCTCCTTAGCTCAGTCGGTAGAGCGTTTCACTCGTAATGAAAAGGTCGCCAGTTCGATTCTGGCAGGGGGCTCCAGCGAAAACCCCGTCACATCAGCGATGTGGCGGGGTTTCTCTATGCCTCAGGCGTGGCACCACCCCGGAGCAAGGTGGCATGCTAGCCCGGTAGGCCCATGGCCTGCCTTGGTGCATCCACGAAAGGAACTCCCTGATGCGGCACACCCCCGCCTACCTGATGACGGACCCCGACGAGGTGAAGCGGCTGATCAGGAACAACCCTTGGGCCACCTTCGTGTCCGCGACAAGCAACGGCCTGGTTGCCTCCCACTACCCCGTGTTGCTCGAGGAAGACCGTGACGAGATCACCATCGTCAGCCACTTCGGCCGCCCCGACGAGACGTTGCACGAGCTTGGCAGCCACGAAATTCTGGTCATTATCCAAGGTCCGCATGACTACGTTTCGCCCAGTTGGTACGCACCCGGCGACCTGGTACCCACTTGGAACCACGTCACCGCGCATCTTTACGGAACTCCGGAGATCCTCACCGAGGACGAGAACTATGGGATGCTCACCCGTCTCACCGAGCACTTCGAGCAGCATCAGCCCGGCGGCCGGCAGCTCGGCGAAGACGAGCAGGGAACCCGCCGCATTGCCAAGGGCACCGTCGGGCTGCGGATGCTGGTGGAACGCTTTGATGCGAGAGCCAAGCTCAGCCAGAACAAAAAACCCCACATCGTAGAGAACGTGATCGCCCATCTGGAGGAGGGCAACCCGTCCCTCGCCCAGGAAATGCGCCGAACGCACACCCCGGCCGCCGACGGGTGATGTCCGGCCGGAGGTCCGTGTGTTTCGGGGGCCGCCGCAGCTTCGGGAAGAATGGGACAGGCCGCCGCTGCATGCCCGGCCCGATGCCGTGTGTATGGAAAGAAGGACAACCGTGGATTACCGCCTGATCATCAACCAGGGGAGGGTCGCCGATCGCACCGAAGGTGCCCTGGTCGGGGCACGGAAGGCCGGACGTGCACTGGCCGACCATCTGTCGGTCGAGGCGACCATTGTGGGACAGCCGTCGCCGGCGGTCCAGGATGACTGGCGGCCGGCCCTTGAGCAGGCAGCTGACACTCTGCGCGGGCTCGCCGAGGCCGTCGGCTCCTCCCTAGACGCCGGCGACATACCGCTGTTGGTCACCAACACCTGCGCGGCCAGCCTGGCCACCCTGCCGGTGGCAGCGGAAAGGCACCCTGGCGCAGTGTTCCTGTGGATCGATGCCCACGGGGACTTCAACACCCCGGACACCACCGAATCCGGTTATCTGGGCGGCATGGCGTTGGCCGGCGCCTGCGGACTGTGGGACAGCGGCCACGGCGGCACCGTAAACCCGCGGCAGGTGATCCTGGTCGGAGCACGAGACATCGACTCCGCCGAGATGGACCTGCTTCAGCACGCCGGAGTCACCATCCTGTCACCGGAAGATGCCACGCCCGAGGCGGTGCTGGAGCTCGTTGCCGGCCGCCCCGTCTGGATCCATGTGGACTGGGACGTGCTCGAGCCCGGCTATATCCCCGCCGCTTACAAAATTCCTTCCGGGCTGCTGCCCCGTCAGGTCGCGGCGATCTTCTCGGCGCTGCCCACCGAGTCCATCCGCGGGGTGGAACTGGCCGAGTTCGAAGCCGGCGACCCGGACGTTCCCGAAGCGCTGAGCGTCGAACTGATCGTGGAGACCTTCCAACACCTGCAGCAGCCGCTGGAAATTAGCCGCTAGAGCACCTGCTCTAGCCGGCCGGCGGCTGCTCCGTCCTGACGGTGCCGGCGTCGCCGTCGACGTGGATCCGCTGGCCGCTGGTGAGGCGTTGCGTGGCCACTCCGGTGCCGAGCACGGCGGGGATGCCGTATTCCCGGGCCACGATGGAGCTGTGGCTCAGCGGGCCGCCGACGTCGGTGACCACCGCCGAGGCCATCGCGAACAACGGCGTCCAGGCGGGAGTGGTGATGCGGGCGATGAGGACGTCGCCAGGTTCCATCCGGCCGAAGTCCTCCGGCCCGTTCAGGACCCGGGCGGGAGCGCTGACCCGGCCGGGACTGGCCCCGATCCCCTTGATGATTCCGTCGGCCTGCCGGGACCGCGCGGGCATCATTGACCCGAAGGCCCGCTCCATCAGCCTGCTCTCTGGCAGCATCTGCGGGGCGGCGGCTTTCAACTGGCCCCGCCACAGCATCTTGCGCTCCTCGACTGCGTCCGCCCGCACAGGATGGTCTGCTCCGGTAATGGCCACCGCCGGTGTGCCGTGCTGGTCCGGAATGATTCCCTGGTTTCCCGGGGCTACCCGGGTCCGTGGCGCGGCCAGGCCGAAGTCGACGGCGCTGGCCAGTTCCCGATGACGCAGCCAGAACACGTCGGCGGGCTCTGCAATCACTGCAGCATTGACCAGCCGCTGTCCGAGCTCCAGCAACATCCGGCGGACCAGCGGCCAGGCCAGGCCGACGTCGGCCAGGGCGTCCTCGCGGATGGGGGCGGCATTCTGTGCCCACCGCAGCAACCGGAAGAACGCGGCGGCCCTGCGGGTCCGTCCGAGCCGGGTACCGATGCGGTGGGTGTGGTCCTCCCTGCGGGCGGCCGCCATCCGTTGCCGTTCATGCGGGTCTTGGCCCTGGCCGCGCAGGTAGAACTTCACCGTTTCCAGCAGCGGCGAAGGATCGTCGGCCGGCACCGGATGGATGAAGTCGAGGTTGTAGACCGTGTGGCCGAACCGGTCGAGGTGGGCCTGCAGCCGCGGCTGCCACTGCCGCCACAGCGCAGGGTCCACCCCGGCTGGAGGGGAATCCGTGCGCTGCGAGTCGGCGAGTTCTTTTGCCGGCGTAGCGAGGAGCGCCGCGGCCAGCCCCGGTACTCCACGGGCCCAGGCTGAGAGGTCGTAGAGGGACTTTTCCGCCCGGATGGGTTCGCTGTCATAGCCCAGCAGGAAGGCCACGGCGGGAGGATCTTCCTTGCGGCGGACGGCCTTGTTGTAATACGCCCGGAAGGAGATTTCGCTGGTCGCGGCGATGGGAATGATGGACTGCACCGCCGTGTAGTAGACCGCGCAAGCATCCACCAGGGACTGCACGCCCTCCAGCAGTTCCTCTCCCGACAGTTCCCCAACCGGCTTCGCCGACCAGTCCGCAACGATCCGCTCATAGCGGGGGTGGGAGAAGTCCCGCCACCCGGCCACCCCCATGTGTGCTTTGCCGCGAACCAGTGCCGCCATCGCGGCCGGTGTCCGGCCCAGCATCCGCAGCATCGCCCGATTGCGGTAGTAGTAGTAGGCGTAGCCGTTGACGGTGGGCAGCCCCACATCGTCCTCGTGAATGACGTTCTTGCCCAACGCTTCGTGCATCAGGACTCTGAGCGACCGCGATACGGAGCCGTCAATCAGGTCGGCGAACAGCGGCGAGAGCGGGTCGGGCAACTGTTCCACGATGCTCGCGCGGAAGTAGAGCCCGTTCCGGTAGGGCACGGGCCAGTTGTCCGGCGGGTCGGCCGCCGGTTCGGGCAGCGCCGTAATGGCCCGGGACTGCAGGAAGAAGAAGCCGTCGCGGGTTCGTGACCACTCGATGTCCTGCGGCGCCTCGAAGTGTTCCGCGATCCGTGCTCCAAAGCGGGCCAGTTCCGCCGCCGACGGATCATCCAGTACCTGCTGGCGGCGGCGCTCCTGCGGCACCGGCTGCTCCCGGGTGCCGTGCTCCGCGTAGACGGTCATCACGTCCTTGTCCGCTGTCCGTCGGGTGAGCACTCGACCCGTCGCCGCATCGACGACGATGTTGTCGGGGGTGACCGTTCCGCTGACCACGGATTCGCCCAGCCCCCAGGCGGCGCTGATCACCACCTGGTCGCGGCGCCCGTTGGCCGGATTAGCGGTAAACATGACCCCGGCCGCGTCCGCGCCCACCATCCGCTGGACCACCACCGCCAGGCGCACGGACGCGGGTCCGATGCCTTCACGCGCACGGTAGGCCATGGCGCGGGCCGTCCACAGCGATGCCCAGCAGCCGGTCACGGCCGCGGCCAGGCCCTCCGCCCCGCGCACATTGAGGTAGCTGTCCTGCTGTCCGGCGAAGCTGGCCGAGGCGAGGTCCTCCGCGGTGGCGGAAGAGCGCACCGCCACCGGCGTCTGTCCGTGACCGAGACTCTGGTAGGCGGCGCCGAGTTCGGCGACGACCTCATCCGGCATGGTGCCGCCGGCGAACAGAGTGCGGATCCGCTCGGAGGCCTGCTGGTAGTCCTGCCTTGCCGCCTGCGGTCCCAGCGCCGCCAACTCCTGGATGTCCGCCGCCAGGTCATTGGCATCGACAAAGGCCGTGTAGGCCGCAGTGTTCAACACGAATCCGGCCGGCACCGGCACCCCGGTCCGAAGGAGGCCGCCCAGACCGACGCCCTTGCCCCCGAGCGCGCCGAGATCCGCTTCCCCCACATCGTCGAAATGGCTGATGTAGGTCATGAGCGTGCGTCCATTCCGCCCGGAACCGGGCCGTCTACCCTGGCACCTGATTGCCAACATCATGGCACGCGCGATCCCAAGAGGCCATGGTGGCGGAAGGCTGGCGTCCGCTAACGCTGCCCTGAGCCGCCACGCTCCAGGCCGGCCAGCAGGCGCTCCGCCTCAGCGAGATCTGAAACGACGACGGCGGCGTGGCGCCGCACGTTCTCGACCCCGGTTTGATAGCCCCGGGTGCCGCCGAGCCTGGCCATGGCCGCTGCCTGTGCGGTGGCCGCCAGCGAATTGCCGGCCTTGGAGAGGCTTCGGTGCACCTCGGCCAAGGGACCGCCCGGGATGTCCAAGCCGTCGGTGGGGTGCAGGGCTTGCGCTGCCACACAGCAGCTGCGCACCCGGGGAAGGAGCCCGGCCACCTGATTGGCGATCGGCAGCAGCTCGCCGTAGAGCCCGTCGTCCTGCACGCCCTCAAGGACCTGATGGTAGCGCTCCAGGGCGCGCCGGAAGCGGTCGTGCGCGCGGCGCCAGATGCCCTTGCCGAGGTCCTTGTCGTCCCGGCGGGCCTGCCGGGCAGCGCCGAAGAGCGCCACGGTCCTAGAGGTACTGCCCGGGACCGACGTGGCGTTCGCCGTCCTGGCCGGCGTTCTCCCCCTCGGCGCCGGGAGCGCGGCGCGGTTCACCGTCGTCGCCAATCACGACGCCCGGCGCAATCATGGTGCCCGGTGGCAGCTGCCGCATTTGCATCCGCGCCGCCATTTGCTGATTCATCGCCTGCTGGGCCGCTATGGCGGTCTGGATTCCGTGGAACAGGCCTTCCAGCCAGCCGACGAGCTGTGCCTGGGCAATCCGCAACTCGGCGTCCGAGGGCGTGGAATCGTCGGTGAAGGGCAGGTTGATGCGGTGCAGTTCCTCGACCAGCTCCGGTGCCAGCCCGTCCTCGAGTTCCTTGACGGACCGCTCGTGGATCTCGGCCAACCGGTTGCGTGCGGCGTCATCGAGCGGGGCGCTGCGCACCTCTTCCAACAGCTGGCGAACCATGGTGCCGATCCGCATCACCTTGGCCGGTTCGTCCACTAGGTCGGCGAGTTTGGATCCGCCGCGGCCAGACCGCGGAGCGTCGGTGCCGACAGCCTCGGGCTCCTGCTCGTCTGCTTCCCGGCGCCGGCCGGACAGTGCGCCGACGATGACCGGTTCTTCGGGCTGCGGCGTCTGCTCTTCGCTCATGTTTTTATCTTGCCAGAGAGAGCCATCCGGCGCAGAGCAGATGGCGTCGTGTTCCGGGCGCAACGGTGCCCGCACCGGAACGTTTTGGCCCACGCTCCGGTGCGGGCACCACCGTCGTTATTCTCGAGTCAGCAGCAGCGGCCCTGCGGGTTGTTCTCCTGCCGGTCCGTCTTGTCCCGCCAGAACTCGCGCTCGCTCATCGGTTCCGTGCCCGGGTGGGCCAGCCGGTGGTGTTCCAGATAGTCCTGATAGGCGTGCTCGCCCATCACTCCTTTGAAGTACCACGCGAAGCTCCGCCAGCCGCGCCGCGCCTGCGGCCAGTTAATGCTCGACATCATGTCCACGTCCTTGCCGGCTGCTCGCGGCGGGCAGCGCGTTCCATTGCTTCTCCAGTTCCTTCTCCGGCCGGGTGGCAAAGAGGCTCGCCGGCCCGTACGTGGAGGAGACGACCGCCGGGTCCTCGTGCGAGGGTTCCCCGCCCAGCCGCCAGGACTTGTAGGTGGCCATCAGGGCGGTGGTGATGACGATGATGGTCAGGACCACGAAGATGATGGACAGTGTTCCCTGCACCGCGGTGTTGCGGACCACCGCCTCCATGTCAGCCACCGAATTCGCGTTCCCCAGACTGGTCTCTCCGGCAGCCAGGGCATTGCGGTTGGCGATGTTGTTGGCCCAGTAGCCCACCTTCACATCGGGGCTGAAGATCTTCAGGATCGAGGCCCAGACGGTGATCACAGTTACGAAGGCCAGCGGCAGCGCGATGATCCACAGGTACTTGAACGCCCCGCGCTTGGCCGCGATCGCCAGGCAGACTGCGAGCGCGATGGCAGCCAGCAATTGGTTGGCAATGCCGAAGAGCGGGAAGAACGTATTGATGCCGCCCAAGGGATCGGTAACGCCCAGGATGAGGATGTACCCCCAGCCGGCCACCATGATGGCCGTGCAGATCCAGACACCGGGCCGCCAAGACATGTTCTTGAACTTCGGCAGGACATTGCCAATGGTGTCCTGCAGCATGAAGCGCGCCACACGGGTTCCGGCATCGACCGCGGTGAGGATGAACAGCGCCTCGAACATGATGGCGAAGTGGTACCAGAAGCCCATCATCGCCACGCCGCCGATGAGCCCATGCATGATCTGCGAGAGGCCGACGGCGAGGGTGGGCGCACCGCCGGTCCGCGAGACCACAGATTCCTCGCCGACGTTGCGGGCCAGTTCGGTCAGCATGTCCGGCGTCAGGTTCACGTTGGTCAACCCCAGGCCGTTGACGAAGGCCACCGCGCCTTCCACCGTGCCTCCGGTCGCCCCCGCCGCAGAGTTCATCGCGAAGTAGATGCCGCGGTCGATCGAGAGGGCCGCGACCAGCGCCATAATGGCCACAAACGACTCCATCAACATTCCGCCGTAGCCAATGAAGCGGCTCTGCTTCTCCTTATGCAGCATCTTCGGCGTGGTGCCGGATGAAATCAGCGCGTGGAACCCGGAGATCGCGCCGCAGGCGATGGTGACGAAGAGGAACGGGAACAGCGAACCGGGGACCACTGGCCCGTCGGACCGGCCGGCGAACTCGCTGAAGGCCGGGACGTTGATCTCGGGCCGGACCAGCACAATGGCGAGCGCCAGCATCAGGATGGTGCCGATCTTCATGAAGGTGGAGAGGTAATCGCGCGGGGCGAGCAACAGCCAGACCGGCAGCACAGCCGCGATGAAGCCGTAGATGATGATGCCCCAGGCGATGGTGGTTCGGTCCAGCGTGAAGATTGCCGCGCCCCACCCGGTTTCAGCGATCGCCCCGCCGCCGATGATGGCGGCAATGAGCAGCGCGAAACCGATGATGGAGACTTCGCTGACCTTGCCCGGCCGGAGGAAGCGCAGGTAGATGCCCATGAAGAGGGCGATCGGGATGGTCATCGAAACCGAGAAGACGCCCCAGGGCGACTCGCCCAAGGCGTTGACGACGACCAGGGCGAGGATCGCCACGATGATGACCATGATGGCCAGCGTGGCAATCAGGGCCGCGATGCCGCCGACGACGCCGAGTTCCTCACGGGCCATCTGGCCCACCGACCGGCCGCCGCGGCGCATCGAGAAGAACAGCACCAGGTAGTCCTGCACGGCGCCGGCCAGGACGACGCCGACGATGATCCACAAGGTGCCGGGCAGGTAGCCCATCTGCGCGGCCAGGATGGGGCCGACCAGCGGACCGGCGCCGGCGATGGCGGCGAAGTGGTGGCCGTAGAGCACGCGCCGGTCCGTGACTACATAATCCTTGCCGTCCGCGTTGTACTCGGCCGGCGTTGCACGCCGATCATTGGGGCGGGTCAGCTTGTTCTCGATGTACTTGGAATAGAAGCGGTAGGCGATGAAATACGTGCAGACGGCGGCGAAGACGAACCAGATCGCGTTGATCGTTTCACCGCGAGAAAAGGCGAGAAAGCTCCAGCTCACAGCGCCCAGCAGCGCGATCGCCACCCAAACAACGATCTTGGTGGGCGTCCACTTGTATTGCTCGGCTTCGGCCGCCGGATCAAGCGCTACCGGCGGCAGGTTCGGGTTCTGGACCAGCAGGTCGGAATCCGGGTCATTTCCGGCTTGCCCGGGCAGGGCGCCGGTGGGTTTCTCACTCATGATGCTCCCCTTCGTGGAACGCCGTTGCTATTAACGATGCACCGTAGCAGCGCCGCCGTCTACAGGGAACGGAGCCGCCCTTTTCAGGGGGTAGTGAGCAGGATCTTGCCGGTGTGAGCGCCCGAATCGAAGTACTCGTGGGCCGCCGCAGCATCCGCCAACGCAAAGGTGCGGTGCACCTGCGGTTTGACGTTCCCGGACACCACCAGCGGCCAGACATGCTCGGCAACCGCGTGCATGATGGCGGCCTTTTCCGCCGCCGGGCGGGCCCGCAGCGTGGTGCCGATGACCGCTCCGCGTTTGGCCATCAGCTGGCCCAGGTTCAGTTCCGCTTTGGCCCCGCCCTGCAGGCCGATCACCACCAGCCGGCCCGAGATGGCCAAGGCATCCACGTTCCGCTGCAGATACTTGGCACCCACTACGTCCAGGATGACGTCCGCGCCGCGGCCCCCGGTAGCCTCCTTGATGCGCTCCACGAAGTCTTCCTCGCGGTAGTTGATCAGCACCTCGGCACCCAGTTCACGCGCGACGTCGAGCTTTGCCTGGCTGCCGGCCGTGACCGCCGGGACAGCTCCGAAAGCATCGACCAACTGGATGGCCATGGTGCCGATGCCGCCGGCCCCGCCGTGAATCAGTACGGTTTCGCCGGCCTGCACGCCGGCGGTCATGAACAGGTTGGAGAAGACCGTGGCCGCCACTTCCGGCAGCGCCGCGGCGGTCACCAGGTCCACACCCCGAGGTACCGGCAGCACTTGGCCCGCAGAGACCGCCACCTGTTCGGCATAGCCGCCGCCGGCCAGGAGCGCACAGACCTCGTCGCCGACCCGCGGCGCGGTGACGCCGGCCCCCACCGTGGACACCCGACCGGACACTTCCAGACCCGGAATCTCGGACGCGCCCGGCGGCGGCGGGTACACGCCGTTGCGCTGCTGGACATCCGCGCGGTTGACCCCGGCGGCAGCCACATCGATCACTACCTCGCCCGCCGCCGGCTGCGGGGCTTCCGTCTCCCGCAGCCTCAGGACCTCGGGCCCGCCTGCTCCCTCGTAAAAAACCGCTCTCATGCCTGCCTCGCTCACCTAGTCCGGGACGCAAAAACCTTGAGGGTGCGCGCTTTGCCCGGGTACGCTCCTCCGTGTCAGACTACAAGGTGAGGAAGGTTGTCCGAGCGGCCGAAGGAGCTGGTCTTGAAAACCAGTAGGCGGTAACCCCGTCTCATGGGTTCAAATCCCATACCTTCCGCTTCAACAGCAGGTGTCCTGGCCGTGAGGCCCGGGCACCTGCTGCTTTTCCACCACATGAAGACGCGGCGACCCGCCGGAGAAGACGGGCGCGCATTCTGCCTCCCCCGCACCCCCGGTATAACCTCGGCTAGGAGCCGTTGCACCAAAAGCCCGAGGAGACCCCGTGCCCAGCCAGTCCGCGCCAGTCCGCCGCCACCCACTCAAGGCGGCCGCCGTCGTCGTTCTCTTGGCAGCGCTGAGCGGTTGCGGATTGGGCGACGCCCAGGAACCGCCGCGGGATGAATCCGGTGCCGTGACCGAGGCCGCTTCCGCCGGCGCGTACGCCATCAAGGTGGGCGACTGCCTGAACAACCCGCACGCCGAACGCCTCACCGAGGTGGAGTTTGTGCCGTGCGATCAGCCCCACGAGCTGGAAGCGTTTGCGGCCAGCAATTTGCCCGACGGCGACTATCCCGGCGACGCAGAAGTGGCGGCCAAGGCCGAAGAGTTCTGTCTGGCCGAGTTCAAGGCCTTCGCCGGCATCCCCTACGACGACTCCGCGCTGGAGCTGATCCATCTGAACCCCACCGAGGAAAGCTGGAGCGGCGAGCAGGACCGTGAACTGCTCTGCCTGGTGGGCGCCAAGGACGAGCCGACCACCGGCACGCTCAAGGACAGCCGCCGCTAGCGCAACGGCCTCGGCCCTTCTGTCAAGGCTTGGCGAACGTTTCACCCTCTTTGAAGCTCTTCTTTCATAGAAGTGTTCCGCTGCTTCTGGCCCTCGGGTAACCTCCCGTTCATCCCTTCCAGTTGAACTGGGGAGCGGTGCTTGCACCGTGCAGCCGTGCCGCAGCCGTTCCCTGGGTGCGCGGATCATCACTTACACCTTGAGAGATAGGGCCAAATGGCTACTTCATCACCGAAGACCGCGCTGGCCGCGGTCCTGACCGCAGGCCTGGTGGCGGCGCCGTTCGCGGCGTTGCCCGCGCATGCGGCCGATCCGGTCGACCTCAACCTCCTGAGCATCAACGATTTCCACGGGCGGATCGACGCGAACACGGTCAAGTTCGCGGGCACCGTGGAACAGCTCCGGGCGCAGAACCCCGAGGGGACGCTGTTCACTTCCGCCGGCGACAACATCGGTGCCTCGGTCTTCGCGTCTTCCACGCAGCAGGACCAGCCGACCATCGATGTGCTCAACGCCTTGGAATTGGCGACGACGGCGGTGGGCAACCACGAGTTCGACCGCGGCTTCGCGGACCTGACCGACCGTGTAACCCCCGCGTCCAAGTACCCGCAGCTGGGCGCCAACGTGTACCGGGCCGGCACTACCGACCCGGCGCTGCCCGAATATGAGCTGGTCCCGGTCAACGGCGTGACCGTCGGCGTGGTCGGCGTGGTCACCGAGGAGACCGCCTCGCTGGTGTCCCCGGGCGGGATCGCTGACCTGGAGTTCGGCGACCCGGTGGACGCCGTCAACCGGGTGGCTGCCCAGCTGACCGACGGCGCCGGCGACGAAGCCGACGTCATCATGGCGTCCTATCACGAGGGCGCCAACACGAACACGGACCTAGCCAGCGCCGTGGCGGCGAGCGCCGTGTTCAACCGGATTGTCAACGAGACCAGCGCGGACGTAGACGTCATTTTCAACGGCCACACCCATCAGGCCTACAGCTTCGATGCCCCGGTTCCGGGCGCGGACGGCAAGACCCGGCCGGTGGTGCAGACCGGTTCCTATGGCGCGAATATCGGCCAGGTCCAGCTGAGCTATGACGCCGAAACCGACGAGGTGCTGGCGCACACCGCCGCCGTCGTGCCGCGGACCGGCACCGCCGATGCCGAACTGGTGTCCGCCTACCCGCGGGTGGCCGAAGTTTCTTCGATTGTCCAAGCCGCGCTGGACAACGCCGAGGAAGTCGGCGCCCAGCCGGTTGGCTCGGTCACCGGTGACATCACCACCGCCTTCCTTCCCGACGGTCCGGACGCGGATACGGAGCCGGACCGGGACGACCGCGGTTCCGAATCGACGCTGGGCAACCTGGTGGCCGATTCGCTGCTGGCATCGCTCGCCTCCGCCGAACGAGGCGGTGCGGAAATCGGTGTGGTAAATCCCGGCGGGCTGCGCAACGAGCTCTACTACGCGCCCGACGGCACGGTCACCTACGCCGAGGCCAACGGGGTGCTGCCCTTCCTGAACAACCTGTGGACCACCACGCTGACCGGCGCGCAGGTCAAGACCCTGCTGGAGCAGCAGTGGCAGCGCACCGCAGCCGGCGAGGTGCCCAGCCGCGCCTACCTGCAGCTGGGCCTGAGCAAGAACGTCAACTACACCTACGACGCGGCGCTGCCCGAAGGCGGGCGCATCACCGGCGTCTGGGTCAACGGCGAACCGCTGGATCCGGAGCGGGGCTACCGGGTGGGCACGTTCAGCTTCCTAGCCCAAGGCGGCGACAACTTCCACGTCTTCAACGAGGGTGCCGACACCCGCGACTCCGGTCTGGTGGACCGCGACGCCTGGATCGACTACATCCAGGACAACAGCCCGCTCTCCCCGGACTTCGCCCGCCGCACCGTGCAGGTTACCGGGGCACCGGAATCCATCGGACCCGGCCAGCAGGTCAGCGTGCAGCTCGCCAAGCTGGACTTGACGTCGCTCGGTGCTCCGGTTAACACCGAGGTGTCGCTGGCGTATGTCGACGCGGCCGGCACCCGTTCCGATCTGGGGACCTTCCCGGTGGCCGACGGCGGTGCCTCCATCGAGTTCACCGCTCCGTCCGCGCTGGACGGCGGCTACTTCGAACTGAGCGCGGCCGCCTCGGGAACCACCGTCCGGCTGCCGTCCGCCATCGAGGCCGGCGGCAGCAGCGGCGGTGACCATGTGGTGATCAACGAGGCCTACCTGTCCGGCGGCAGCGCCGGCGCGGCCTACGTCAACAAGTTCATCGAGTTGTACAACCCCACCGACGCCGAGGTCAGCCTGGACGGCTGGTCGCTGCAGTACCGCTCGGCCGGCGGAACCGGAAACCCCACCGGAGTGGCAGCCCTGTCCGGCAGCATTGAGGCCGGCGGCTACTACCTGGTGCAGGCAAACTCCAACGGTAACAACGGCGAGGAGCTGCCGGAGCCGGATCTGGTGACCGGCCTGGCCCCGTCCGGGACCAACGGCACCCTGCTGCTGGCCAACCAGACCGGCGCGGTGGCCGACCTGGGCACCGGTTCGGTGGTGGACCGCGGCACTGTGGTGGACCTGCTGGGCTACGGCACCTCGAACACCTTCGAGACCGAAGCGGCCCAGTCGCCGAAGAGCAACACGGACGTTCGGTCGATGAACCGCGCGGACGGTGCCGATACCAACAACAACGCGGCCGACTTCAGCCTCAGCGAAGATATCTCCCCGCAGGGATCCGGCGGGGGCAACGGCGGCGGCGATCCGGAACCGGAGGCAGCCAGCATCGCCGAAATCCAGGGCACCGGCACGCAGTCCCCGCTGGCCGGCAAGTCGGTGAGCACCCGCGGCGTGGTGACCGCCGCCTACGCCACCGGCGGTTTCGACGGCTACTATCTGCAGACCGAAGGGACCGGCGGCGACACCAACACCACCGACCGGACCGCGTCGGACGCGGTGTTCGTCTACTCCCCCGAAACGGTCGGCGACGTGCAGGCCGGCGACTTCGTGGAGGTCACCGGCAAGGTCAGCGAGTTCAACGGCCTGACCGAGGTCACCGTCGCCGCCGAGGGACTGACCGTCCTGAAGGAGGCCGCGGAGGCGCCGAAGGCAGCGGCCATCGGCTGGCCGGCCACGGAGGCGGAGCGCGAGAAGTTCGAGGGGATGCTGCTGGCGCCCCAGGGCGGCTTCACCGTCACCGACAACTTCTCCCTGAATCAGTACGGCGAGATCGGCCTTGCCGCCGGCGACTCCGCGCTGGTACAGCCCACCGCCGTCGGAGCCTACGGTTCGGACGAGTTCTGGGCTGAGACGGAGAAGAACGCCGCCCTGGCCGTCACGCTGGACGACGGCTCGAGCGTCAACTACCTGGGCGCGGACGCCAATAAGGACATCCCGCTGCCCTACCTGTCCGCAGAGGATCCGGTCCGGGTGGGTTCCCCGGCCAGCTTCGCCACCAACGTGGTGCTGGATTACCGGTTCGATCTCTGGCGTTTCCAGCCGCTGAACCACCTGACGGTGGAGAACGCGGAAAGCGTCCAGCCGGCGTCGTTCCAGAACACCCGCACCGATGCTCCGGAGCAGGTCGGCGGCGTGAAGCTGGCCTCGTTCAACGTGCTGAACTACTTCAGCACCACCGGTGACCAGGTGGCGGGCTGCGGTTCCTTCACGGACCGCGACGGAAACCCGGTCACGGCCCGCAACTGCGATGCCCGGGGTGCCTGGGACGCGGAGAACCTGGAACGCCAGCAGGCCAAGATCGTGGCAGCCATCAACGCGCTGGACGCGGACATTGTGGCGCTGGAAGAGATCGAGAACTCCGCCCAGTTCGGCAAGGACCGCGATTCCGCCCTGGCCGCGCTGACCAAGGCACTGAATGCTGATCTGGGCGACACCCGCCACAACGGAAAGCACTCGGGCAAGGGACCCCAGCACGGCGGCTGGGACTACGTCCGGTCGCCGGAGGAGCTGCCGGCGCTGGCAGATGAGGACTTCATCCGCACGGCCTTCATCTACAAGAAGGACGAGGTGAAGACGGTCCAGGAGTCGGTGATCCACAACGACACCGAGGCCTTCGCCAACGCGCGCAAGCCGCTGGCCCAGGCGTTCAAGGCCAAGAACGGCCCCTCGGATACCTTCGTGGTGATCGCCAACCACTTCAAGTCCAAGGGCTCCGGCCCGAACTCGGGTGAGAACGCCGACCACGGCCAGGGCGCCTGGAATGCAGCCCGCACCGCGCAGGCACATTCGCTGGTGGACTTCGCGGAGCAGATGCAGGAGAAGTTCCGGACCGGCAAGGTTCTGCTGACCGGCGACTTCAATTCCTACGCGAAGGAGGACCCGATCAAGGTCCTCACCGAGGCAGGCTACGTGGACCAGGGCGGCAAGACCGGCGAGCACAGCTACAGCTTCGGCGGCATGGTCGGCTCGCTGGACTACATCTTCGCCTCGCCCGCAGCGGACGCGAAGGTCAAGGGCGCCGACATCTGGAACATCAACTCGGTGGAATCGATCGCGCTGGAATACAGCCGGTACAACTACAACGCCACCAACTTCTACGCCCCGGATCCCTTCCGGGCCAGCGACCACGATCCAATCATCGTGGGCCTGGACATGGAGAAGGACCGCGGCAACGGCGGGAACAAGCGCTAACACCCAGCTCGACCGACCGGCCCTCCCACCCGGGAGGGCCTGTTGTGTTTCCGGGCAGGGGCGGCGTCAGCGGCCCTTGCCTCCGCTGCCAACGACGGCGATGCCCGCCTGCGCGGCGTCAGCCAGGCTTCTGGTCTCGGCTGCGTCCAGGATGGCGCCGGCTATCCGGTCGGCGTCCTGCAACGTCCGGCCGCCGGTCTCCCCGGATGCCCCGGCCTCGGCGGCAATCGACGTGCCCCACTGCACCGAGGACAGCTGCAGTCCGATCACGTACAGGTTCTGCACCGGCTGCCCGTTCCGGTCCAGCGGCCGGTACGGCGGCTGCGTGACGTCCAGGCCGGAACCTGTCGCCGGCGCCCCGTTGGGTCCAATCATCAGCTTGGGCCGGGCCAGGCCGTCTTCCAGCATCCGGCGCAGCAGCGAGGACCGGTTGTGCGCCACCCGGTTGGCCGGCATCATGGCCTCCACCAAGTAGGCGGCGCTGTGTTCGGCGCCGTCGACCCACGGCGAGGTGACCCGGAAGCGGCCGGTGTCCGGATCCACTTGGTAGACCGGTTCGGGGCCCGCAAACTCGACGATGCCGGCCCGCGCCAGGGCGGCCAACTGCTCGATGCGCTGGGCCGGCGGGCCGCTGGCCAGCCCCTCGACCAGCGGTTCGAACCAGCCGCGCAGCTCGGCCAGCCAGGATTCCTCGGTGATCCCGCCGTCGGCCACAATCTTCTTCAACAGCGAGCGGCCGGCGTTCAGGGTCCCGACGGCCATCTTGAGCGGATCATCGGTGCCGCGCGCTGAACCCTCCGCGTCGGCGTCCAGATAGTCCAGCACCGCCTGCTGATGCTCCGCCGCGGACGCGAATTTATGGCCGCTGAAGGGCTTGGCCAGGCCTTCCACGTCCAGCAGCCTGTCCTCGCTGACCCGCTCGGCCAGGTACGCCCGGACCCGGGTCAGCAACGTGCGGTTCCCTGGCTCCCATTTCTCCGCCAGTAATTGGTCCAGCCCTGCCAGCAGCTCCTGCGGCGCCACCTTCAGGCAGTCCGGTTCCACCCGCGCCAGAGTGGAGTAATAGGTCCAATAGACGTCGCGGTGCAGCATGGGCCACAAATCGTGGTCGAAGCCCGGCTGCACGCCGGCCTCGGCGAACAGGCGGGCCGCGTGCGTGGTGAAGTGCCGCAGCTCCACACCGGCCGGGATGTAGCTCTTGATCCTGGCCTTCGCACGGTAGGGGGTGCCACGCCGGGAACCCGCCACCAGCCGCGGCTCCTTGCCCGACGGCAGGTAGGTCAACGGCTCGCTGTCCGTCGCTGGCACAAAACGGCCGCCGCGGCCCTCGGTCACCTGGATCATCAGGTCGAAGAAGTTCAGGCCCATTCCGCGTACCAGCACCGTGCGACCGGGCGGAAGTCTGCCCCAGTCCACGTCTGCCGGCAGATTGGGCGCCAGGTAGTGCAGGCCGTGCCGCGCCGCCGCGTCCTGGAGCTGCTGCTGCTCCGGGTTCAGCGCCGCAGGCACATGCCCCAGCGCCAGTACCACGGCGTCAGCGGGCAGGTTGGTGCCGTCATTCAGCTCAAGCTGCCACCCGCTGTCGTGCCGGGCCAGGCCGGTGGCTTCGGCCGCATGGACGGTCAGCGAGGCATCGGCTCCGGTGCGCGCGGCCAGATGCGCGAAGGTCCAGGCCAGGTAGCGTCCGTACAGCGCACGGCTGGGGAAGTCGGCCGGCCCCAGCGCCGCCGCCTCCTCGGCATCGTCCGGCGGCACGTCCGGGATGCTGCCGGCGGCTACCGCGGAGCGCCAGGCCTCGAAAGTCATCCCGGCCAAAGGCTCGGGTCCCACGTGCTCGGTCCCGGGTGCCGGCACCACCGTGGGGAACAGGCAGGGCGTGTTCATCAGGAACAAGCGGGACTGGCCGGGCTGCCAGACATGGCCGGGCCCGGGCGGGAACGGATCCACCAGATGGATCCGCAGCCGGGCTCCACCGCGTGCGTGCTGGTTGGACAGCAATCGTTCCAGCACGGAGGTGCCCCGCGGGCCGGCGCCCACGATCGCTACACGAAAAAAGCCCGGATGATCCACGCTTTCTAGCCTACGGCCTGCCGAGCGGCGCTTGGACGGGCGGGGCCAAACGGCGAGCGCGCCGGGCGGGGCCATGGGCGGGCGCGCCGAGCGGCCGCGGGCCTTCCGCGGACTGGCTATCGGACGGTCCCACTTCCCCCGGCCTGCCAAAACTCCCCGCCTGTACAGTGGACGCCACATTCGCCGGGGAAGGGCCAGCATTCCTCCTGCTCGCCTGGAGGACCCCCGCGCCCCGGACCACGGGGGCGGAGCAGCGCCAGCTTTGCTTACCAGTGGAGGGCAATGTGGCGCATACCGTCCGCGGAGCGGTCACGAGCCCCGCGGGCAAACACCCCGTGAGCGCCCCGCCCCGAAAGACAACGTGGCCCCGGCCGGAGGCAACGGGCGCCGGCCGCAGGTCATGACCCTGCTGGCAACCGCGAGCGCTCCGGGCGCCCGCGGGCGGCATGCCTAGGATGGAGGCATGGCCCAGGACCCCGCGCAGGACAGCACGCATTTGCCCCAGGACGAGTTCATCTGGCTGGAGGATATCTACGGCGAGGAGCCGCTGGAGTGGGTGAAGGGACAGAACCGGCGCACCGAGGACAAACTGGTGGACGAGCAGTTCACTGCCCTTGAGACCGGCATCCTGGAGGTCCTCGACGCCGAGGACCGGATTCCCGGCGTCACCAAGCGCGGCGCCTACTACTACAACTTCTGGCGGGACAAGGCGAACCCCCGAGGCCTGCTCCGGCGCACCAGCTGGGAAAGCTACCTGACCGCCTCCCCCGAGTGGGAGATCCTGCTGGATGTGGACGCGCTGGCAGCGGCCGAGGGCATCGAGTGGGTCTACGCCGGTTCCGCCTTCCTGCGGCCGGCCGACGGCGTCAGCTACCGGCGGACCGTGCTGCGGCTGTCGCCCGACGGCGGCGATGCCGTAAGGCTGCGCGAGTTCGACGTCGAGGACCGGGCCTTCGTCACCGGCGGCTTCGACATCCCGGTGGCCAAGAGCTACGTTTCCTGGCTGGACCAGGACCGGATCCTGCTGGGCACCGACTTCGGCCCCGGCTCGCTGACCACGTCCTCCTACCCGCGGACCAGCCGCATCCTGCAGCGCGGCCAGGATCCGGCTGCGGCGGAAGAGTACTTCGACGTCCCCGAGGACCACATGCTGGCCCAGGTGGGCCACGACTCCACCCCCGGCTTTGAACGCGACGTCGCGGTGGACGTGATCGACTTCTTCAACTACCGCACCTACCTCCGGCGCGACGGCGGTTGGCTGCCCATCGACGTACCCACCGACGTGAACGTGGACCTCCACCGCCAGTGGCTGCTGATGAGGCCGCAGGGCGACTGGGAAATCGGCGGCACCGTCCACCCCGCCGGCTCGCTGCTGGCCGCTGACCTGGAGGCCTTTCTATCCGGCGAGACCGCCGTACAGGTGTTGTTCGCCCCGGATACGGCAACCTCGCTGCAGTCCTGGAGCTGGACGAAGAACTACCTGCTGCTGAACCTGCTGCACGATGTGTCTTCCCAGGTGCGGGTGCTGGATCCGGCGGCGGGCTGGTCCGCCTCGGAGCTGCGGGATTGCCCGCCGCTGCACGCCGTGGATGCCTCGGCGGTGGATGACGAAGAGTCCGACGACTACTGGCTGGTGTCCACCGGCTACCTCACCCCCTCCACCCTCTCGCGCGGCACCATCGGCGGGCCGGCGGCGGAAGTCAAGGCGTCGCCGTCGTACTTTGATGCGGCGGAAAACGAGGTCCAGCAGCACTTCGCCACGTCCAAGGACGGCACCCAGGTGCCCTACTTCCAGGTGTCGCCCAAAGACCTCAAGCACGACGGCGGCAATCCCGTGCTGCTCTCGGGTTACGGCGGGTTCGAGATCGCCAGGACACCTGGCTACAGCGGCACCGTGGGCCGGGCGTGGCTGGAACAGCGCACCGCAGACGGCCGCGGCGGGGTCTACGTGGTGGCCAATATCCGCGGCGGCGGCGAGTACGGTCCGGGATGGCACCGGGCGGCGCTGCAGGCCAACCGGCACCGGGCGTATGAGGACTTCGCCGCGGTGGCCCAGGACCTGACGGACCGCGGTGTCACCCGGCGGGAGCGGCTCGGCTGTGCGGGCGGATCGAACGGTGGCCTGCTGGTGGGCAACATGCTGACCAGCTACCCGCACCTGTTCGGCGCAGTGTCCTGCGGAGTGCCGCTGCTGGACATGGCCCGCTACACCAAACTCTCCGCCGGCTACTCCTGGATAGCCGAGTACGGGGACCCGGAGGATCCGGCACAGTGGGAGTTCATCCGCACCTTCTCGCCCTACCACCTGCTCCAGCCGGGCACCGAGTACCCCGACGCGCTGATCTGGACCGCCACCTCGGACGACCGGGTGGGCCCGGTGCAGGCGCGGAAAATGGCCGCACGGATGCTTGAGCAGGGCGTTGAGAACGTCTGGTTCCACGAGGCCTTGGAGGGCGGACACGCCGGCGCCAGCGACAACAAGCAGACCGCCCGGCTGCAGTCGCTCTCGCACACGTTCCTGTGGCGGGCGCTGACAGGCTAAGCCGTTCGGCGGTTTTGCTCTTGACCCTTGGTTCTGGGTAGTCTTGTGTGGCTAGCAATAGCGTATGGAGACGTGCCAGAGCGGCCGAATGGACTTCACTGCTAATGAAGGGTCGGGGTTAAACTCGACCGGGGGTTCAAATCCCCCCGTCTCCGCGTCAACTCCCCCGGGAAACCGGGGGAGTTTTTGCGTCTTGAGGAGCGGTTAGCACCGCGCGGGCCCGAACCACATGGCCAGCGCCTCCCGCAGCCCGGACTGGGACCCGTCTCCGGTCCACGCCACATAACCGTCGGGCCGGATCAGCACTGCCGCGGGGGCACTGACCGGACCGATCACCGGAAGCTCCCACTCGCCGTCATACGTGGCATCCACCAATTGCACCGGCTCCGCCCACGGCCCCAAGTGGATGCTGCCCGGCGCGCCGAGGTTGAGCAGCACCGCACGGGCTTGGTGCAGGAGAGTGAACACCCGCAGCCTGCCGTTGCCGGTGACGACGTCGAGATCGGGCATCCGCCGCCCGAGCAGCGGGTGTCCCTCGCCGAGATCGTAGTGAACGTCCAGGCCGGAAATGAGCCCCGCCACCTGTTTCCTTGCCTCGTCGATGGTCAACAGGCCGGCCACCGTGTCGGCCAGCGCACCGATGCGTGGGTCGGCCCGCTGCATGAGCGACTGTGCCATCGTGTGCTTTAGTGCGCGGGCCCCGGCCGGGTGCCGCTCCGCATGGTAGGTGTCCAGCAGGCTGTCCGGCGCCGCGCCCTTGACGACTTGGGCGAGCTTCCAGCCGAGGTTCACGGCATCCTGGATGCCCAGCCCGATCCCCTGCCCGCCCGATGGGGCGTGGATGTGCGCGGCGTCGCCAGCCAACAGCACCCGGTCGCTGCGGTAGGCGGCGGCCTGCCGTGTGGCGTCGGTGAACCGGGAAATCCATCTGGGATGGTGGACCCCGAAGTCGGTGTCATAGATCTCGGTCAGCGCCTTGGCCAGGTCGGCCAGGGTGGGCTCGGTTGCCGGTCCGAGTTCCTTCTCGGTCACGATCACCCGCGTGGTCCGCCCGTCCTCCATCAGCTGCAGTCCGTGGATCCCCACCTCGTCAATGCGCGCGCCCGCCGGTGTTTCCTCTGTGGCTTCCACTTCCGCGATCAGGCTGCTCCTCGTCGCGGCCCAGCCGAGGAACTCGATGCCGGCTGCCTTCCGGACCGCGCTGCGTCCGCCGTCGGCGCCGATCAGATATTTTGCGTGCGCCCGCCCGCCGTCGGTGAACCGCACGTCCACCCCGCTGAGGTCCTGATCGAAACCCGCCACCTCGTGCCCTCGACGGACCTGCACGCCCAGTTCCTCGATCCAGCCGGCCAGGATCCGCTCAATATGGTTCTGCCACAGGCCCAGCGTGTAAGGGTGCCTGGTTGGAAAGTCGCTCACGTCCAGCTTTGTGGTCCCGAAGATCGCTGCCTGGACGCGCTGCCCCTCGGCGAGGAACCGGTCGGCGATCCCGCGCTGATCGAGGATTTCGATGGTCCGGGAGTGGAAACCGCCCGCACGCGAGCCCACCAGCTCCGGGATGGCCCGGCGCTCCACAATCACCGCATCCACGCCCGCCAGGGTCAGCTCTGCGGCCAGCATCATTCCGGTTGGGCCGCCTCCGGCAACGATCACATCGGCCATCGCAAGCACCGCCTCTCAACGCTTTTCCGTGCGCCGCTTCCCGGGCACATCCGGGCCAGTTTGCGGCACGACGGGGGCCTTGCCGCAAGCCCCCTTCCGCGCGATACCTTGGAAGTGGCGGGGACGACGTGCGGAGACCAGCAGCGGCGCGCCGTCGGCGGAGCCGCTTAGACGCCTTCGACTGCTTCGAGCCGGCCGGCCCGAACCGCCTCGGTAAAAGCCTGGTAATCCTTCTCGTTCTGGTCCGCGTAGCGCTCGGCGAAATCGGTGATCGAGACGTCGAATTTGGCGCTCTTGCCCAGGTAGGCGGCGATCGCGATCGGGTCACCCGATCGGGCGTGTGCGCGTGCCAGTGTCCAGCCGCAGGCGTTGGCATAGAACGTGAGGCCGCGCGGCTTCATCACTTCCACCACGGCTGAACCCTTCATGTCCCGTAGCTGGCGCCAGTACAGATACCGGTTGTCCTGCGCGCCCTTGGTCCAGCCCAGGAAGATGTCGCTGGCGGCCTGCATCATCCGCTGACCCTGCACCACGCGCTCGCCTGGCTGCCGGAACTTGCTCTTCGGCAGGTGGTCCTCGAGCACCGACCGCGTGGCCTCCTTGACCTGGAGGAACAGCGGATCCTGTTGATCGCGCCCCTGGAGCAAGGCGATGAACGCCCGCGTTCCCACGCTGCCGACGCCCACGACCTTGCGGGCGACGTCGATGACTTCGAATTGTTCCAGCAGGTAACGCCGGTCTTCCGGCAACGTGGCCCGGTACGACCGGAGCTGTTCCCGAATCAGGTGGCCAACCTCATCGCCAGACATGCCATACGCATCTGCCAGGTCCCGTGCGGGGATGATGATGGGCGGCTGGCTGACAATTTGGTAGCTCCCGTCCACGCGCTCGGCAAGCTTGGAGAGCGCGTGCAGGCTGTCCCGGGCGTGGGCCTTTTCGAGGCCCTGCCGCGCCGTTTTTCCCATGCGCTTGGCTGCCTTCTTGAGGGCCTTGCCCTTTTGCGTTGCCACGGCCAGGTCGATGGCTTCCATCAACTGCTCTTCGGAGAGGCGGGCGTACCAAATGTCCAGCGTGCGCATTTGCGCGAACTGGGCCATCGCTTCGCGGTAGGCGCGAACCGCAGTGAGGGTCACGTCGTATGTGTCGTCCTTGCTGAACGCGTTGTTCCGCGCCGCGATGGTGAAGCTCGCTGACATGCGTTTGACGTCGTACTCGAACGGTCCCGGAAGTGTCTCGTCGAAGTCATTAAGGTCGAACAGCAGGTTCCGCTCGGGCGAGGCGAACACGCCAAAGTTGGACAGGTGGGCGTCCCCGCACAGCTGGGAGTCGAGACCGGCTCGCGGTGTGTCCTTCAGATCGGCGGCCATGATCTTGGCCGCACCCCGGTAGAACGCAAACGGTGAGACCAGCATCCGGCCATGACGCACCGGAACCAGGTCCTTTTCCCTGGTCTGGTTCTGTTTCTCCAGGAGTGCTATCGGGTCGGGTCGGTCGGCGGCGGGAACCCAGCCCGTGTGGCTGGCGACGGGTGTCTTTTGGCGGCATTCCTTGCCCTGGGCTGCACGCTCCTCGACGCTCGGATGCTCGACCTTCTTCTCGGCCATGCTCGGCGACCTCCCCTGATCCTAGGAACCGCCACCATCAGACCAGCACTAGTGGCCCCGAAACGTTCGGGAGCCGCCTGGCCCGGCTCTGGTCACCTTCGCCCAGCCCTGCAGCATCTCGTCCGCATTGACACTGCGATTGTGGCCCCGGCGGGGCCAATCGTCAACGAGCCGCCGCCTTTGCTGGATCTTTGGGTTGTGGCGGCATCGTCAGCGGACGCCCAGACAAGGATCAGCCCTTGAGCGCGAGTACGAAGGGCAGCACCGATTCCGCCCCGGCCAGGAGGAGCACGCGGCCCGCCACCGTGAGGGTCCAGCGGCTGTCGGCGAGGTCATCGACCAGCAGCACCGGGCCTCGGTTCTGCGCCAGCCACTCTTCGCCGCCGTCGGGGACCTGGAACTGGTCCCAGACATCGGCCAGCCGGAAGGCGCTGTTGCCGCCGGGGCCGCTGCGTGGGCCGCCGTGCGGGACAGCGAGTTCGCCGAGGTACGGCAACTGGCCAATGTCCGAGAGCCCGCGGGCCAGCGACTGCACCAGCAGCGGACGGCTCCGCGACGGCAGATTCACGACGGCCACCGGCCGCTGGGCCCACCCCCACTGGGCCAGCACCTGCACGCAGGCATTGAGCATGCCGGCGGGCACCTCCCGGTCCGGGGCATCGGTGCCAAAGACCTCCCGCAACTGGCCGCCCCAGCCCAGATCCGTCAGGCGGGCCAGCGCCCGGCCGCTGCCGTTGGCCTCGGCCGGCGGGATCTTGCCCTTGACCGGTACACCCAGTTTGTCCATTCCGCTGGGCCACATGGCCCGCGGCTCCAGTTCGACGCCGGCCCGCTGCAGGGCGGCTCCGGCGCTCTCGGTGGCTTCGGCCGCGACACTGTCCGAGTACCACGGCCCGGCGCAGTTGTCGCAGCGGCCGCACGGAGCGGCCGCCGGGTCGTCCAACGCGCTGGCCAGGAATTCCATCCGGCAGCCGGAGGTGTTCTCGTAGTCCAGCATGGCGTTCTGTTCCGCCACCCGGGCCTGCGCAATGCGCCCGTAGCGCTCCGCGTCATAAGCCCAGGGCTGGCCGGTCCCCTCCCAGCCGCCGCTGACCTTGCGCACCGCGCCGTCCACGGACAGGACCTTGAGCAGCAGTTCCAGCGGCGACCGCTTCAGGTTCACCAGCGTCTCCAGCGCCGCGGTGGACAGCGCCGTGCCCGGCGCGGCGAGCTCGCGCAGCACCGCGGTGGCGGTCCCCTCGTTGGGCATCGACGCGGTGGCGAAGTACTCCCAAATGTCCCGGTCCTCGGTGCCCGGCAGCAGCAATACGTCCGCGTTGGGGGTGCCGCGGCCGGCACGTCCCACCTGCTGGTAGTAAGCCACCGGGGAGCTCGGTGCACCCAGGTGGACCACGAAGCCCAGGTCCGGCTTGTCGAAGCCCATACCGAGCGCACTGGTGGCCACCAGCGCCTTGACCCGGTTCTCCTTCAGCGCAGCCTCCGCCTGTTCCCGCTCGGCGGGATCGGTGCGGCCGGTGTAGGCGGCCACCTCATGGCCGGCCTCGCGCAGCAGCCGGGCCGTGTCCTCGGCGGCGGAGACCGTGAGCGCGTAGATGATCCCGCTGCCGGGCAGGTCATTGAGATGGGTGAGCAGCCAGCCGAGCCGGGCACGCGGACTGGCCAGCCGGAGCACCCCCAGCCGCAGCGAGGCACGGGCGAGCGGCCCCCGGATGGTGAGTACCCCGCCGTCGTGCTCCCCCGCGGAACGCACGCCGAGCTGCTCCTCGATGTCATGGACCACGCGCGAATTGGCGGTGGCCGTGGTGGCCAGCACCGGCACCCGGTCCGGGAGCTGGCCGATCAGGTCCCGGATACGCCGGTAGTCGGGACGGAAGTCATGGCCCCAGTCGGAAATGCAGTGCGCCTCGTCGATCACCAGCAGGCCGGAGCTGCCCACCAACTGCGGCATCTGCTCGTCCCGGAAGCGCGGATTGTTCAGCCGCTCGGGCGAGACCAGCAGCACGTCCACCGTGTTTGCGGCCAACTGCTCCTGGATCTGACCCCATTCCAGCTGATTGGCGGAGTTGATGGCGGCGGCCCGCACGCCGGCGCGTTCTGCAGCGGCCACCTGGTC
Organism: Arthrobacter sp. NPDC089319; assembly: GCF_040684925.1. Taxonomy (NCBI): domain Bacteria; kingdom Bacillati; phylum Actinomycetota; class Actinomycetes; order Micrococcales; family Micrococcaceae; genus Arthrobacter; species Arthrobacter sp. NPDC089319. The sequence continues at coordinate 424,263 of NZ_JBFBGZ010000002.1, read as the reverse complement.
GCGCATCAGCGCCAGCAGCGGCGAGACAATCAACGTGGGACCGGCACCCCGGCGGCGCAGCAGCAGGCTGGCCACGAAGTAGACCGCCGACTTGCCCCAGCCGGTGCGCTGGACCACCAGGGCCCGGCGTCCGCCGGAGACGAGCGCCTCCACCGCCTCGAACTGGCCGTCGTGGAACTCCGCCGCGTCATGACCCACCAGGGCCCGCAACAGCGCCGTGGCCTCCTGGCGCAGCGCACCGCCATCCGGCCCGGCCGCCGCCGTTTCCAGTGTGGCGATGTCCGCCGCCGCCATGTCCGTTGTCCCGTCGATCCGCTCAGCCATGCTGCCCAGTATTCCAGCCGCAGCTGACAACCTGTCCCTTTTCCACAGGAGCCCCTTATAAGCTGTTGGGGTGAGCAGCATAGATCTTGGCCTGTCATTCAAGGCCTACGACGTCCGTGGGATCGTTGGCGAGAGCATTACCGCCGCAACCGTCGAGGCGACCGGGGCGGCCTTTGTGGACGTGCTGTCCCTGGCCGGGCAGACGGTGCTGGTGGGCGGGGACATGCGCCCGTCCTCACCGGAGTTCGCTGCCGCGTTCGCCCACGGCGCAGCCGGCAGGGGCGCAAACATCCTGATGCTGGGACTGATCTCCACCGACGAGCTCTACTATGCCTGCGGCTCCCTCGACGCAGCCGGCGTAGTGTTCACCGCCAGCCACAACCCGGCCCAGTACAACGGCATGAAGATGGCCAAGCCCGGCGCCGTTCCGGTTTCCTCCGACACCGGCATGTTCGAGATCCGCGACCGCGCGCAGAAATACCTGGAGACCGGCATTCCCGACGGCACCGAAACGGGGGCCATCACCGAGACCAACGTGCTCTCCGGCTATGCCGGGTACCTGCGCTCCCTGGTTGACCTGACCGGCATCCGCCCGCTGAAAGTGGTGGTTGACGCGGGCAACGGCATGGCAGGCATGACCACTCCCGCCGTGCTCGGCGACGGCCTCCTGCCGCCGCTGCCACTGGAGATTGTGCCGCTGTACTTTGAGCTGGACGGCACCTTCCCCAACCATCCGGCCAACCCGCTGGAACCCGAAAATCTGGTGGACCTGCAGGCCGCCGTCCGCGAACACGGGGCGGACATCGGCTTGGCCTTCGACGGCGACGCTGACCGCTGCTTTGTCATCGACGACACCGGGGCCGTGGTCTCCCCCTCGGCTATCACCGCGCTGGTCGCCCGCCGGGAGATCGCCCGCGCCCAGGCCGCCGGCGAGGAGCACCCGGCCGTGATCCACAACCTGATCACCTCGCGCGCCGTGCCCGAAGCGATTTCCGCTGCCGGCGGCCGGGCCGTGCGCACGCGGGTGGGCCACTCGTTCATCAAGGCGCACATGGCGGAGGAAAAGGCCGTGTTCGGCGGCGAACATTCCGCGCACTATTACTTCCGCGACTTCTACAACGCCGACACCGGCATGCTCGCCGCCATGCATGTGCTGGCCGCGCTCGGCGAACAGCAGGCTCCGCTGTCCGAGCTGGCCGCCGAATACGATCCCTACCACGCCACCGGTGAACTGAACTCGCAGGTGGAGGACAAGGCCGCCGCCGTCGCGCGGGTGCTGGCCGACTTCGCCCCTGCGCTGGCAGCTGATCCGGCCGCGGGCGGAACCGCCGCCACCGCCGCCACCTGCCCCACCGCCTACGCGGGAACCGGGGTGAGCGTGGACCGCCTCGACGGCACCACCGTGGTGGCCGACGACGGATCCTGGTGGTTCAACCTGCGACCCTCCAACACTGAACCGTTCCTGCGCCTGAACGCCGAAGCCACCAACCCGGCACTGCTCCACACCCTCCGCGAACACGTCTTGGCCCGCGTCCGGGAAGCCGCATGAGTGCGTCCTGGCGCGACGGCATTCCGTCCGAGGTTCTTGCCGACATCGATACGCTGTTCGGCACCGGGTTGGGCGTGGCCCAGGAGCAGTTGGCCGACCACGGAGCGTTCCTGCCCGCGGCGCTGGTCACCACACTCGACGGCGGACTGCGCCTGGTGGTGGTCTCGCCCGATGACCTCGACGCGGAGGCCACCGAGGCGGCCGAGGTCAACGTGGACGGCATGATCGAGGATCTCTATGCCACGCTGCGGCAGGAACGCGGAGACTTCCGCGCCGTCGCGGTGATCAGCGACATCTTCCTGCCCGAAGAGGACGCTGACGCGATCCAGATAGCCGTGGAGCACTCTGCCGGCGTCGCCGTCTCCGCCATCCAGCCCTACCATCACGACGACGACGGCAAGTGGAGCTACCCGGACCCCTTCGTGGACCCGCAGGAACGCCTCGTCTGGCCCGATCAGGAACCTGCCGAAGAAGCAGGCCCGGCGGAGGGCTGAGCAGGCTGCCGCGCCCCGCCGTCGTCGGCATAACCAACGGCTGGCGCCACCGTACCAACGCGCCCGCACCGTGACTGGCGGCACAGCGGCAGCTTTTGTCAAGAGCTGACCGCTAATATTGCAAGCATGCGTATCAATGCCTTCTCCGATGTGTGCCTTCGGGCACTGATGCTGCTCTCCGCGGCCCCGGACGGGGAATTGATGACCACGCAGGCCATTGCCGACGGCGTCGGAACGCCGTACAACCACGTCAGCAAGGCGGTGCTAAAGCTCCGCGGGCTGGGACTCATCGAGGCGGTTCGCGGCCGGTCCGGCGGCGTGCGGATCAGCCCTGCCGGACGGGCTGCCACGGTGGGCGGCGTGCTGCGCACCCTGGATGCGCGCGAGGACCTGGTGGATTGCGAGTCCGCCCACGGCGATTGCCCCATGAACAACAACTGCGGGTTGCGCGGCGCATTGCGCCGGGCGCGCGAGGCTTTTTACCGCGAACTCGACTCCGTAGTGGTCTCCACATTGCCGCATCAGTCACAAATGGAACCCGTGTTTGTGACCTTGCTCACCCGCCGTCCGGCCTGATCCGCACCGTTCCGCCAATCTTTTCTACGAGGCGTAGAAGTTTGGATTTAAACCAGCATTTGCGGTGCTACTTTGATTCCGTAACGATCATTTCCAGCAAGGAGTCGCAATGCTCTCGGAGAAATCCCGCCCCATCATCGAAGCCACCCTGCCCCTCGTCGGCGAGCGGCTCGGGAGCATCACCCCCAACTTCTACTCGCGAATGTTCGCAGCCCATCCGGAACTGCTGGACGGACTGTTCAGCCGCGCGAACCAGCGCAACGGTGAGCAGCAGAAGGCTCTGGCCGGATCGATTGCCGCCTTCGCCTCCGCGTTGGTCGCCAACCCCGACCTGGTGCCGGAGCAAATGCTCAGCCGGATCGCCAACAAGCACACCTCGCTGGGCATCACCGAGGACCAGTACCAGATCGTCTACAAGTACCTCTTCGAAGCGATTGCCGAAGAGTTGGCCGACGTGATCACGGCAGAAATCGCCGAAGCCTGGACCGAGGTCTACTGGCTGATGGCGGACGCCCTGATCAAGCTGGAGAAGGGCCTTTACGCGCGGCAGGCCAATGACAAGATGTGGACCCCGTGGAAGGTGGTGGAGAAGAACCCGGCCGGCACCGGCTGCATGACCTTCGTGCTGGAACCGGCCGACCACACCCCCGCCACCGTCGCCGTCCCGGGTCAGTTCGTCTCGGTCAAGGTCACGCTCGCAGACGGGCTGCGCCAGGTCCGGCAGTACTCGCTCAGCTCGGACGTCGAATCCACCACCCGCCGGGTCTTCACCACCAAGCGCGACGACGGCGGAGAGGTCTCCCCGGTGCTGCATAACGACGTGCAAGTGGGCGACGTGCTGGAGCTGTCCAACCCCTACGGCGACGTCACCTTGGACGACGGCGACGGGCCGCTGGTCTTCGCCACCGCCGGCATCGGCTGCACGCCGTCGGCCTCCGCGCTGCGGTTGCTGGCCGCGCAGGGTTCGGACCGCGAAGTGATCGTGCTGCACGCGGAGAAGAGCCTGGACGCCTGGGCCCTGCGCGAGCAGATGACCGAGGACGTGGAAAAGCTGGACGGCGCCAACCTGCAGCTGTGGTTGGAAGAGCCGACGGAGGGCTTCAATGCGGGCTTCATGACCCTGCAGGATGTGGTACTGCCGGCCGATGCCTCGGTCTACGTCTGCGGCCCGCTGCCGTTCATGAAGTCGATCCGCAGCCAAGCGATCGACGCCGGCATCCCTGCCACCAAGGTCCATTACGAGGTCTTCGGCCCGGACCTGTGGCTGGCGTCGGCCAACTAGGGCAACTGCCGCCGGATCAAACCGGCGGCCACCTCCAGCGCATCCCAGGAGTCCCCTGTCCCCCTTCCTCCCGGGGTGCAGCGGCTGAGATGCCGCACCATGCCGGCGGCCCGGCGGAAGTCACCGGCCGCCGGCATTTTCGTGTCCGGAAGCGGCCGGGAGCTGTGGCCGCCATATGTCGCTCCGGGTACTATCTGGCCCCGGTGGTCTAGACCGCGGAGCTTTGGGCCGCGCGAAGGTCCGGGGCAACGGGCCTCCGGGGCGCCGCCATGGTCCGGTCGGGTGATGGGCACAGGAGTTAAAAGGGATGAGACCCCGGCGCATTGGCGCGGGGTCTCATCCCTTGAGCCTCCGGGGAGGCTGCTGTTTAGTCGCTCAGGCGAAGCGGGCCTGAAGCTGCTTCAGTTCGGCGGCCAGTTCGTCGGGCAGCGCGTCGCCGAAGCGGGCGTACCACTCCTCGATGCCCTTGAGCTCTTCCTTCCACTCGGCCGGATCCACCTTGACGGCTTCTTCCACCTGCTCCGGAGTCATGTCCAGTCCGGTCAGGTCGATCGACTCGCCGGTCGGGATGTACCCAATCGGGGTCTCCTTGGCGTCCGCGGTGCCCTCGATGCGCTCGATGGCCCACTTGAGCACGCGGGAGTTCTCGCCGAAGCCCGGCCAGGCGAAGCCGCCGTCGGCCGTGCGGCGGAACCAGTTGACCAGGAAGACCTTGGGCAGTCGCTCCGGGTTGGCCTTGGCCTCGATGGTGCCCCAGTGCTTGAGGTAGTCGCCGGCGTTGTAGCCGATGAAGGGAAGCATGGCCATCGGGTCGCGGCGGACCACGCCGACGGCGCCGGATGCAGCCGCGGTGGTCTCCGACGACAGCGTGGAGCCCATGAAGATGCCATTGGTCCAGGAGCGGGCCTGCGTGACCAGGGGGATGGTGGTCTTGCGGCGGCCGCCGAAGAGGATCGCGTGGATCTCCACGCCGTCCGGGCTGTAGTACTCCTGGGCCAGCATGTCGATCTGCGAGATCGGCGTGCAGAAGCGCGAGTTCGGGTGCGCGGCGGGACGGCCGGAATCCGGCGTCCAGTCGTTGCCCTCCCAGTCGGTGAGGTGAGCCGGCACTTCCTCGGTCATGCCCTCCCACCAGACACCGCCGTCGTCGGTCAATGCCACGTTGGTGAAGATGGAGTTGCCCTTGGCGATGGCGCGCATGGCGTTCGGGTTGGTGCCCCAGCCCGTTCCCGGCGCTACGCCGAACAGGCCGTACTCCGGGTTCACGCCGCGCAGCTCGCCCTCCTTGCCGATGCGCATCCAGTTGATGTCATCGCCGAGGGTCTCGGCCTTCCAGCCTTCGACGGTGGGATCCAGCAGCGCCAGGTTGGTCTTGCCGCAAGCAGAGGGGAAAGCGGCGGCGACGTTGTAGGCCTTGCCTTCCGGACTGGTGAGCTTGAGGATGAGCATGTGCTCGGCCAGCCAGCCTTCGTCACGGGCAATCACCGAGGCGATGCGCAGGGCGTAGCACTTCTTGCCCAGCAGGGCGTTGCCGCCGTAGCCGGAGCCGTAGGACCAGATGGACCGCTCTTCCGGGAAGTGCACAATCCACTTCTCCTCGTTGCACGGCCAGGCGACGTCCGCCTCGCCGGGCTCCAGCGGGGCGCCGACGGAATGCAGCGCGGGGACGAAGAACGCATCCTCGGCTTCCATCTTGCGCAGCACATCGGTGCCAATCCGGGCCATGATCCGCATGGAGGCGACCACGTAGGCGGAGTCTGTGATCTCCACGCCAAACTGCGGCTGCTCAGCATCCAGCGGACCCATGACGAACGGGATCACATACATGGTGCGTCCGCGCATGCTGCCGGCGAAGCGTTCCGTAAGGATCGCCTTCATCTCGGCGGGGTCCATCCAGTTATTGGTGAACCCGGCGTCGGCTTCCTTCTCGGAGCAGATGAAGGTCCGCTCTTCAACGCGGGCGACGTCCTTAGGGTCGGAGGAGCCGACGAAGGAGTTCGGGAACAGCTCGGGGTTCAACCGCTGCAGCGTTCCGGCCTCGACCAGGTGGTCGGTCAGACGTGCGTATTCCGCTTCGGAGCCGTCCACCCAATACACAGAGTCGGGCTGCGTCAGCTCGGAAACTTCGGCAACCCAGGCCAAAAGCTTTGCATGTGTAGTTGGGGCGTCCCCAAGTGTTTCCTCAAGAACCGGCTGACGCGTTGTATCGCCCATGACTCATCCCTTTCTTGGGCCAGTGGTGTGTATCGATGCTATGGGCCACCGGCTAGACCAGTCGGGGGCCGGACAACCCGTCTCGGCGGGGTCGAGTAGGATGAGCCCCGCGATTCCGGGGATTTTAGATGTGACCGCCGTCAAATATGTGATTAAGGTCATATAGACCGGTCTAGTTCACATGGCGTCGTGGCCGAGTGGGACGGCCCCCAGCAGCCCACAAGCGCGGAATTCCAGGCCGGAACGGGGCCTAGGCCCCTCGATTTGGCGACCGCCCGGTAAACACGCTACAGTTGTATCCGGCCGCGAGGCCAAGCGCCCATAGCTCAGCTGGATAGAGCGTCTGTCTACGGAACAGAAGGCCGGGGGTTCGAATCCCTCTGGGCGCACCAACTGATGCGGCCCGGTCACCGACCGGGCCGCATTTTTTCTGCCCTCTGGCGACATGTCACACCAGCGACGCCCTGCGGTGTCTTCCTTGCAACCCCCCGGTTCCGGGGAAGCGACAAGGAGGACCACATGGCACGCATCCCCCTAAACCACGAACCCAGCCTGTTCTTGCGGATCATGACCGGCTACAGCAAGCGCAAGTACGGCAAGGTGCTGGATCCCGGCCTGGCCATGATGCACAACCGCCGGGTGCTGTTCGCCTGGCTGCGCCACGAAACCGCCGTCGGCAAGCTCCACTCCGTTCCCCCCACGCTGAGTGCACTGGCGGTGATGGGCGCCTCCGCGGCGGTCGGGTGCAGCTGGTGCATGGACTTTGGCTACTGGGAGTACCACCACCAAGGCGTTGATCCGGCCAAGCTTCGGTCCGTCCCCGAGTGGCGCACGGCCACCGTGTACAACCAAGCGGAGCGCGACGTGCTGGAATATGCGGAGGCCATGACGGCCACGCCGCCGTCCGTTACCGATGAACTTGTGGTTAGGCTGGGGCAACCTGGGCCCGGCGCAGCTGGCCGAACTGACGTACCTGATTGGCGTGGAGAACCAGCGCTCCAGGGTGAATGCCGCCATGGGCCTGACGAGCCAGGGCTTCAAGGAGACGTGCAGCATTGGAGGCTGAAGTGACGACGGAGTCGAACCTTGATGTGTTCCAGCAGTACCGGGGGCTGCTCTTCGGTGCGGCCTACCGACTGCTGGGCAGCGCGGCGGATGCCGAGGACGTAGTCCAGGAGGCCTGGCTGCGCTTTGCCGAGGTACCCCTCGAGGAGGTCCGGGAGCCTCGTGCCTACCTGCTGCGGACGGTGACTAATCTGGCGCTGAACCAGATCCGCACGCAACAGCGGCGCAGGGAAGACTACGTGGGCCCGTGGCTGCCCGAACCGGTCAGCAGCCTGCCGGATACTTCGGCAGCCCCCGCCCCCGACGAGGCCGCGGTGCTGGCAGACGACGTGTCGCTGGCCATGCTGGTGGTCCTGGAACAGCTTTCACCGCTGGAGCGCGCCGCCTACATCCTGGGCGAGGTCTTCGGTTATCCCGCGCCGGAGATCGCCAGCACGCTGGACCGCTCTCCGGTCGCGGTGCGGCAGCTGATGTCCCGTGCCCGCGCGCATGTGGCCAGCCGGCAGGCCAGGAACCAGGTGGATCCGGCCCTGCACAAGCGGATCACCGAGCAGTTCCTGCGCGCGGCCAGCACCGGGGTGGTCGAGCCGCTGCTGGGACTGTTGGCGCCCGACGTCGTCCTCACCAGCGACGGCGGCGGGCAGAAGTCGGCCGCACTGCGGCCCATTCTGGGGGTGGAGAAGGTGCTTCGCTTCCTGCTCGGTGTCACCAGCAAGCCCGACACCCCGTTCCAACTGCACGTGGCCGAGGTCAACGGGCTGCCCGCCCTGGTCGCCGTCGATGCTGACGGCGCAGTGGATACGGTGGCGAGCTTCAGGATCGACGGCGGGCTGGTCCGGGAGATCTACCTGGTCCGGAACCCAGACAAGCTGCGCCACATCCGCGTCTAGCAACCCGCCCCAAACCACGGACGATCCGCCGCCAGAGAACACCCTTTTCAGCCGAGCGGTCCCGACAGTAAAGCGACCTTGACGTAAAGGTGACTTGTCTGTAAAGCTTCCTTGACAATGAAGGGCTGCAACGGAAAGCGCTTCAGTCCACAGAAAGGGAGCCTGCATTGAATGACAGGACAATTGCGCGGAGTCGATGGGGACAGGCACGCTTTGGCGGCGGTTCCGCGACGTTGTTGAGTGCATCGCTGGCGATCGGTGTACTCATCTCCGCGGGTTTAGGCGGGCTTTTCGTGCTGCTGGGTGATGTAGGGCGTCCGACGCTTGCGTTCGCCGTCGTAGTAGTCGGTACTCTGCCGGTCTCGGCAACACTCGGATGGGTAGTCCTCGTTGACCGCTCAACTCTTGCTGGAGCGCTCGACAAGCCGGACGATTCCATCGAATCCGCGTGGTACCAGAAAGCTACGAGCGGGGCGTTCGGAGACATCCTCGTAGTTGGCGGGCTGGGCGCCGCCGGGTTCTCCTTCACGGGACTCGAAGCGCCAATCGGCTGGATTCTCTCCGCGGTGGTGCTTTTTGCCATGCTCGACTTCGCAGCGCGCTACCTGTGGCTGAAGAAATCCGCTGCCTGATGCAGAACACGCTTCCACAGCACCGCCAAAAGTTAGGTTGGTCGCAGCAGCGTTTGGCCGATGAACTTGGAGTATCGCGTCAGACCATCATCTCCATCGAGAAGGGCCGGTACGACCCATCGTTACCAGTCGCGTTCAGGATCGCGGCCGTCTTCCAATGCAGTATCGAAGACCTGTTCACACCTCAATGACTGTGGCAGTCCCTCATCAAGCCGATGCGGATGAACCCGCCTCTGAGCGGTCGATCGGGCGGAAGCGGAGTTAGCGCAACACCACGAAGTTGGTGACCGCTGCGTCGCGTCCGTCCAGTTCGGCCCAGCTCTTGGCATGCTGGAGCACCGTCAGCCCGGACGTCGGGTAGTGGGTGGCCATATCCATCACGGCCTCCTCGTCCGAGTCCACCGACGCCAGACGCATCGCCAGATCCTGCACCGCCGGCATGTGCGCCACTACCAGCAGCGAGGTGATCGTGTCCGGCAGTTGGTTGATCTCGGACAGCACGCGGGCCCCCGGCGAGTCATACAGTTCGTCGGAAAGCATGGGCGTCGGCGCCTTCTCCCCCAGCTCATTGCACACCCAGGTGCAGGTCTGCCGGGTCCGCAGTGCCGACGAGCACAGGATGAAGTCCGGAATGGAGCCGTGCTCCACCATCCAGCGCCCGATCAGCGGCGCCTCGTCGTGCCCGCGCTTGGCCAGCGGCCGCTCATGGTCCTCCACCCCCAGCGGCCACGCGGCCTTGGCGTGGCGCATGATCATCAGCTTCTTCAGGTGGTGGTCGTTCACACCACGAGTGTAGTAGCCCCCTTGCCAGCGCTACGACGCGGTGCAAGGCTCGGCACATGCCTGAGCAAACACTCGAAGCGGACGTTGTGGTGATTGGTGCCGGCGCGGTCGGCGAGAACGCGGCGGAGCGCACCGCCAATGGAGGACTCAAAACCATACTGGTGGAATCGGAACTGGTGGGCGGCGAATGCTCCTATTGGGCCTGCATGCCCTCCAAGGCGCTGCTTCGCCCCGGCACGCTGCTGCAGGCCGCCCGCAGCGTCCAGGGCGCCGCCCAGGCCGTGACCGGCGGCCTGGATGCAGCCGCGGTGCTGTCGCGCCGGGATTCGTTCACCTCCAACTGGGACGACTCCTCCCAGGTGAAGTGGGTGGACGGGGCGGGCATCGAATTGATCCGCGGCACCGCCACACTCAGCGGTGCGCGGGAAGTGACAGTGACGGACGACGACGGGACGCAGACCCGCATCGCCGTGCGCCACGCCGTCGTGCTGGCCACCGGATCCGTCCCCACGGTGCCGCGGGTGGAGGGCTTGGATGGGATCGAGTTCTGGGGAACCCGCGAGGCCACTTCCGCCCGGGAGGTTCCGGAGAGCCTGCTGGTGCTGGGCGGCGGCGTCTCCGGCTGCGAGTTGGCCCAGGCCTACGCCCGGCTGGGCACCGACGTCATGCTGGTGGCCCGCGGTGATTTGCTGGCGAAGTTTCCCGAACCGGCCCGGCGCCTGGTGGAAGCCGGCTTGCGCCGCGACGGGGTGCGGGTTTGCCTGCACACCGCCACCTCCCGTGCGGATGCGCACGACGGCGGAGTCACCCTTTCGCTGGCTGCGGCGGGTTCGGACGGGGAGACAGGGACGGCGGACACGGTCACCGGAGCCAAACTGCTGGTCTCCAGCGGACGGCATCCGGCCCTGGCCGGGCTCGGCCTCGAGGGGCTGGGTCTGGATCCGAAGCACCTCGGCGTGGACGCCAGCGGCCGGGTCGCCGGCGTGGACGGCGGCTGGCTCTACGCGGTGGGCGATGCGGCCGGCAAGGCGCAGCTGACCCACCAGGGCAAATACCAGGCCCGCGCCACCGGAGAGGCGATCTCGGCCCGCGCCGCCGGCGGGCTGGACGGCGATCCGGAACCGTGGAGCCGCTATGCCAGCACGGCCGACGACGCGGCGGTGCCCTCAGTGGTTTTCACCGACCCGGAGCTCGCTTTCATCGGCCTGACCGAAGCCCAAGCCAAGGAGCGCGGGCTGAACATCTCGACCACCGAACTGCCGATCGCCGTCGCCGGCTCCTCGCTCTACGCCGACGGCTACCAGGGCTGGGCGCAGATGGTGGTGGACGAGGAGCGCAAGGTGATCGTGGGCATGACCTTCGCGGGCCCCGGCGTCGGCGAACTGCTGCACGCGGCCACCATCGCCGTGGTCGGCCAAGTCCCGCTGGACCGACTCTGGCACGCCGTCCCCTCCTACCCCACCATCAGCGAAGTCTGGCTCCGCCTGCTCGAAAAATACGGCCTGTAGCCCCGACTGCTGGAGCGGCGTAGAGATGCAGAGACAACAAAGCACCCCGGCTCCCGAGGAATTCGGGGGCCGGGGTGCAAAAGGCGAGAAAAACTAGATCGAGTACTCCGGCGCAGCCCAGACGACTACTTCCGGGTGCTCGTAGAACCGGTAGCCCTGGCCGCGTACGGTGCGGACGGTGTTGGCCAAGCGCCCCAGCTTCGACCGGAGCCGGCGGATGTGCACATCGATGGTGCGCTCGTTTGGAACTTCCTCGGCGTTCTTCCACAGTCCGGAGAGCAGCTCTTCGCGGCCCACGGTCCGGGTGGCGTTCTCCACCAGGTAGTTGAGCAGTTCGAATTCCTTGAACGTCAGGTTCAGGGTCTCGCCGTCCAGGTGCACCTCGCGGCGGGACAGATCGATCAGCACGCCGCTGGGCCTGCTGGCATGCGAAGCCTGCTGCGGCTGGCGCTGGATCTCCACGGCCGGGGTGCGCGGACGGCGGCTGACGGTGGGGTCGCCGAGGGCTTGGCGGACCACGTCGATGTTCTCGCCCGGGGCGTCGGCCGGGGCGAGGGCTACCGCCCCGTGGGTCTGGGCATCTGCGGCAAGCGACTGCACATAAGCGCGGACCTGTGCGGCCAGCTTGCTCAGCGTGGTTCCCTGGGCAGCGGCGGCCTCCTCGTCGAGGCCCACGTAGAGAACAAACCCGCGGGCAACGGTGTCGTTGGAGACGGCCTGCGGGCCCGGAATTCCATTGGGGGTGACCACGGGAGTCGGTGCCGTGGTCGGATTGGCGGCACCGGCGTCGTACTGGCCCGGAACCGCACGCAGCACGCGGTAGGGCTGCTCACCTTGGTGCGGCTGCCCGGCGAACTGCTGGTGCGCCCCGGAGGCCTGGCGCTGGGCGGCGGCCGCACGGTTCTGTGCGTTGCGGACGGAGATGTGGACGTATCCGGATGAAACTGACATTGAGAACCTCATGTGTGAATGGCCGTCATCGCGGCGCGAATGCATGGCATGCCCGCACGGGATGTGTTTCTGGCGCCCGCCATTGGACAGTTGAATTGCCTGGATAACTCTGGGGGTGGTGAGTTAGGCCTGCATTCGGCAACAGTCCATCAGTCCGCCGGGAGACACCCCGTAACTGAAGGCTGCGGCTGCAGATGCTGTTGCGTTGTTGTTCACAACCATGAGTTTCCTCGTAACAAAGCTTACGTGCAAGTAATATAAGCCTGCTTATCTCACATAGTGAGATGAAATGCCCGTTTTGTGTGGGGGATCACAGCAAGAGGGGTGAATAAATATGAATCCAAAGTGGATGCTTCAGGCTTTAGCCGCATAAATATTCACGAGTAAGGCCCAATGGGCGCAATGCGGGCGAAGTAGGACGAAAACGCTTGCGTTCGCAAGGTGTCCAAAATGTGGACACACATCGTGCGCGAGTGCGCAGGTGGGAGGCTGGGGCACCGGCGACGCTGGCCGCAACCGCATGTGCACCGGCAGCGCTGGCCCGCGCTTTTCGTCCAGGGCAGCCGCCCAGAGGCCAGTCAGCCGGTGGTCAGGTGGCCGGAGGGGGCATCCGGCTAGAGCCAGGCGGCCGGTGGTCAGGCGGCCGGGGGCGTCCGGCCAGAGTCCCGGCCCAGTCGGCCAGTGGTCAGCCGGCCACGCCGTAGAGCCGGTCGCCGGCATCGCCGAGTCCGGGCACGATGTAGGCCTTCTCATTCAGCCTCTCGTCGATGGAGGCGACCACGATGGAGACGTTGGTGTCCTCCAGCTCGTCGCGCAGCGCCTGCAGCCCTTCGGGAGCGGCGAGCAGGCAGATGCAGGTCACGTCGGCGGCGCCCCGGGCAAAGAGGAACTTGATGGCTTCGCGCAGCGTACCGCCGGTGGCCAGCATCGGATCCAGCACGAACACTTGGCGTCCGGTGAGGTCGGCCGGCAGCCGCTCGGCGTAGGTGATCACGTCCAGGGTTTCCTCGTTGCGGGCCATGCCCAGGAACCCGACTTCGGCGGTCGGCACCAGCTTGGTCATCCCCTCGAGCATGCCGAGGCCGGCGCGCAGGATCGGCACCACCAGCGGGGTGGGCTTGGTAAACGCGGTGCCGATGGTCCGGGTCACCGGCGTCTCGATCTCCACCGGCTCGGTGCGGACCTCGCGGGTTGCCTCGTAGGCAAGCAGGGTCACCAACTCTTCGGTGAGTTGGCGGAAGACGGGCGACGGAGTGGTCTTGTCGCGGAGAACGGTGAGTTTGTGGGCAACAAGAGGATGGTCCACTTCGAGTACGCGCATCACATAAAACTACCGGCAGCCGGATAGCAGGGACAAACATCGGGCCTGCCAGAATGGTGGCATGGGCCCGATTGATCCGCAGCACCACCACTGGATGGGCCTTGCCCTGGACCAGGCCCGCCTCGCGCTGGAAACCTTCGATGTCCCGATCGGCGCGGTGGTGGTGGGGCCCGACGGCGGGGTGCTGGGTTCCGGACGCAACGAACGGGAGGCGCTCCACGACCCCACCGGCCATGCCGAGATGGTGGCCATTCGGGAAGCAGCCCGAAAGCTCGGAACGTGGCGGCTGGACGGCTGCACCCTGGTGGTCACCCTGGAGCCATGCGCCATGTGCGCCGGTGCCACTGTGCTGGCCCGGATCCCTACGGTGGTCTTCGGCGCCTGGGACGAAAAGGCCGGCGCCGCCGGCAGCGTCTTCGACATCCTGCGGGAGCGGCGGTTGAACCACTGGGTGGAGGTCTACCCCGAGGTCCGGGCCGACGAGTCCGCCGCCATGCTGCGGGCCTTCTTTGCGGGCCACCGCGGCGATCTCCCCCTCTGACAAGGCCCTCGGCCTCACCGTTTTGGGGCTCAGGCCCAACACCGGGTAAAGTTGACGCGTTGGTGACGTGTCCGAGCGGCCGAAGGTGCAACACTCGAAATGTTGTTTGGTGTAACAGCCAACGTGGGTTCAAATCCCACCGTCACCGCCAGCTAAGAAGGCCCCGGATTCCCTTGTAAACAAAGGGAACCGGGGCCTTTGCCTTTGCCTTCCAAACTCCATGGCAGCTGCACAGTTGTAACGGAGATCCGTCCAGCTGGTCTCTTGGGCGAAGGTTTCACGGATCCTTCGCCACGCCGACCCGCACATGCAAGCGGCTCAGCCGGCGCCCTCGGTTGCCGTGCCCAGGGCGAGGCCGTCCTCGATGCCGCCGAGCGAGACCGTCGCGCTCATGAGCGTTTCGGTCATCTGTTCCAGCACGGTCATGTCCACGTTCTCGATGGTGTCGCAGGCCTCGTGGTAGCACTCGTCGTACTGTTCCCCGGCCTGCCCGCCGAACGTGAGCGCCTCTGCCTCGCTCTTGGTCCCCGCGTCGCCGGTGAACAGGCCCCCGGCCGGGATACCGCCCTGCACGAAAGCGTCGTAGTCCGAGTCCTCGATGAACCCGAACGGCAGCGCCTCGACCCCATCGGCACGCAGGATGTCCACTAAGACTTGTTCGACGGCGCCCGATCCCTCGGGCCCGGCCTCCTCGGTGTCCGAGCCATCGCCGTCGTAGACGTACGCCACCGCGTTCGGTGAGCCGACCACGTCCACGTTAAGGTACGCGACGTGCGCAGCGGACTCCGCGCGCGAGAGCTCCTCGACGTAGTGCTCCGAGCCGTGCATTCCGTCCTCTTCGCCGCCCCAGAACGCGAACCGGATCCGATCCCGCGACACAGCACCCTGCTCCGCGAGCCTGAGCGCGACCTCGAGCACCGCGGCCACCCCGCTGCCGTTGTCGTTCAGTCCGGGTCCTTCCTCGACCGAGTCCAGGTGCGCGCCGAGCACCAACACGCCTCCCGAGCCGCTGCCTGTATCGGCCAGGATGTTGAATGCGTCCACGGGGTTGCGCCGACCATAGCTGAACTCCTGCCGCCGAGGCTCGTACCCCGCCGCGCGCAACTGCTCCTCGACGTAGGCCGCTGATGCCTCATAACCCCCGGTGGCATCGGCCCGGTTCCCGCCGTTCGCATCCGCCGCCGCCTGCAACGCCTCCAGATGCCGCGTCAACCCGCTGGGCTCCACCACCTCG
Organism: Arthrobacter sp. NPDC089319; assembly: GCF_040684925.1. Classification (NCBI taxonomy): domain Bacteria; kingdom Bacillati; phylum Actinomycetota; class Actinomycetes; order Micrococcales; family Micrococcaceae; genus Arthrobacter; species Arthrobacter sp. NPDC089319. Next base: position 408,899 of record NZ_JBFBGZ010000002.1, on the reverse strand, counting down.
CGCACGACTGCAGGGTCCGGCGGGGCCTCCACCTGCACCGGCGTCCGCGGCTCGTCCGCACAGGCGGCAACGCCGCCGATCAGTGCCGCGCACAGCGCAGCGGCCCGTAGGCGGGTGCGTTGATCAGGATGATTCTGGAAACGCCGCGGAACGGATTCTGCACGTCGCATGTCGACTCCCCCAATCCTGCGTCCTGGACGCAGGTCGCTTGTCCGGCAGACCCGGCCCCCGTCGACTCCGCAGCGGAACCGGCGGGCGGAGCCGTTGTTCCACCGTGGTGCGGACGATGGGACCTAACAAGTTGCTTGCAATACCTCCACTGTCGGGCCGGGCCATAAGACCCTACTGTGGCCAAACTGTGAAAAAGCTATGGAACTGGCCGGCAACGACGGCGGGAAGGCTCATAGGTGAGGGTCTCCCTGCTGGAATCTCAATCGCGTCTCCCTTTGACCTGGCTCCCGCCATGCCCTTGAAATTGACGCCCAAAGTAGCCCATCATTTCGCTTCATAGTGGATCGACCGACCGCTCAGCAGGCAAAGCGAGGAAAACGGTGGAGCAGTGTCATATCTCCGACGACGGCGCCGCGGCCTGCCCCCGCGGTTCAGGCCCCAGCGGCTCCTCCAGGACTCTGACGATCGACCAATTGCTACTTGAGAGCCGCAGCGGGCTTGAGCGTGTTCACGCTGCGGATCTTGAGCAGGAGATGGCAGCGGGCGCGCTCGTTATTGACACACGGCCGGTCGATCAGCGAGACCGCGACGGTGACCTTCCGGGAGCGGTCGTCATTGACCGAAACGTTCTCGAGTGGCGGCTCGATCCTTCCAGCCCCCACCGGCTCCCGATCGCTGACGACCCCGCTCGCCGGATCGTGGTCGTCTGCAATGAGGGCTACAGTTCCAGCCTCGCTGCCCACACCCTGCAACGGCTGGGGCTGACCCGGGCGACCGACCTGATCGGCGGTTTCCAAGCTTGGGCAGCGCTGGCAAGCAGGCGGACTAAATGACTTGCCTGCCCTACATCCACTCCTAGAACCGCGGATTGCGTATCGAAGGCTTGCCCTGCTTAAGAGGTTGTCATTTTCGAACTGAGTCCGAGGTGAGGCTGTGTCCAGGAATGGCTGCTGCAGTTGCCTCTGGCTGAAGGCCGGAGAGCCATTCAGCGGCCACGCTCAATACACGTCCAGGCTCTGACGTCGCTACAATCACCGAGTTCTTGCCCCGACGTGAAGTGGTGATCATTCGGGCACGAAAGCCGTCGTTGTTCGCTTCATGCCAGACACGGATCACCAATGTGGTGACGGTAGCTGTCGCGAAAAGATCGTCATTAGCCACGTTTTGACACCCCTCCCCATCAGTCGACGTCAGTCACTGAGTGTTTGCGACCTATTGATTCCGACCTTAAGCAGGCTGACTATGAACCCGCTGTGAAAGGTCTGAGGCTTGATTTGTCTGGGCCGATGCCGGAGTCAGTTTGCCGGTTTGATGACGTAGCCGGCACCGCGGACGGTGTGAATCATCGGCTCACGGTCGACGTCGATCTTCTTGCGAAGGTAGGAAATGTACAGTTCCACGACGTTGGCTTGGCCGCCGAAGTCGTAGTCCCAGACCCGGTTCAGAATCTGCGCCTTGCTCACCACGCGGCGGGGATTCTCCATCAGGAACCGGAGCAGTTCGAACTGGGTGGCGGTGAGCTGGAGATCTTCCCCGGCGCGGATGACTTCCCGGGTATCCAGATTCAGGGTCAGATCTCCGACCACCAGCGTCGAGCTATTCGCCGCGGCTGCGCCGGATCGCTGGACGAGCCGGTGCAGCCGGAGCATCACCTCTTCCAGGCTGAAGGGCTTTGTGACGTAGTCGTCAGCTCCGGCGGCCAGACCTGCGATCCGGTCAGGGACTGCATCCCTTGCGGTGAGGAACAGCGCGGGCACGTCCGGCGCGAAGGCACGGATCCGGCCAAGCGCCGCGACTCCGTCGATTCCGGGCATCATGACGTCGAGCACTAGGACATCGGGGCGGCGTTCGCGGGCGAGGCGGATCGCCGCGTCGCCGTCGGCCGCCACGGACACGTCCCAGCCGATCATCCGCAGGCCCAGGCTGACCAACTCGGCGAGACTTGCCTCATCATCCACTACGAGTGCGCGTATCGGCATTCCATCCGGGTGCCGCAACCGGGGGAGGCTGTCCACAAAGGAGTGTGTGGGGTTCTCGTTCATGTGCATGCCTTTCACCGTCGTGGTTCCGGATGCCAGCCAAGAGCGCCGGCCTGGTCAGGGGGTATCCGTCAGGATTGTGGGCCGGGGACCCGGCTCGGGGCCGGGAAGGCGGATGGTGAATTCGGTTTCGCCCGGCCTGCTGCGCACGCCAAGGCGACCACCGTGCGCAGCGACAATGGCCGCCGCGATCGACAGACCCAGTCCGTGCGTGCCGCCCGAGCGGGCGGCATCCGGCCTGGTAAAGCGTGAAAAGATCCGGTCGATGAAATCGGATTCGATGCCGCGTCCATTGTCGGCGACGGTGACGACGGCGCCGCCGCCCGGATCCTGGGACAGTGAGGTGACCACCGACGTTCCCGGATCGGTGTGCCGGTGCGCGTTGGTCAGCAGGTTGATGAGCGCCTGCCGGAGCTGGCCCTCGTCGCCGCGCACGGTCACCGGCATTTCGGGCAGTTCCAGCCGCCAGGAATGGGCGGGAGCGGTGACTTGGGCGTCACTGACGGATTCGATCACGACCTGGGTCAGATCGACCTCGGTTTCCTGCGGCCGATGGCCCTCATCCAGTCGCGCCAGCAGCAGCAGGTCCTCGACCAGGGACGTCATCCGCCTGGACTCGGACTCGACTCTCTCCAAGGACAGCCGGCCGTCCGGGCTGAGCGTCTCCGTGAGCCGGAGCAGCTCGGCATACCCCCGGATCGAGGCCAGCGGCGTCCTCAGTTCGTGGCTGGCGTCAGCCACAAACTGCCGGACATTGGTTTCGCTCTGCTGACGCGCCGCAAGGGCGCTGGCCACATTGTCAAGCATGAGGTTGAAGGCCTTGCCCACCCGGCCCACCTCCGTCTCCGGAACGGCCGCGTCCGGGGGAATTCGAACGGCCAGGGCGACTTCGCCCTTATCCAGAGGAAGCTCCGATACTTGGGTGGCGACGGCGGACAAGTCCTCCAAGGGGCGCAGCGTCCGCCGGATGATGACCATGCCCAGCAGCCCCGTGGCGATCAGCCCGGCGCCGGACACGATCATGGTGGTGGCCGTCAGGGAAGCCAGGATGTTCTCCTTGCCCGCCAGCGGCAGTCCGGTAACGATGGTGCTGCCGTCTTCCGGGTCCCTGTCGGCAACCAGACGGTATTTGCCCACGGAGAGCAGGTGGTCAGTCGGCGGCGCATTTATCGCCAAGGTGGTGAGGACTGCAACGTCCCCCGCAGGCAGATTCTGCCTGCGGCCGTCTGCCGTGAGCAGCGCGGCGCGCCTGACCTCACCATCCCGGATACGGGCGTTAAGGGTGCCGGCTCCCTGTGCGGGAATGTTCAGCAGGTCTGGGGAGTCCGCCTCGGGCGCTCCGCGAAATAGCATCCCGAAGCGGATGGCGCGGTTCGAGGCTTCCTCGAGCTGCTGGTTTAACTGACCTGTCAGATAAACGCTCATGACCCCATACCCGACAACACCCACCGTCGCGGACATGATGGCCAGCAGCGTCAGCGTGGCCAGCAGAAGTTTGGCGCGCAGCGGCCAGGACTTAAGCGGGCTGCCCCGGTGTGGGCCGCGTCCCTTACGCTGCGCTGCACCGGATCCAGCCACAGATCCGCCGGTGTTGGCTCCCGCCCAGGACCAGTCCATCTTGGCTGACCCGGTCGGGGGCAGCTGCGGAGCCGTCGACGGGAAGGGCGGTACCTTGACATTCCGCATCGGCTGTTTCTCTCACAGGTCGTCGTGAACTGGTAGGACGTGGCCCGGCTGCGAAACAATCAGTCGTTCTCCTGCGGCCTGTCTCGAATAGTACCTGCGCGGCAGCCGCGCCGGAATGGTTACAGCGGCCCCCGCCGCTGGAAGACGTTTGGTGCTATCCGCTTCACCCACGGGAGTACCAGCGAGGCCTACACCACGGTTACCACGGCCGTGGCCAGGACGAACCACGGACGCTGCTCGGGTTGCCGGAACGCGGCCGGCGCCGGCTGCTTGTCTGTAGTCATGGTTGATTCCTTTGCGGTGGGCTCGAAGTCACCCGCCGAGGGCCCTCGGCGCGCCTGCACCCATCATTGGGTCGCTCCGTTGCGAGAGGCTGTGTCCAACCTGTGGTTCAGCTGTCAACGGCCAAACCGCGGTCTCTGCCGAAGGCAACTGAAGTCATCTTCCGGGAATGGCTGCACGCGCGTAGCTTGATCTTGTCCAGCAACGTCCACTCTCGTGGACCACATGCACCAATCCAATCTGATCTTTGGAGTTCGCCATGGCACTCTTACTCATACTGCACCGCGTTGCCAACTACGACGCGTGGCGAGAGGTCTACGATTCAGTGGCAGACCTGCAGAAATCCGCCGGAGTAACCAGGGAGTCCGTGCACCGCATGGTCGATGACCCGAATAACGTACTCGTGCTCCACTACTTCGATTCAGTCGACCAGGCTCGCGCCTTCACGACACTCCCGGAACTAAAGGATGCTATCCAGCGAGCCGGCGTCCAGGGCGAACCGCGCTTCGAGTTCTACGCATAGAAACACCTGTCCACGAGTTGGCGCACGGTGGGTGTTAGTGCTCGGTGCCTTCCGCAACAGCCTTCTTGGCGTTCTTCTCGGCGCGCAGGGCCTCCGTCTCGTGTTGTTCCTCGGTCTTTTCCTGATGAATAACCTTTGCGAAGAGCTTCTCCATCTCCTTGGCCACGCCAGCAGCTGAGGCAGGGTTCTGGCCGGTCACCAGGCGGTCGTCAACCACGACCTTTTCCTCAAAGACATCGGCAAAGACGTGGGTAGCGCCCTGTTCCTCTAGTCGGTCAGCCAAAAAGAACGGGATGACCTTGTCCTTGCCTGCGGCGACTTCCTCGTCGTTGGTGAAGGCGGCCACTTTTCGGCCCTCCACGAGGCGGAGCCCGTTGGCCAGTTCTACGTTCACAAGCCCGGCCGGTCCGTGGCAGACCGCTCCCACCAGGCCGCCGGCGTCATAGATGCTGGCCACCAGGTTCTGCAGACCCTCGCTGTCCGGGAAGTCCCACATGGTGCCGTGGCCTCCGACGAGGAAGACGGCGTCGTACTGGTCGGGATTAACGACGTCGACGCGGGCAGTGTTGTAGAGGCCGGCTCTCGTGGCCTCGTCCTTCGTGAAGGCAACTTGGATGGGATCATCCGAGTCCACCTCGTCCTGCGGGGGCTGGCCTCCCTGGATGGACGCGAAGTCGACGAAATGCCCGGAATCCTTGAAGACTTTCCAGGGACGTGCTGCCTCGGCCACGTTGTACCCGGTTTTCTCTCCGGTATCGCCGATCTCGGAAACGCTGGTCAGAACCATGAGGATTTTCTTCATGAAGTGCTCCTTTCGTCCGACTTCCACCCTACGCCCCGTCCTGTCCGGCCATCGGGTGACTCCGCGACGAATGATCGGTGGAGACCGCGCGCAGCGGGCGTAGCCTTGGTTCATCACAGTCCGTGCGGTACAGGAGGTAAGAACGTGGGCGACCCAGGCAAGACCTTGAAGCCGACCACTATCGGCCGCGTCGTTTCGGTGACTAAAGCCAACGGGGACGAGTACGTAGGTGCCCTGGCGGCTTTCCGCCGGACCGAGGACGGCAAGGGGTTCCTGGTTTACCTGCAGGGAGTGGGTCAACCCGTCGAGGTGCCGGCCGATGGGTCCGTATCCGTTCACCAGCGGGCGGTCTAGCGACCAGCAGCGAACAAGAGACCCCGCCAGCCCTCACGGCCGGCGGGGTTTTTACTGCTCGGATCCGGGTGGCACCTGCTCTGTCCATCGGGAACGACTCCCAGGGCAGACCCATTGCATTAGTGTGTGTCACACACTATGGTGTGGCGCATGGATACTGATGATGCCGCCACCCTGGCCACGCATGAGCAGGAACTGCGGCGCGGCACCATCGTCCTGGCGAGTCTGGCGGCCTGCCGGACGCCGCGGTACGGATACGCATTGCTCAGCACCCTCGCCGACGCCGGTTTCCAGATTGAGGCGAACACCCTCTACCCGCTGCTGCGGCGCCTGGAGAAACAAGGACTGCTCAAGGCCGAGTGGAACACCGACGAGGCCCGGCCGCGCAAGTACTACACGCTGACCGGCCTCGGCAGCCAGATGGCCGATTCACTGCGCGACGAATGGGCCGCCCTCACCAGAAGCCTGACCACACTGTGGAAGGACGATTCCGAATGAGCTCCCTGACCGAAAAATACGTCGCCCAGGTGGTGCGCCGCCTGCCCGAAAGCAACCGGGCGGACATTGCCCGCGAGATCACCGCCACCCTGTCCGACATGGCCGACGCCCGGCTTTCCGCGGATGGCTACGCGTCGCCGGCCTCCGCCGAAGCGGCCGAGCGGGCGGCCCTTGAAGAACTCGGCGACCCCTCGCGTCTGGCCCTGCGCTACAACGAGTCGCCGCGCTATGTGATCGGGCCCGAACTTTTCCCCGTCTTCACCCGGCTGATGGCGTGGCTGCTGCCGATCGTGGCGGTCTCGGCCCTGGCCGTGAACGCCCTGGTCTACCTTCTGGCCACTCCCGAGCCGGCGATCGGCGGCATGATCGGCGCGATGGTCGGCAACGGCATCCTGGCGGTCCTGATTGGCATTGCCGTGGTCACCGTGCTGCTGGCACTGGCCGAGCGCATGCTGTCGGAGAAGGACAAGGCCCAACTGACGGCACCGGCGGCCCGGTCCGAGTGGACCGTTGCCGACCTGGTCCGGGAACGGCCCGTGCGGGAGATCGCCCGGCCGGAGCCGATCGCCTCGCTGGTGGTCCTTGCCGTCATGGCGTTGCTCCCCTTCCTGCCGACCTCCTTCTTCTACGTAGGCCACCTCAACAACGGTGGCGGATTCCTGAACCCGGCCCTGTGGGACGGCTGGATTCCGGCCTACCTCGGTTTCCTGCTGGTGCTGGCGCTGATCGAGATCTGGCGGCTTACCTCCGGCAGATGGTCGACGGCGCTGCTCGCCACGATGATGGCGGCCGACGTTGCCTTCGCGGTTTTCTTGACCGTGGCTTTCCTCAGCCAGGAGGTGCTCGACCCCGCCCTCTTCACCGACTCCGGAGGTGAGCCGGGCTGGTACCAGGGCATCGCCGTCGTACTCATCTGGGCGGTGACCGTGTGGGACCAGCTGGCCACGGTCAAGGCCTACCGCGTGGCCAGGTCGCTTCGCCCGGCGGAGCCCCGCTAGCGCCCGCTTCTCCCGCCGACAGGGCCGCTGCGTCTAGTAGAGGGCAGCGGCCCTGTCAATGCTTTTCGGGGATTTTGGCGCTCTCACATCAGTCACAAAAACCGGCTTGCGTCACATTTCGGCAGCGATCGTAAACCGCCCGGAAAAGGGGTTGCGGCGCGGCGGATAAGCCGTACGCTAAGACCACCTCTGGTTGCGGCGGCGTGAACCAAGCGGCTTCCTGGAGGTAATTCGTCGGCAGGTTGGGAAGTGACGTTGGGGGACGTCCGGGCCTGCTCAGGGGGACGGAGGACCGCAGGTGGACGAAACAGTTGCCGCTTCGGAGGACGACGACGCCAACCAGGAGGAACGGACGGCTGCTGCCGGGCAAGCACCGGCGCCGCCTGACCGGGAACCCGCACCGTTGCGCAGTACTCGGAAACCGTGGTGGCGCCGCCGGAAAGACACGGTGTGCCTGGACGAGATGCTTGCGCCTGTTCCACCGGCCCGCCGGCACGGCCCCGCGTTGCGTTTCGCCGCCTGGGCCGGGGCAGTCGCCGTGGTGGCACTCAGCGCCGGCTCCCTGGTTGCGCCGGGGGCGATCGCCTTCTCGGCAGCCACCGACTCCGTGCTGGATCTATGGGAGGAACTGCCGGGCGAGTTGCCGCTGGACACCGCCTTGCCGCAGCACACGGTCCTGCTGGACAGGGACGGCAAGGAGTTCGCCCGCTTCTACAGCGAGAACCGCATTGATGTGGACCTGGACCACGTCTCGGAGACGTTCCGGGATACCCTGCTGTCCACCGAGGATTCACGGTTCTACGAACACCACGGCGTGGACCCGATGGGGGTCACCCGGGCCATGGTCACCAACTCCGTGGGCGGCGAGCGCCAGGGCGGCTCCACCATCACCCAGCAACTGGTGCAGAACATCCTGGTCAACAACGCGCGGGACGAAACCGAGCAGTCGGTGGCGGTGGGCGAGACCTACAACGCCAAGATCCGCGAGGCCAAGTACGCCGTCCAGCTGGAAAACAGGCTGGACAAGGACCAGATCCTGAACATGTACGTCAACGCCGTCTACTTCGGCCACCGCGCGTACGGAGTCCAGGCCGCGGCCCGGATCTACTTCAACACGACGGCGGACAAACTCAACCTGCCGCAGTCGGCCCTGCTGGTGGGCCTGCTCAAGGGGCCGGTCTACTACGATCCGATGACCTACCCGGACCGTGCGCTTGCCCGCCGCAACACCGTGCTGAACGTGATGGAGGGCCGCGGGTCAATCACCCCAGACGAAGCCGCAGCAGCACGCCAGAGCGGGCTGGGCCTTGACCCGGGCTCCATGCCGTCCGGCTGCGCCGACTCCGACTACCCGTTCTACTGCGACCTGGTCCGGGACGAAATCCTTTCCGATCCGGCCTTCGGCAAGACCCAGGAAGAACGCGCCGACCGGCTCTCCCGGGGCGGGATGACCCTGACCACGGCGATGGACCGCAAGGCGATGGCCGCGGCGCAAAAAGCGGTGAGCAAAGCGATGGGCAACAAGAACCGCGTGGCGCTGGGCACCGCCGTCGTGGAACCCGGCACCGGGCATATTGCCGCAGTGGTGCAGAACCGTGCGTGGGGCGAGGGCAAAGGCAAGACCGAAGTGGTCTTCGCGGACAGCCCCTTCCAAGTGGGTTCGGCAATGAAGCCGATCGTGCTGGCCACGGCGCTGTCGCAGGGAATCTCGCCACGGACGAAGCTGCTGGCCAACGGCCCCTACTACTCCCGCCTGGACAACCCGCCGGGCGGCTTCCACAACTACGGCAACAAGAACTACGGCAATATCGATGCCTACCAGGCCGTCCGCGCGTCGGTGAATGTCTACTTCATTCGGCTGATCGAGCGGACCGGCGTGAAGGAAGTGGCCGAGCTCGCCGAGAAGCTGGGCATCACCACCATCCCCACCAAGAAACTGCACGGCAAGGAGGCCTCGCTGGCTCTGGGCGCGTACGAGATTTCGCCGCTGCAAATGGCCAACGCCTACTCCACGTTCGTCAGTGGCGGGGTGCTCTGCCGGCCGGTCACCATCACCGAAGGCATCCGCAGCGACACCGGGGAGAAAATCCCGGTTCCCGAGGCCGGCTGCCACCAGGCCATCAACCCCTCGGTGGCGGCCACCGTAGCCGACGCCCTCAAGGAACCATTCAACCCCGCCGGCACCTTGGGCGTGCTCGGCATGCCGAAGGGCCGCAAGGCCGGCGCCAAGACCGGTACCACCAACGACTTCGCCGCCAACTGGATTGTGGGCGTCACGCCGCAGTATGCGACGGCGGTGTGGCTGGGTGATCCGCGCGGCGGCGCGCAGCACCCGTTGACCACGGTGAAGGCCTACGGGAAGACCTTCCGCGACCTCACCGGCTCGGAATTGGCCGGCCCGGTGTGGAAGGACACCATGGAGGGCCTGCACAAGGGCCTGCCGGCCGAGCCGATGCCGGAGGCGGATCCGCTGAGCAGCAGCGTGGCCGCGTCGCGGTCGATGCCCGATCTCCGCGGACTGGGTGTCAACGAGGCCATTACGGTGCTGCTGCGCAACAACCTGGTGCCGGTGATCGCGCAGAAGACCACCAAGCCCGATCCGCGAATCGGCAAGAACGTGGTGACCAAACAGTCGGCCCCGCCGGGCAGCAGCCTGGCCTTCCGGCAGGAAGTGAAGATCACGCTCAGTGCCGGCAGCAACACCGCCATCACGGTCCCCGGACAGCCGTAGGAGTCCCGATGTCCATCTTCGAGAAGCATCCGACTGTTGCACTGGCCGTCGGCGCGCTCTGCCTGGCTTCCATCACCGCCTCCGGACTGGCGGCGCTGCAGCTGTCCGGCATGCCCATGGTCCTCCCCCGCGAACCGGCGCAGGCGGTGGCCGAGGCCGCGTCCCCGGTGGCGATCAGCGCCGTGCTCGCGGACAGCCCGGCGTCCACGTCGCTGACCGCGCTGCTGGATGAACCGCCCGCCACGTGGAAGCCGGACGGACCGATCCAGCAAGGAGTGGCGCTGCCGGTGCCGTACTCGTGCGATGTCGGGGCGGCCCCGTCCGTGGCGCTGGCGCGTTCGTTCAAGGTGGGCAAGGTGCGCGTGCAGGTGGTCAGCGCTGCCTACACTGCCGGCCTTGGCGCCGAGGCAATGGATGACCTGCTGGATAACGCGTCCGATTGTGCCGGGAGTTCGGTCGACGTCGACGGCGAGGATCTGGACACACCCGGTGTCCAGGCGCACCGGGACTACACCAACAAGAGCGGCCGCAGCATGCAGGTGGTGACTTTCCGGCGCGGGGACGTGCTGACGTTCGTGGTGGGCAAGGCGGACGTTAAGCTGCGGAAGTTGGCCAAGCAGCTCGACAAGAACCTGGCCGGCACGCTGGACGGCGTCTGCGCCGACCAGCAGTCCAACGCCGGCGACGCCGCCCGCTCCCCCTGGTCGACGGACGACTACAAGCCGTTCACCCGCACCAGCACGGTGGCCATCCGCACTGTTTCACCCCCGCAGACACCGGCCGGCGACGGCGAGCGCGCGGTGCCGATGCCGGCTCCCACGCTGAAGGTCAAGGCCGCCAAGCCGGCGGCTGAGCCGAGCTATCCCGTCTGGCCGCTGATGCCGGAGGCCCGGAAGGCGCCCAAGCCGCCCAAGAGTCCGGCGGACGAACCCGCTACCTCGGCCAAGGTCAGGGTGCTGGCCGATGACCCAGCCGGCCCGGGTTGCGGTTGGAGCTTCACCGGGATGGCGCCGGTGCCGTTCGACGCCGAAGACGCTGCGCTAGCCAACCGGGAACGCACCAGTGCCGCGGAGGAGAAGCTGGCCGGCGGCGTCGAAAAATGGCAGCAGAGCGTGCTGGACTACTGGGCCGCCTACGACCAGTACCGAACGGAGGTGAAGGAGTACAAGGACTACGCCACCGCCGTGGCCAAGGTGAACAAGGCCTGGGACAAGATCGCGGCACAGTGGGACGACTACTGGAGGGACTATGCCGTCTACCAGCAGGCACTGGCAGAACGCTCGACCTTCTTCGCCCGCCGGGACAACGCCCAGGCCAATTACCGCGACGCCCTGGCCCAATGCCAAGCGGACAACCGTGAAGCAGAGCAGGACTACCGCCAAGCGGAGCGGGACTATCAGGACGCCGTGGACGAAGCGGAAGACGAGGACGAGGACCCGCCGGAGCCGCCCGCTAAGCCTGCGCAGGCGGACTGTGACGCGGCGATCCAGCCGCCGAACATCCTGAACTGGGCGGCCCCGGCCGAACCTACCGCACCGGCCACCCCTGCCGATCCCCGCCCGAAAGACCAGCGCTAAAGAACAGCGTTACGCCCGCCGAGTTCGCACGCCCATGGGCCCGTTCGGATTTAGTTAGAGTGGTGGCATGGTCGATTCCACTGCCACAGCCGCCGTTGAGCACCTGGGCGCCGACGGAAGTGCGGTCCCGGACGCGTACTACGTCCGCCTGGACGGCGGCCGCTTCCATTCCACGCTGCATTCCCAGGGCGCGTGGAACGACCACGAACAGCACATGGCCCCGGCGTCGGGGCTGATGGTGCACGAACTGCTGCGCAACCATCCCCGCGCGGAGATGGTGATGAGCCGGATCAACTTCGAGATCCTGGGCATCATCCACGGCGGCGAGTTCGAGATCCAGACCCGGGTGCTTCGTCCGGGCCGGACCATCGAACTGCTGGAGGCCACTTTCACTGCCCAGGGCCGCACCGCTATCCGCGCCCAGGCCTGGCGGCTGCTGTCCGGCGACACTGCGGACGTCTCTGGGCCCGAGCATCCGGGCCTGCCGCGCCCGGACGGCTGCCCGCCGGCGCCCATGCAAAGCGTCTGGGACGGAGGCTTCATCCGCGCCACCGAGTTCCGTACCATCGCCGACCGCGGGCCCGGCAACCGCACGGTGTGGGCGCGTCCGCTGCATCCGTTGGTGCTGGGCGAGGACGTCCACCCGCTGGCCCGTTTCGTCAGCATTGTGGACACCGCGAACGGCGTGGCCGTGCGGCAGGACCCGCGAGAGTACATGTTCCCCAACCTGGACCTGACCATCCATTTGTTCCGCCAACCGCACGGCGAGTGGACCGGCCTGGATACCCGGGTCACCTTCGGCGCCGGCGGTGTGGGTATGACCGACACCGAGCTGTTCGATGAGCAGGGTCCGGTGGGCCGGGCCGCGCAGATCCTGACCGTCCGCAAGTTCCCGGCAGCCGGCGGATGAGCCTGCGCATCCTCACCATCGGACGCAAGCACGAGGCGTGGGTGGCGGAGGGAATCGACCGCTACGAAAAGCGGATGAAGAAGCCCTTCGACGTCACCTGGCAGCCCATTCCGCATTCCTCCCGGGAGCATGATGCCGCCCGACGGGAAGAGTCCGAAACCCTGCTGGCCAAGCTCGCCGGCAAGCACGCGAACGACTTCGTGATCCTGCTGGACGAGCGCGGCAAGAACATTGACTCGCCCACGCTGGCGCGGACCCTTCAGCAGCCGCTGGACAGCTCCCGCAACGTCACGCTGATCATCGGCGGCGCCTACGGCGTGGACGACTCGGTCCACCGCCGCGCAGACTTTGTCTGGTCCCTGTCCAAACTGGTCTTTCCGCACCAGCTGGTCCGGCTGATCGTCATGGAGCAGCTCTACCGCGCCCAGGAGATTGCCGGCGGACGCCCCTACCACCATGAGTGACCATGGGTAACGCCCTGCGCTTCGGCCGGTCGGCAGTCGTGGCTGCCGCGGTGCTCTGCCTCGCCGCCGCGGCACATACCGCCGCCGGCGGCACCTTGCCGCCCCCCGCCGTCGTCCTGGCACTGGGCGCGCTGACCTGGCTGCCGGTGATGATGCTGGCCGGGCGCAGGCTGGAACCGGGAACCATCCTGGCGGTCCTCGCCGGCGGGCAGCTGGCCCTGCACCAAGCCTTTGAACTGTTCGGCACGGTCCAGTGCGCGCCGTCCGGAGTGGCCGAACATGCCGGCCACGCGGGCCATGCCGGCCATGCGGCCGTGGCGCTGGACTGTGTGGCCGCATCGCACGCCGGCAATTCGCCGGGCATGCTCGCCGCTCACTTGCTGGCCACCGCGCTGACCGCTCTGATGCTGGCCGGCGGGGAGGCCGCGCTCTGGGCGCTGGCCGCCTGGCTCCGTCCGCTGGTCCAGCTGCCCGCCGTCCCCGCGGCGCCCGTCCGTGCGTCATTGCCGCTTTCGGAGCAGGGTCCGGTGCCCCTGCACACCGCGTATCGGGTCACGGTGGTGCCGCTGCGCGGACCACCGGTGCCGGTGAGTGTTCCGTTTCCGGGCTGACGCCCGTTGTGAATTCCCACTTCTTCCGGTGCTGTGGCCCATCCTGCCCAGCGCCTCTTGAAAGGCACCCTAGTGAAAACCATCCATCGCACTTCCCTCCGTTCCGTCCTCGCCGCCGGAGCCACTGCCGGCCTGCTGGCCGCCGGCGCCGGCGCAGCCTCCGCGCATGTCGGTGTCACCCCGGAGGACAACGCCGCCGGCGGCAGCTCGGTGCTGACCTTCGCCTTCGCCCACGGCTGCGAGGGCTCGCCGACCAGCAAGATCGCCATCTCGCTGCCCGACCAACTGGACGACGCCACGCCCACCGTGCACCCCGGCTGGGACGTGGAGAAGGTCAGCGAAACCCTCGATACGCCGAAGACGCTGGACAGCGGAGCCACCGTGACCGAGCGGGTCAGCCAGATTGTCTACACCGCCAAGGAACCGGTGGCCGACGGGCTGCGCGACACGCTGCAGCTGCAGGTGCTGCTGCCCGAATCCGCCGGCGAGACCCTGGCCTTCCCCGTCCTGCAGACCTGCGAGAAGGGCGAGACCAACTGGGCCGAACTCCCGGCGGAGGGCCAGGACCCGCATGACCTGGAGTCCCCGGCCCCCTCGTTCGTGATTGGCGCAGCTTCCGCCGAGAGCCACGGAGGGCACGACGGCGGTGCCTCCGATGATGCGCAGGCCGCCGAAGCGTCGGGCAGCGGAGCATCGGGCGCCGACGCGGCGACGGTGGCCGGCTGGGCCGGACTCGGCGCCGGCGTACTGGGCCTGGCGGCCGGCGTCACCGCCCTGGCCAGGACGCGCAAGAAGGGCTGATCCGTAGAGATGTAGTGCCGCCTTCCGGCCGGTGGGATGTTCGTTGCGGACAACCACCGGCCGGAGGTGTTTAATGTGAGCATGATGAATCGTTTCCGGTTGAGGCCGGCCGCCGCGGCCCTCTTCGTTGGCTCCACAATGCTGCTGGCCGGCTGCGGCCAAACGGGGCCGGGAGCCGGCACCGCACCGGCATCCGCCGGGCCGGCGGGCAGCGCATCGCCGTCGTCCTCTGCACCGGCGCCGGAGACCGAAAGCGCCACGGAAACCGAAAGCCCCGCCGCGTCGCCGGAGGCCAGCAGCGGCGCCGATGCCGGCACCGATGACGGGTCCTGCAGCGCCGGCCAACTGGCCGCTGCCATTGAAACCGAACCCGGCGGCGGCGCCGCGGGCAGCGTTTACCGCACGCTGGTGCTCACCAACACCGGCGACAAGTCCTGCACGCTGGCCGGCTACCCCGGTGTCTCCTACATCGATGCCAAGGGCAAGCAGGTCGGCGCCCCGGCCGACCGGGACCCGGACGCCAAGAAGGTCACCGTCACGCTGACGCCGGGCGGCACCGCCGCGGCGCAGCTGCGGCAGACCAACGCACAGAACTACGGCGAAGAATGTGGGCTCACGGACGTGGCGGGGGTCAAGGTTTACCCGCCGAACCGCAAGGATTCGCTGATCGCCGAGCAGGAGACCGTCGGCTGCTCGGACGACTCGGTGGTGCTGATGACGGTGGGCACGGTCCAGGCCCCCTAGCCGGGCCCGTAGCCGGTTCTGCCGCCGCGGAACTGCACGCTGTGGGCGCCGGGCGTTAGGCTCAAACCATCGGTATGACGACGTCTGTGCTCGAACGCTTCAGTCCGGCGACCCGCGAGTGGTTCGCCGGTGCGTTCAGCGCGCCCACCGACGCGCAGACCGGCGCCTGGAACGCCATCTCCGCCGGTTCCCACGCCCTGGTAGTGGCGCCGACCGGTTCCGGCAAGACGTTGGCGGCCTTCCTCTGGGCGCTGGACACCTTCATCTCCACCGCGGCGGCAGAACCGGAGCTTCCGCTCGAGGCCCCGCAGCCGGCACGCAAGCGGGGACGGGGCGGCCAACAGGAATCCCGCGGCACCCGTGTGCTCTACATTTCCCCGTTGAAGGCGCTGGGCGTGGACGTGGAGCGGAACCTGCGCGCGCCGCTGATCGGCATCACCCAGACCGCCAAACGGCTGGGACTGCCCGCCCCGTCTATTACCGTGGGCGTCCGTTCCGGCGATACTCCGGCCAACGAGCGCCGCCGGCTGCTCACGCATCCGCCGGACATTCTGATCACCACCCCGGAATCGCTGTTCCTGATGCTGACGTCCAAAGCACGGGAGACCCTTGCCTCGGTGGACACCGTGATCATCGATGAAGTGCACGCCGTGGCCGGGACCAAACGCGGCGCACACCTGGCGGTCACGCTGGAACGGCTGGACGCGGTGCTGACGCGGCCGGCCCAGCGGATCGGTCTCTCCGCCACGGTGGAGCCGTTGGATACCGTTGCCCGCTTCTTGGGCGGCAACGCACCGGTGGAGATTGTCGCCCCGCCCGCCAAGAAGTCGTGGGACCTGACGGTCACCGTCCCGGTGGAGGACATGACGGCGCTGGCCTCGCCCAGCCAGGAAGAACTGGGCCCGGGCGCGCAGCCGGCGTCCATCTGGCCGCATGTCGAAGAGAAGATCGTCGACCTGATCGCCGAGAACCAGTCCACCATCGTCTTCGCCAATTCCCGCCGACTGGCCGAACGGCTCACTGCCCGGTTCAACGAAATCTGGAGCGAACGCCAGGCCCTGTCCCTGGCCGGCGACGACGTCTGGGACACTGCACCCGGCCAGGGCACCGACTCCGGGTCCGGTACCGTCACCGCTACCGAGACCAAGCCGCCGGCCCAGATCATGGCGCAGGCCGGATCGATGTCCGGGGCGGACATGGTGCTGGCCCGCGCCCATCACGGCTCGGTCAGCAAGGAAGCCCGCGCCGAGATCGAAGACGACCTCAAGTCCGGCCGGCTGCGCTGCGTGGTGGCCACCTCCAGTCTGGAACTCGGCATCGACATGGGTGCCGTGGACCTGGTGGTGCAGGTGGAATCACCGCAGTCGGTCGCGAGCGGCCTGCAGCGGGTGGGCCGTGCCGGGCACCAGGTCGGCGAAACCTCGCAGGGCGTGCTGTTCCCCAAACACCGGCAGGACCTGGTCAACACCACTGTCACGGTGGAGCGGATGCTCGCCGGCCGGATCGAGCCGCTGTTCATCCCGGCGAACCCACTGGACATCCTCGCCCAGCAGACCGTGGCGGCCACGGCGCTCGGTGCCGTCGATGTGGAGGAATGGTTCGACGTCGTGCGCAAATCCGCGCCCTTCGCCACGCTACCGCGCTCCGCCTACGAGGCCACGCTGGACCTGCTGGCCGGGCGCTACCCCAGCGACGAGTTCGCCGAACTGCGGCCGCGCATCGTCTGGGACCGGCTGGCCGGGACCATCACCGGCCGCCCGGGCGCGCAGCGGCTGGCGGTGACCTCCGGAGGAACCATTCCGGACCGCGGGCTGTTCGGCGTCTACCTGGTGGGGTCCGAGGACGAGAAGAACCGAGGCGGCCGCCGGGTCGGCGAGCTGGACGAGGAGATGGTCTACGAGTCCCGCGTGGGCGACGTTTTCGCGCTGGGCGCCACCAGCTGGCGGATCGAGGACATCACCCATGACCGGGTGCTGGTCTCGCCGGCCTTCGGGCAGCCGGGCAAGCTGCCGTTCTGGAAAGGCGATTCGTTGGGGCGGCCGGTGGAACTCGGGCGCGCGCTGGGCCGTTTTGTCCGGGAACTGTCCGGTACCGCTGAGGAACCGGCGCGCGAGCGGCTGGCCGGGGCCGGGCTGGACGATTGGGCCGCGGGGAATCTGCTGGCCTATCTCACCGAACAGCAGCAGGCCACCAACGACGTTCCCAACGACCGCACGCTGGTGGTGGAGCGGTTCCACGACGAGCTCGGCGACTGGCGGGTGGTGCTGCACAGCCCGTTCGGCATGCCGGTCCACGCTCCGTGGGCGCTTGCCGTCGGCGCACGGTTGCATCAGCGCTACGGGCTGGACGGCTCCGCGATGGCCGCCGACGACGGCATTGTGCTGCGCGTGCCGATGATGGAGGACGAGCCGCCCGGTGCCGAGCTGTTCCTCTTCGACCCCGAGGAACTGGACCAGATTGTCACCGCGGAGGTGGGCGGTTCGGCGCTCTTCGCCTCGCGCTTTCGCGAATGCGCCGCACGTGCGCTGCTGCTGCCGCGGCAGAACCCGGGCAAGCGCAGCCCGCTCTGGCAGCAGCGCCAGCGCTCGGCCCAACTGCTGGATGTGGCGCGCAAGTATCCGACGTTCCCGATCATCCTGGAGACGGTGCGCGAGTGCTTGCAGGATGTCTACGACCTGCCCGCGCTCAGGGACATTGCCGCTGGCATCGAACGCCGCGAGCTGCGTCTGGTGGAGACCACCACGCAGCAGCCCTCACCGTTCGCGCGTTCGCTGCTCTTCGGTTACGTGGCCAGCTTCCTCTACGAGGGCGACTCCCCGCTGGCCGAACGCCGGGCGGCTGCGCTCTCCCTGGATCCGGGCCTGCTCAACGACCTGCTGGGCCGCGCCGAACTGCGCGAGCTGCTGGACGAGGGCATCATCGCCCAGACGGAACAGGAACTGCAGCGGCTCACCGAGGACCGCAAGGTCAAGGGCGCGGAAGGCATCGCGGACCTGCTGCGCCTGCTGGGGCCGCTCACGACGGCGGAGATCGCCGCCCGCGTCCAGCCTGCCGGCCCGGTGGTCGACCAAGCGAGCACCAGCGAGCGCGTGGAGACCGGGTCTCTACTCGGCGCCGGCGCGCCTCCATCGACCACCGAAAACGACCACCCGGTGGTCGACCAAGCGAGCACCACCCCGGTGGTCGACCAAGCGAGCGCCAGCGAGCGCGTGGAGACCGGGTCTCTACTCGGCGCCGGCGCGCCTCCATCGACCACCGGAACCGCCCCGCCTCCTTCAACCACCGAGGTCGAACCCCTGCTGGCCGACTTGGCCAAGGCCAACCGCGTCCTGAAGGTGGGCGTGGCCGGCTTCGAGCGCTGGGCCGCGGTGGAAGACGCCGCCCGGCTGCGAGATGCCCTCGGCGTCCCGCTGCCGGTGGGGGTGCCGCTGGCTTTCATCGAGCCGGTGGCCGACCCGCTCGGCGACCTGGTCAGCCGCTACGCCCGCACCCACGGGCCGTTCACCGCCGC
Source organism: Arthrobacter sp. NPDC089319 (assembly GCF_040684925.1). Lineage (NCBI taxonomy): Bacteria > Bacillati > Actinomycetota > Actinomycetes > Micrococcales > Micrococcaceae > Arthrobacter > Arthrobacter sp. NPDC089319. The sequence continues at coordinate 390,197 of NZ_JBFBGZ010000002.1, read as the reverse complement.
CGAGTGCGCCCGCCGGCTGGGGCTGGGCCCCGCCGTCGTGCTTACGGCGTTGCAGCGCCTGCTCAAGGACGGCCGGGTGGTGGAAGGCGAATTCCGCCCCGGCGGCGCGCCGGACGCTGACGACGGCGGCACCGCGACCGACGGGGAACGGGCTCCGACCGGTGCGCCGGACCAACGCCAGACCGAGTGGTGCGATGTCGAGGTGCTGCGCAAGATCCGCCGCCGATCTCTGGCGGCGCTGCGCCGGGAAGTCGAACCGGTTGACCCGGCTACCTACGGTCGGTTCCTCCCGGCCTGGCAGAACGTCGGAGCCAAGCTGCGCGGGCTGGACGGCGTGGTCACGGTGGTGGACCAACTCTCCGGGGTTCCCATCCCGGCGTCGGCATGGGAACCGCTCATCCTGGCGTCGCGCGTGTCCGATTACGCGCCGGCCATGCTGGACGAGCTGACCGCCACCGGCGAAATCCTGATCGCCGGTGCGGGCTCGATGCCCGGCAACGACGGCTGGATCAGTCTCCATCTGGCGGACACCGCCCCGCTGACGCTGAATCCGCAATCCGATTTCGAGCCCAGTGTGCTGCAGTACGAACTGCTGAGCGCACTCTCCGGCGCCGGAGGCTACGGCGGCGCCTACTTCTTCCGGCAGCTCTCCGATGTGCTGGCGGCCAACGGCACCCGGCCGGGGGACGACGCCGTCGTCAGCGCGCTGTGGGACTTACTATGGGCCGGACGGATCACCAACGACACGTTCGCCCCGGTGCGGACGCTGCTGGCCGGCGGCACCACGGCCCACCGGCAGCGCAACGCGCCGCCGCGGTCCCGGTCGGCGCGGCTGGGACGGATCGGACGCATGCACGGACTAAGCGGGGTCGGCCTGCGTCCGGGCACCGGGGCCGCCGCGGACGCCGCCGCGGGCCGGCCGCGGACCGCACCGCCGAACGCCGCCGGCCGCTGGTCCCTGCTGCCGGCGCCGGAGGTCGATCCCACCGTGCGGGCACACGCCACCGCCGAACTGCTGTTGGACCGCTACGGCGTGGTCACCCGCGGCTCGGTGGCCGCCGAATCGGTGCCTGGCGGCTTCGGCCTGATGTACAAGGTGCTGGGCAAGCTGGAGGAGACCGGCCGTTGCCGCCGCGGCTACTTCATAGAGCATCTGGGGGCGGCCCAGTTCGCTGTCTCCCCTACGGTGGACCGGCTGCGTTCCTTCAGCCGCGATGCGCAACTGGGCGAGCAGGCGCCGTCGGCCGTGGCGTTGGCCGCGACCGACCCCGCCAATCCCTACGGCGCGGCGCTGGCCTGGCCCGCGCAGGAATCCGGCCACCGGCCGGGGCGCAAGGCAGGCGCCCTGGTGGTGCTGGTGGACGGCGAGCTGGCACTGTATTCCGAACGCGGCGGCAAGACGCTGCTGGCCTTCACCGAGGACGAGGAGTTGCTGGCGATGTGCGGCCGGGCCCTGGTGCAGGTGATCCGGCGCGGCGCCGCGGACAAGATGGCGGTGGAGAAGGTCAATGGCGGCCCCATCCTGGACACGCCGCTGGCCCGCGCGCTGATGGACGCCGGCTTCTATTCCACTCCGCGGGGATTGAGGTTCCGTGCCTGAGGGCGACACCGTCTGGCGAGCTGCCCGGCGACTTCACGCGGCGCTGGCTGGGCAGGCGCTGACCGGCAGCGACTTCCGGGTGCCGCGCTATGCCACGCTGGACCTGTCCGGGCAGAGCGTAGACGAGGTCCGGTCCCGCGGCAAGCACCTGCTGATGCGGGTCGGCGCGCTGACCGTGCACTCGCATCTGGGCATGGACGGCAGCTGGCAGATCTACCAGCCCGGCGAGCGCTGGCGGAAACCCGCCTTCCAGGCCCGCCTCATCCTCTCCACCAGCACGACGACGGCGGTGGGCTTCGCGCTGGCTGCGCTGGACGTGGTGCCGCGGGCCGACGAGGACCAACTGGTGGGGCATCTGGGCCCGGACCTGCTCGGGCCGGATTGGGACGCAGACGAAGCCTTGCGGCGGCTGCGTCAGGAGCCCGACCGGCCGATCGGGCTGGCCCTGCTCGATCAGCGCAATCTCGCCGGGATCGGCAACGTCTACCGCTGCGAGCTCTGTTTCATTGCCCGGGTGCACCCGTCCACGCCGGTGGGCCAGGTGCCGGATCTCCCGGCCATGGTGTTGAAGTCCAAGCAGCTGCTGGAGGTCAATAAGGATCGCAGCAGGCGCAGCACCATCGGGTCACCCGCCCGGGGCGAATCGTTCTGGGTCTACGGACGGGCCCGCCGTCCGTGCGGACGCTGCGGTACCCCGATCGCCCACGACCTCCAGGGCAATACCGAGGCCGACCAGCGCGACGTCTACTTCTGCCCGCACTGCCAGCCGCTCGCTTCCTGATGGGGCTGGATAACGCGCTCGCGGAGGCCTCTTGGCCGCCGCCTGGCAGGCCTATGCCGGAACCCGGCGCCCCTGCGCCAGCCCTCGGCGCCCCAGCGCCGGCCCTCGGCGCCCCAGGTCAGGGGCTGCCGTCGAGATCACCTTCCACAACCCCGGACGTCGCGAAGAGATCACCACATGGCGTCCAGATCGGGGGTTGCAGGGGGATATCTCGGCGCGTTCCCCAGACCTCGTGGAGCGGCCCGCGCTGGAGGACCCACCCCTGCCGCGAGCGTCTCCCCCGACCTCCTAAATCTGCCCGGCCCCCGAAGGCTCGCGAAGAGCCTTGTGGGCCGTCGCGGCTTCGGCTGCGCGGTACGAACCGTAATATGGTGACGACAACAGACGAAGGGGGCCCATGAGCTGGCTGCAGACGATTCCGGCGGTGCTGGTGGCCATCGTCCTCGTCTTCGGACCCGGCCTGCTGTGGGGCGCCGTGCTCGGCTTGCGCCGGCTGTCGCTGGTGGCGCTGGCCGGCCCGTTTGGCGTCACCGCCATCGTGCTCGCCGCCGAACTCGGCCGTCTGGTCGGCCTGCGCTGGGCCTGGCCCCAGCTGCTGGCCGTCACCGTAGTGGTCGCCGCCATGCTCTGGCTGCTCCGCCGCAGCCTGGGCCACCGGCTGCACCGGGATCCCGAGAGGCCGAACGTCCCGGCGCCCTGGCGCTCGGTGGCGCTGGCCTGGGCGGTCTCCGCGGTGCCGCTGGCCGCAGCAATGATTTTTATCTTCGGTGCCCCCGACAACATCGCGCAGTCGCACGACAACATCTTCCATCTCAACGCGCTGCGCTACATTTCCGACTCGGGCAACGCCTCCTCGCTGACACTGGGCTATCTGGGCACCACCGACCGGGGCGTGTTCTACCCGGCGGGCTGGCACGACGTGGTCTCGCTAGTGATGATCACTGCCGGGCTGCAGCCGGCGTCTGCCATCAACATCACCAACCTGGTGCTGATCACCGGTATCTGGAGCACCGGCTGCCTGTTCATGGTCAGCCGGATCACCGGCGAGCGCACCATGCCGCTGCTGGTCGCTGCCGTGGTTTCGCTCTCCTACAGCAGCTTCCCCTACCTGCTGCTGGAATTCGGCGTCGTCTATCCGTTCATGCTCTCCATCGCCATGCTGCCGGCTGCCTTGGGCGTGGTGTTCCAGCTGCTCCGCCTGGGCGTGCACACCCGCGTGTCCACCGAAGGCAACGTGCTGCTGCTGATCGGGCTGCTGCCGGGCATGGCGCTGTCCCATCCGGCCACGATCATGGGGCTGCTGGCGCTCTCCGTGCCGCCGGTCGTCGCGGCCGCCTACCCGGCACTGCGCGCCACAGAACAACGACGGCGGCTGCGCGCCTGGCTGGGCACCGGCGCCTTTCTGGTGGTGCTGGTGGCGCTGTGGATCACCCTGCGCCCGGCCCGCAGCAGCAGCGCCAACTGGGACAACATGGGCAATGCAGCGGCGGCACTGGGCGAGGTGCTGCTGAATTCGCCGCTTAGCCGGCCCATTTCCATCTTGGCGACCATCTTGACCATCGTGGGCGCCGCCGTCGTGTTCAACCTGCGCAAAAACCGCTTTGCGCTGGGGATGTATGCGGTGGGCGCTGCCCTGTACGTGATCGGCAACCTGCAGGCGGTGCCCGCCCTGCGCTGGTGGGTGGCCGGCATTTGGTACAACGATTTCTTCCGCATCAGCGCCATGCTCCCGGTAGCCGGCCTGCTGATAGCATCCATCGGCGGTGTGGCGCTGGCAGGAACGGCGCGCTCCTTCTTCCGGGCCTCGCTGGCCCGCCGCGAGAAGAAGGCGCCCGCGTGGATCCGCCCCGCCGCCACCGGCGTGCTGGTGGTCATCAGCCTCGCGGTAGTGCCGCTGTTCGCGGTGCAGCGAGGCATCTCGGAAGCCGCCGCCAAGTACCGGTTTTCGGACCGCTCGCAGTTGCTCACCCTCGACGAGCTCGCGCTGATCAAGCGGATCCCCGACCGGGTTCCCGAAGATGCTGTGATCGCCGGTGACCCGCTGACCGGGGCCTCGCTGTCCTACGCCTATACCGGCCGCCGGGCGCTGGTCCCTTCGGGAACCACGTCCCCCAGCGTTGAGGGCAAGCTGATCATGGACAAGCTGGACGAGATGCGGACCGATCCGGCGGTCTGCCCTGCCGTGGAGTCACAAAACGTCCAGTTCGTGCTGGACTTCGGCGACCGTTCCGTCCACCCCGGCGAGAAATCCTCGGTGCCGGGCCTGCAGGAGCTGACCGAGGCCAACGGCTTCAAACTGGTGGACTCCGAAGGCGATGCGAAGCTCTATCAGATCACCGGTTGTCCCTGAACCGTTCCGGTTCCAACCCAGAGCCCGTTCCATACTGGTGCCGTTCGCGGGCGTCGGTCAGCCGGTACCCTTGATGGGTGATGGAATCCCCGCTCCCGGTGCGCGACGGCGTCAACGCCACCCGCTTGCGTCTGCCCGGCGACGGCCCGTGGGAAACGGCGATGGACTACATGCTGCACCGCTGGGGCCACGTGGATCCGGCCGGCATCATGGACCGGTTCGACCGGGGAGAAATCGTGGGCGAGGGCGGCACCGTGCTCAGCCGGACCACTCCGCTGGATGCCCACACCTTCATTTGGTACTACCGCACCTTGCCCCGGGAAACGCGGCTGCCGGTGGAGATCAACATCCTGCACCAGGACCAGAACATCCTGGTGGTGGACAAGCCCCACTTCCTGCCCACCACCCCCGGCGGCACGTACATCCAGGAGTCTGCGCTGGTCCGGCTGCGCCGCCAACTGGATATCCCGGACCTGATTCCCCTGCACCGGCTGGACCGCCTCACCTCCGGGGTACTGCTCCTTTCCACCAACCCCGCCACCCGCGGCAAATACCAGGTGCTGTTCGAAAAGCGCCTGGTGCAGAAGGAATACGAGGCCATCGCGCCGGTGGATCCGCAGCTACAGTTTCCGCAGACGGTGCGGAACCGCATGACCAAGTCCCGCACCTACCTGCTGGCCCAAGTGGTCGACGGCGAGCCCAACACTGAAACCCGGATCGAGCTGCTGGAACAGCGCGGAGGGATGGGCCGCTACAAACTCGAACCGCATACCGGAAAGACCCACCAACTGCGCGTACACCTGGCCTCCCTGGGCATCGGCATCCTGCACGACCCTTTTTACCCAGTGTTGCTGGACCAGGCCCCCGACGACTTTGAGCGGCCGCTGCAGCTGTTGGCCCGCGGGATCTCGTTTACCGACCCGATCAGCGGTGAACCGGTGGAATACCGTAGCCGGCTGGAGTTATCCGAGTGGGCGGTCCGAGGCCCCGCCGACGCGGGGGACGCTGGCGACGCCTCGAAGCATGGATTGTCTGGATAATTAGGCGCGGCCTGAAGCGGTACCTTTCACGTTCGTCTCCCGCCTACGGGTCAGCAGCAGTCCCAGGGCAAGCATGACCACGCCCAGGATGAGGTGTAGCCAGTTGTCAGCTGAGTTCAGGGGCACGAAGTTTGCGGTGCTCTGCTGGTCAATGAACAGTCCGTACAGCCAGAGGACCAAGTAGATCACACCGCCCCACACCAGGTAGTTGCGCGCACCTGGGATGGTTCGGGCCAGAACCAGTCCCGCGATACCGAACAAGAGATGGACGATGTTGTGCAGGATGGATACTTGGAAAACACCCAGCAGCATCGCCTCGGAATGGTGCCCTGCGGCCATCATCTGGTCGTAGTTTGAGGTGATTCCGGGGATGAAGCCCAGGATGCCCACTAGCAAAAAGACGGCACCAAAGATCATCGCCGCCAACTGGACAGGAGTCCTGCCCGCACGGCGGGTCTGGACGTTGCGCTCAGCGGTCATGGCAATCTTCCCGTCTGGCGCCGTCAGCCAGCCTGGGCCTTGCGGCGCCGGTAGATATGGCTCTTGACAGACACAACGATACAATAAGGCTGCTTAGGAGTTAAGAGGGGCCCGCCCGAACCGGAATCAGCCCGCGCCCAACGTCTCACTGTAAGCGCCGGCTTCGGCGAGCGGATCCAACGCCATGACAGCCAGCGGCTCCCGCCTGCCGTCAACATGGAATGCCAGCGTCCGGGCATCCGGCGACGGCACGCCTTCGAACACGGCACTGACGACGTCCTCCAGGTCCCGATCCCCGCTGACCTCGTAGAGTTGCGTGAAACAGCGCCCGGTGTCATCCACTGCGGTCATCTGCGCGCGGGCCAACAGCCAGGAGACCAACGGGTCCTCACCGCGGAAGCGCGCGATGATCCGGTTGGGCAGCAGCTCAACAATGGTCAGCGTCAGGGTCCGCTCGGCATCCCAGCGGCACGGAACGTTGCAGAGAATGGTCACGGCGCCGGACGAACCGTAGGACTCGTTCCCCATGCGAATACAGCTCCCCCAGAAACGAAAATCAGGACGGTCCTCGACCGCTTGCGTCAATAGTAAGCAGACTGTTCAGCGGGAGGGAAATGGATTCTGGTGCCGTGACGTCGGCGGGCGGAGCAGTGCTAACCCAGCAATTCCAAGTGCACCCGGCGGAAGGTCTCTGCCAGCCCGGCAGAGAACAGCACGAATTCGACCACCTGCAGACCGCCGTCGTACTCCAAGACCTGGCCGATCCCCCGGCGCGCGACAGTCTCCGCATCCCAGCCGTACACGCCCGCGCCGATCGCCGGGAAGGCCAGCGTCTCGGCTCGCAATTCGTCGGCGACCCGCAGCGATTCGCGGAAACATCCGGCCAGCAGTTCCGGGTCGGTCTGGCCGGCGCGTCGGTTGGGCCCCACCGTGTGGATCACCCATTTGGCCGGCAGGAAGTACCCCTCGGTGGCAGCCGCTCTGCCGGGCGGCAGTCCGTCCGGCAGTTCGGTGGCGCGCAGTCGGCGGCATGCTTGAAGCAATTGCGGGCCGGCCGCCGCGTGGATGGCTCCGTCCACGCCGCCACCGCCCAGCAGGCTGGAGTTGGCGGCGTTGACGATGGCGTCCACCTGACGCTGCGTGATGTCGCCTTCGAGGATGCGGATCTCCACGTTTGCCAGTCTGCCACCGGGTGGCAATTCCCGATAGATTGGGCTGATGGAGATTCCCGAGGGGCCGCTGCAGTGGGTGTACTATCCCATGACTGTGCTGCTGGTCATCCTCGACGCCGCGGTGCCGGCTGCTCCGTCCGAATTCATGGTGATCGGCGGCGGCACGCTGTTGGCCAACGGCGAACTGATCCTGCCGCTGGTGTTCCTGGCTGTGATGCTGGGCAGCTGGCTGGGCGACCTGCTGCTGTTCCTGCTCTTCCAGCGCGGCATCGACACCTGGCTTAATCGCTATAGCTGGGGCCGGAGGATCGACCGGGGCGTAACGCTGGCACTGAGCAAGGCCGGCGAATCGTCCACCTATGCTGCGGTTGTGGCGGCCCGCTTCATCCCGGGCGGCCGGACGGCGGCGGTGGCGGCCTCCGGGCTGGCGGATGTGCCGTTCAAGCCGTTCCTGCTCGCCTCGGCCGCCGGCTCAGCATTGTGGGCCACGTGGATGATCGGGTTGGGCTTCGCCGCCGGGCGGGTGTCCGTGTTCCCGTTTTGGGTGAACGTCCTGATCGGCACCGGGGTGGGCATAGTGGTGGGCTCGGTGATCGCCATGGTGATCGGCTTCCGGCGGCGCAATAGTGGCCGAAGCGCGCTCCCGGTCCGCGAGTCCGCCGCCAACCCTGTCCCCGATCTAGGAGCCGAGTGAAACCGGAAACTGACCTGGTCCAGCCCGTCATCAAGTCCGCGAGGCCCTTGGCTCTCAGCATCCGTGCCGCGCTGGCGACGGACCTGGCCAGGCAGTGCGCGGTGACCGCCTCGCTGCTGCTCTGCCTGCTGGCCGGTATGCACGGCGCGGGCTTGCTGGGCGGGACCGCGATCAAAGACGCCGCTTCCGGTGCCTTTGCCCCGGACTTCACCCTGCTGGCCTTGGAGTCGCGGGCGTTCGGCATCTGGGGCGTGATCCATCTGGGCCTGCTCGGCTACACCATCTTCCAGTGGTGGCCCGGCGACCGCGCGTCACAGCGGCAGCGCACCATCGGTTGGGCGGTGGCGGCCTCGATGCTGCTCAACGCCGCGTGGATCCTGGCCGCCCAGGCGGGAAACGTCGGCCTGGCCCTGGTCCTGATCCTGATGCTGGTGGCCGCACTGGCTTGGGTCATCGACGGTTTGTCCCGCTATCCCTCGCCTTACCGGGTGGACGCGCTGCTGGTGGACGGGCCGTTGGGCCTCTACGCCGGCTGGGTCCTGCTGGCTGCTGCCCTGAATGCCGGCAGTTGGCTGACCGTCCGTGAGATCGACTTTTTGGGTTGGGGAGCCGAAGTCTGGGCTGTTATCGCGGTGGCCTTTGTCTCGCTGGCCGGAGCGGTGATGGCGATGACCGGCCGCGGCCGGATCTCTGCCGTGCTGGCCCTGGCGTGGGGGCTGGGCTGGTTGACCTACGACCGTTTCTTGGGCGAGCCGCAGTCCGCGCCGGTGGCGATGGCCGCCGGCTTCGGGCTGTTCTTTGTGCTGGTCTGCGGCATCTCCCGCCATTTCCAGGTGGGCCACGCGGAACGCCGCGCGCTGCGGCGCGGTGAACCGCTGGACTGAGCAAGCAGGGCAACAACGACGGCGGACGGCCGGTTCTGTGGGAGCGTCCGGCTCCGCGGGAGGCCGCCCGGATTCCGCGGGCTGCTGGCCGGGTTTCACCGGCCGCGTCCGGGTTTGGCGCCGGACGACCCTCGGGCGTTCTCAGCCGACGGGCGCCCATTTGCCGCGCGAGCGCCGCAGCACCGCGAGCCTGGCCGTGGTGGCGACTTCTTCGACGGCGTGGCGCATGTTCGCGCCGGCTTGCAGCGCCTGCCGGTTTTCGGCGGCGTAGGCGTTGGCGTCCACGGTGAACCGGACGGTGATCCGCGGGACGCCGGCGACTACGTCCAGCTGGTTGGCCTCCACGATGTGCGCCGAGCCAACGGCCGCCACCGCAGCTTCCATGACTGCCTCCGGCTGGTTCCCGGGCTTCAGGCCGGTGATGTTCAACTGGGCGCGGAAGGACGGCATCCCTCAACTCTAGCCGCGTCGCGCCGGAGGGTTCAGCGGACGTCGGCGCCGTCAGGGCCGCAGATCGGAGGGTGTCAGTGCGATCCGAGTTGGATCAGAAGCACGCCGACGCCAATGAGCACGATCCCGGCAGCCATCAGCTTGGTCAGGGGTTCGTCGAAGAGGAACTTGCCGATCAGTGCGGTCAGTGCCACCCCGCAGGCGGTCCAGATGCCGTAGGCCATCCCTAGCCCCAGTCCTTCACGCAGCGCGAGCGACAGGCAGCTAAAGGCAATCAGGTATCCGGCGATCACGGCCGCGAGCCATGCCTTGTGCCCGTCGATGCTGGCCCGCAGCGAGAGCGTCGCGGCCACCTCCACCACGATCGCGGCGGCTAAGAAGACCCACCCCATCAGGATGCGGCCTGCTCGGAGGTACGCGCCGCGGCCCGGCTTGCCCCCCATTGCACCAGCACTACTCCGGCGACGGCCAGCGCCATGCCGGCCAGCATCAGGGTAGTGAGCGGTTCGTGGAAGAGGACAGCGGCAAGGACCGCCGTCAGGGCAACGCCCAGCGCACCCCAGATCCCGTAGGCCACACCCACCGGCACTCCCGCCCGCAGGACGGCGGCGAGAAAGGCAAACGACGCCACGTAACCGACGACGACCACAACATACAGGGCCGGGGCGCCCAATGCTGCCTTCAGCGACAGCGACGCCGCCACTTCACACATGATCGCGCCCGCTAGCAGCAGCCAGTTCTTCACCTATCAACCTCCCCCACCAGCAGAGCAGGTTTCGCGGCCCAGTGCACAATCAGGGCGCGCGGGAGGCTGGCTAACCGTAAGGCTGCCGATGTCCTCCTCCGGGCCACGACGACGGTGCCGCGCACGATTCCACGCCGCGCGGCACCCGTCGGAGCGCGCGGCCTAGCGGCGGTGGATGGACTTGTAACTCAGATAGGCGTTGAGCCCCTCGATCCCGTACTCGGTGCCCAGGCCGGAGTCGTGCCGGCCGCCGAACGGGGCGGAGTGGTTGGAGGCGAAGAAGTTGATGCCCACCGAGCCGGTATCCATCCGGTCGGCGACCGCGAGCGCGGCATCCTGGTCCCGGCCGAAGACGATGCCGCCCAGGCCGAACTCGGTGTTGTTCGCCAGTTCCACGGCGTCGTTTACGCCCGCATACTTCAACACGGAGATGACCGGCCCGAAGACCTCTTCCCGGGAAATCCGCATCTCCGGCGTGACGTCGGCGAAGACCGTGGGCTGCACGAAGTAGCCGCCTTCCAGTCCGCCGCCGAGCCGTGCCGCCTGTCCGCCGGTGGTGGCGCGCGCGCCTTCCGACCGGGCGGAAGCCAGGTAGTCCAGCACGGTCCGGTACTGCGACTCGGTGGCAGCGGGCCCGAACACGGTCGCCGGATCCAGCGGGTCGCCCTGCACCCCGGCGGCGATGGTCGCGGTCACCATGTCTACCACCTGGTCGTAACGCGAGGCCGGGGCCAGGATCCGGGTGGAGATGTAGCAGGTCTGTCCGGTGTTCCGCATGCAGGAGCGCACCAGCACCTTGGACATTTCGTCCAAGTCGGCGTCCTCGAGCACCACGGCACTGGACTTGCCTCCCAGTTCCAGCGTGACCGGCCGCAGCAGTTCGCCGCACGCCGCCGCGATCTTGCGGCCCACCGGGGTGGAGCCGGTGAAAGCCACCTTGTCCACGCCGGAATGCTTCACCAGGGTGTCGCCCAGCCGGCCGGACCCGGTGACCAGGTTGACCACTCCGGCCGGCACGCCCGCGGCGGCCACGGCATCCACGATCAGCCGGAAGGACAGCGGCGTGGGCGAGGCCGGCTTCATCACCACGGTGCAGCCGGCCAGCAGCGCGGGCGCCAGCTTGATCACCATCAGGTTGATCGGGAAGTTCCACGGCGCAATCAGCCCGCACACCCCTACCGGGTCGCGGCGCACCACTGACTCGCCGCCGCCGCGCGGGAACGGGCGCACGTCCTCGCGTTCCAGGTAATCCGCGAGCGTGGCGAAGTAGCGGAAGATTCCGGCCGCATTGGCCGCGGCACCGGAGGTTTCGGAGACCGGGGAGCCGTTCTCCCTTGTATTGGTCAGGGACAACGCCCCGGCCCGCTTTTCCACCTCGTCCGCGATCCGCAGCAGATAGGCCGCACGCTCGGAGGGCGCCAGCTTTGGCCACGGGCCGGCGTCGAAGGCCCGCCGGGCAGCGGCCACCGCGGCGTCGACGTCCTCAACAGTCCCGTCCGGCACCGATCCCCACACCTGTCCGGTGGCCGGGTCCGTCACGGGATTGCGGCCGGTCCCCCGGGCCGGGACCCAGGCGCCGTCAACAAACACGTCGTCCACATGGGTATAGGGCAGGTCCAGAGCCTCGCGGGCGGCGAGGGCGGCCGCGGCGGACGACGCCGGGGCTCCCCCGGGTGCCGCGGCGGTGCTGTGCGGCGTGGTGGTCATCGGATGACTCCCGTCTTCAGCAGTGCCCTGGAACGCTCCAGGTCCGCGGTTCCCATCGCCAGTGCGGCCTCGGTGATCAGTTCGGGAATGATCTCCACACCCAACCGGTCGGTGTACACGTCCGGGGTCATGCCGAACCAGGTCGACGCCAGCGCGATGCCGGCATGGTCGAACCGCCACAGCCGGTCGGCGTCGCGGACCAGGGCGTCCTCCAGCGAATACGCCACGTGTCGGGTGTCATGCCCGTCGATAATCTCGCAGACCCGGTCAACAAATTCCGTCGCGTAGCCCAGGCCGGGCAGCACGCGGCGGGCCACCTTACAGCCCTCGGCCTCGTGTTCGTACCGGATGGCCGCCTTACGCCAGTCGCCGGTAAAGCCCTCGGAGAGGATCCGGGACTCGTCCACATGCGCCCAGCCGGTGTCGTGCAGCAGGATGGCCACCCGGACCAGTTGCGCATCGGCCTGCGGGTAGGCTCGGCAGAGCCGCTCCGCGAAGGCCAGCGAGATGGGCAGGTGGATGTCATTGCCGCGGCTGCGGGTCTCCTGCACCACCGCCTGCCAGATCGCATCCAAATCGCCAACCGCGGCGGGGGTGGTCGAGATCGGCGTGGTGTCCACGGTCCCGGTGGCCGGCAGCGGCCGGACCGGATGGTCGGCCGCGAAAGCTGCGGCGCGCGGGTCATCCGCGTGGGCGGCCGGTTCGGCGCGGGGCGTGGCGGGGGCGTTGGTGTCGGTGTCCGGGGTCTGCGTCTCGGGGGTGCTCATGGGTGGGTCTCCTAGGGGTGCGGCCGGTCCGGTTGGTCTTCTCAGCCGTCCGTCGCAAGGGTCTTGAGGACGACGGCGGGATCCGCTGCGGCGTCCGCGGGGATGTTCTGGCCCTTGGCCAGGGCGTTCTTGACCGCCATGAAGTCCAGCGGCGCGTTGACACAGTCGGCGGCGATGATCTGGCCGCCGCGGTAGTACAGCACGGAGAACTTGCCGCGCTCATCGTCGCGCCGGACCACGGTCTGGTCGTAGCCGAGCGTGAGCCCGGCGATCTGCAGTTTCAGGTCAGCTTGGTTGGACCAGAACCACGGGATGCCCGCGTAGTCCTCGCGCCGGCCCATCAGCGAGTACGCGGCAACCTTGGCGTGTTCGATCGCGTTGTTCACGCTCTCCAGCCGGATCCGTTCGCCCTCCGGCGAGCCCGGCAGCGGGTTCGGCATGTTCGCCACGTCGCCCACCGCCACGGTGGTGCCGTCGGAGGCCAGCGCGTGCCGGTCCACCACTATGCCGTTGTCCACGTTCAGGCCCAGCTGTTCGGCCAGCTCGGTGTTCGGCACCACGCCGATGCCCACCAGCACCAGCTGGGCGGGCACCACGGTGCCGTCCTCCAGCACGACGCCGGACACCCTGCCGCCGGCGTCTGCGGCGGCGAGTTCCTGGATCCGGGAGTTCAGCTGGATGTCCAAGCCGCGTCCGCGGTGCGCGGTGAGGAAGTACTCGCTGGTCTCTTCCCCCACGGCCCGGCCGATCAGCCGCGGCCCGTACTCCAACACGGTGACGTTCTTGCCCATCTTGTGCAGACTGGAGGCGGCCTCCAGCCCGATGAACCCGCCGCCGATCACCACGGCGTCCTGCACGCCATCCAGCTGGGCCTTCAACGCCAGCGCGTCGTCGGCGTTGCGCAGGTACACCACGCCGTCCAACTCCGCTCCGGGCACCTGCAGCTTGCGGGCCCGGGCGCCCACGGTCAGGGCCAGCCGGCGGAACCGGAACTCAGCGCCGGAGGCCGCGTGGGCCACGCCCGAGCCGTCGGCTTCCTTCTCGATCCGCTCGATCCGCTCGCCCTTGACCAGGGCCACGTTGTGGTCTTCCCAGTACTGGTTGGAGCGGAAGATCAGCGATTCGCTCTCCACCGTGCCCTGCAGGAACTCCTTGGACAGGGCCGGGCGCTGGTAGGGCCGGTGGTCTTCCTCGCCCAGCAGCGTGATGTGCTCGTCGAAGCCCAGCGCCCGCAGCGATACGGCCAGCTGAACGCCGGACTGGCTGGCGCCGATGATCAGCAGCCCCGTGCGCACGGCGCCGTCCGCCGCCTCGGAGGGCACCGCCGTCGTTGTGGTGGTGGTATCCATGGTTCTACACCTGGGTTTCCGGGGTGGTGACGTACATGTCCTGGCCCTCGCAAAGCTTGAGCTGGCAGGACAGCCGCGAATTGTCCTCGCGGTCCACGGCCGTCCCATAGAGCATCTCGTCTTCCATTTCTTCCATTTCCGGAAGCTGGTCGAGGGTGTCCTCGCGGACAAAAACGTGGCAGGTGGCGCAGGACAGCGAGCCGCCGCATTCGGCGACGATCCCGGGCACGCCGTTGCGCACCGCGGTCTCCATGACCGAGTCGCCGGGGTTGCCTTCGACGTCGCGGACGGCGCCTTCAGCGTCGGTGAAATGAACCGTAGGCATGGGTTCTCCTTCTTACTTGCAGTACCTAGATGAACTGGCGGCCGCCGTCGACCACCATGGTTTGTCCGGAGATGTAGGAGCTGTCCGGCCCGGCCAGGAACAGCGCCGCGCCCACAATGTCCTCGGGCTGGCTGGCGCGTTTGAGCGCGCCGCGGTCCACGCCGTAGTTCTCGGCGTTCTTCATCAGCCCGTAGCTGGCCTCGGTGAGGGTGAAGCCGGGCGCGATCGCGTTGACGGTGATGTTCCGCCGGCCCAGTTCCTTGGCCAGCACCCGGGTCATCGCCACCACGCCGCCCTTCGACGCAACGTAGTGCAGCCACTGCTCCGAGCCGGAGTAGATGGTGGCGGAGGACAGGTTGATGACGCGGCCGCCGTCGGGCAGGTACCGGCTCGCGGCGCGGGTCACCAGCCACGGGCCCTTGAGGTTCACATTCATCACCAGGTCCCATTCGGCCGGGTCGATCTCCTCGAACGGAGTCCGGGTCACCGTGGCGTAAATGGCGGCGTTGTTGAGCACGACGTCGATGCTCCCCTGCCCGAAGTCGGCGCACCGTTGGGCGAGGGACTCGGTGGAGGCGACGTCGGTGACGTCGGCTTCGAAGGCCTCCGCCTCCGCACCGGCTTCACGGACCAGCGCGGCGGTCTTCTCGGCGCCGGCCAGGTTGGTGTCGGCCGCCGCCACCCGGTAGCCGCGGGACGCGAAGCCCAGGGCGAAGGCCCGGCCGAGTCCGCCGGCGGCGCCGGTGATCAGCACGGTCCGTATGCCGGACCCCGCGGTGCGGTTTCCGCCGCCGGGGGTGGCAGCGGCGTCCAGTGGAGGCTGTGTCATTGGTCTAACTTTCCTGTTGGGATGTGCCGGGCCGGGGCCCCGAGACGGGGCTCGCCCGACCCGGCACTGGGAGCGCCCGTTAGGGGCGCGGGTGCTCAGACGTGGCTGTGGCTGTGCGCCCCGGGACCGGCGACGGCCGGTGCGGCGTCGTCGTCCAGGATCTGCACGGTTCCCTTGGTACCGTCCACCCGCAGCCGCTGGCCGGTCTTGATGGTGGTGGACCCGGAGCCGGTGCCGGTCACCGCCGGCAGCCCGTACTCGCGGCAGACAATCGCGGCGTGGCTCATCATGCCGCCGATGTCCGTCACGGTGGCCTTGATCTTGCCGAAGATCGGCCCCCAGCTCGGCGCGGTCACGGTGGCCACCAGGATCTCGCCCTGCTGCACCTCAGCGAGCTGGTCGGAATCGTGGACCACCCGCGCGTAGCCTTCCACCACCCCCGGGGACGCGGCCATGCCGCGCAGTCCGCCGCCTTCGACTTCCTCACCTTCGCCCAGCCACTGCTGGACCTGCTCGGTGGTGATGCCCCAGAGCATCCGGGTGAACGGTTCGGTGATGATTTCCGGAGGCGTGTTCAGCGCCGGAGCCGGACGCGCGGTCTTGAGCGCGTTCACAATGCCGCGGCGGCGTTCGATTTCCTCCGGCCAGTAGGTGGGTCCGATCGGCTCGGCGCCGACGCCCCAGCCGGTGACCAGATCGAAGAGCGCGTCGCGGACTTCGTTGCGGTTCAGGTAGAGCAGGTCCTCCGGCTCGTTCCAGAAGCCCTCGGCGTGCATCATCCGGGAGAGCTCGCGGATCTTGCGCCAGAAGACGCCCATGGTCCAGTGCTCAATGTAGAAGTTGTGGTTCTCCACGTACGGGTACGCGGTGGCTGCCAGCTGGCGCTTCGCGTCGAACACCGTCCGGGCCTCGCCCTCGAGCAGGTCGCGGTATTCCTCCACGATCCGTTCCTTCTCCGCCACCAGCTCCGCGACCGGGCGCATGATGTTCTGGCCTTCGTCCAGTCGGCGGATATAGTCGGCGATGTAGCCCAGCGGGATTTCCTGGTGCTCGTTCCAGTACTTGTCATGCCCGTAGAAGCCGTTGCCCACGGTGAAGTTGAACCAGGGGTCCTTGGCTTCCTCGTAGCGGGCGATCCAGCGGTCGCCGCCCGCGGAGGCGCGGACCGTGGCCAAGGTGGCATCGACGTCGTCGGTATTGGCGAAGGCGGACTGGATGCCCAGCTCCACCGCCAACTTGGCCAGCTGCTTGAGCTCGTCGTCCGGGCGGAACAGCTCCATGTCCACGCCCTGGACCATGGTGGCGATCGACTGGTCCGGGATGTTCGGGAACACTTCCTTGCAGAAGTTGAAGAAGTCCAGGTAGGCGATGTAGCCCAGGTTCAGGAACTCGAAGTGGTACTGCCAGTTCTGGTAAGCCAGCTGGATCAGCCGGTCGTAGTTCTCCAGCAGCACCTCGGAGCCGTCCATCGCCTTGCCCGTGGTGATGTCGTCCATCGGGACCATGTCCGGCAGCTTCCTGAAGGAAATGGTCTCCATCTCGTCGATGGTGCCGCGGACCTTGACGTGCCACTGCTTGAGCAGTTCCTCCCAGTTCTGGAAGTAGTGGCCCACCCGCTGTTCGAAATGCGGCACGCGGGCGGCAATCTGGTCCTCCGGAACCGGGATCGGCGACATGTACAGGTAGCCCAGATGCACGCGGAACTCGATGCCGTTGGCATTGGGAATCATCAGGTGCCGGGAGTTGTACTGGCCCAGGCACTTGACCGCGAACTCGCCGCCGATGGTCTCGAACGGCTTGAAGACGGTGGGCCAGTGCTGGCTGTCGCAGAACCAGAACTTGGCGTCTTCCTGCTCCTTGAGCTTGTCCTGGAACACCAGATAGTAGGGGTAGATCTTCTCCCAGCCCTCGGCGCCGGCGGGCACCGGCAGTTCGGACGGCTTCGGGAAGGACTTCATGGACATTGCGGTCCTTTCGGTGGAGGGCTCTGCATTGAGCCTTCAGTGGGCGGTTCGGTGGAACGGTGGAACCTTGCTGGTGACGCAGTGGAACGGTGGAACGGGTAGTGCAGTAAAACGATCAGATGGAGGCTTTCGTCAGCGAGGCGGTGATGCTGCCCAGGCTGAAGCCTGACGCGCCGGAGGCTGGGCTGCCGGCGATTCCAGAGGTCGGGGCGCCGGGAGCGGCGTTGCCAGCGGTATCCGGGGCCTTCGGCGAAGTGATGCCGGCGCCGAGCACCGAGGCGTAGCCGCCGGTGCCCGGTGTTGACGCGGGGGCAGCGGATTTCTTGGCGGAGTGCACGGTTTCCGGGCGGGACTGCAGCAGCAGCAGGTTCTCGCCGTCGGGCAGGTCGTGGTCCAGCGCCCACTCGATGTCCTGCGGGCACTTGTAGTGTTTCTCCGCCCGCTTGGCCATCTGGGCGACGGCTTTCAGCTCGTCGTCGGTCAGGCAGCGGCGGGAGCGCCGTTCGGCGTCGACTTCCCGCTCCACCAGGCTGCGGGCTGAGGCATCCGGAACCAGTTCGGCGTGCTTATCGCCCACGTGTTCCGAGACGGAGACCAGCGTGACCTTGTCCAGCACGATGTTGTCCGGCGTGACCTGCCCGGAGACCACCATCTCGCCCACGCCGTAGGACGCGTCGATGGTGATCTTGGAGCGGTCCCCGTTGGCCGGATCCAGCGTCATGGCGACGCCCGAGACCTTGGCGTTGACCATCTTCTGCACCACCACCGCCATGGACAGGCCCTCGTTCGGGATGTTGTTCTTCAGCCGGTAGATGATGGCGCGCGAGGTGTACAGCGACGCCCAGCAGCTGCGGATGTGCTCGCCCACAGCGGCGAATCCCTCGAGCCACAGGTAGGTGTCCTGCTGGCCGGCGAAAGATGCGTCCGGCAGGTCCTCGGCAGTTGCTGAGGAGCGGACTGCCACCGGCACCGGCTCGTCGAAGCGGGACATCAGGTCCTCGTAGGCCTCAATGGTCTGGGCGCGCATGTCGGCCGGAACCGGCCGGGAGCAGATGTCTTCGCGGATGGCGGCGGACACCGCGTCCACCTGGGCAACGTCTTCGGGGTCGAGGCCGGCCAGCAGTTGGTGGATGTGCCCGGTGATGCCGGCTTCCTGCATGAAGCGGTCGAACTGGGCGGTGGTGACCACAAAGCCCGGGGGCACCGGCATGCCGGCAGAGGTCATGGTGACCAGGGATGCGCCCTTGCCGCCGAGGTTCTCGAGCTTGGGCTCGACGCCGCCGTCGAAAAATTGGATGAATTCATTGCTGTGCATGATGTTCAGGCCTCCCAGCTAACGGGAACGGTTTCGGGGACGCGGAAGGAGATGTTCTCGCGGAACTCGATGCCCTCCGGGCTCTCGAGCTTCAGGTTGGGTGCCAGCCGCGCCACTTCTTCGAGCGCGATCTTGGCCTGCAGTTTGGCCAGCATGTTGCCCAGGCAGTAGTGGATGCCGAAACCGAAGGACAGGTGCTCGCGGGCGTTGCCGCGGGAGATGTCGAACTCCTCGCCGTCCTCGAAGCGGGCGGCGTCGCGGTTGGCGGAGCCCATCAGCAGCAGCAGTTCGCCGCCCTCCGGGATCTTGACTCCGCCCACTTCGGTGTCCTTGAGCGCCTTTCGGCGCCAGCCGACGATCGAACCGGCGAAACGCAGCACCTCGTCGATGGCGGCCGGGATCTTCTTCGGCTCCTCCACCAGCTGCTGCCACTGCTCCGGACGGGCCAGCAGCACGCGCAGCGAGTTGGCGATCAGCGTGGTGGTGGTCTCGTGCCCGGCGAACAGCAGCGAGTACAGGATCGAGGCGATCTCGTGGTCGCTGATCTCCGCGCCGTCCTGCTGCGCCTTGACCAGGTCGGCGGTCAGATTGTCGCCGCCTTCCTCATGGGCCACGCGGACCAGCCGCAGGCACTCCTGCCAGTACTCCACCAGGTTGTGGGCATGCGGGATCTGCTCCTCGTCGCTCAGGTCGCCCCAGGTCATGGCCGCGCGGGAGTCGGACCAGCGCTTGAACGTGTCCACCTGGGAGACGTCGGCGCCGATCAGGGTCAGGATGGTGACCGTGGGAACGGTGTAGGCCAAGTCCTTGACCAGTTCGCCGCGGCGCTCCGGGCGGGCCAGCATCGTCTCCAGTTGGTCCACCACATTCTGTCGGATGAACGGTTCGAGCGCCTTGTAGCGGCGCGGGGTGAAAGCCTTCTGGGCCACCGCGCGGATCCGGGTGTGCTCCGGCGGCCGACGGGCGGAAAGGCCGGAGTAGGCGGTGAAGCCTCCCTCTTCCATGATCTTGGTGGCCTGCGGACCACGCTTGCGCACGGGGGCTTGGGCATTCTCGCTGGAGAAGGTTTCCCAGTCGTCGAAAACGGCCTTGATGTCGTCGTAGCGGGAGACAACGTAGTAGCCGACCCGCTCGTCGAACATGATGGGCTGTTCGTTCCGCAGCTCGGCGTAGGCCGGGAACGGGTCCTTCATCTGGAACGGCTCGTAGCCGTGGTGTCCGGCAGGGGCCTGGGCACCGTGGCCAAACGGACAAGCTGCCGTTTCGGTTGAGGATGACATCTGGAACTCCTTGGGGTCGGCTCCCGCGGCAGCCGTTTCCGACTTCAGCGGGTTGATCTGACTCCAGTGTTGCCTACATCACCCTGTGACGCACATCTACTGCTTCCACTGAGCGGAAACCAATAGTGCTTAGTGTCCCTCGCTTGTCCGGCAGGGCGCGCCCGGGTGTTGCGCCGTCGTCGACCCGGGCGGTTCAGGTCTTCCGCGCGGCATGGCTGCCCAGCAACGACTCCAGCGGGATATGCGCGGTGGCCCGCTCAATCTGCGCCGAAACCCCGCGCAAGGCAGGCAGGTGCCGCGTCATCGTCCCAGCCTGGGAGGTCAGCAGCACCAGCCCCAGTCCGGCGCCAATCCTGCCGGTGTGGAAGACCGGCACGGCGATGGAGCAGGAGCCCAGCCGGACTTCCTCCAGCGTGGTGGCATAACCCTGCTCGCGGATCTGGTCCAGCTCCTCGGCCAGCAACCCGGGAACAATGTGGGTGTGGGCCGTGGATCGCTCCAGCTGCCGGTTGAGATAGGCGGTGCGGACCCATTCCTCCTCATAGGCCAGGATGACCTTGCCGACGGCGGTGGCATGCATCGGCAGCCGTCCGCCCACCCTGGAGGCACGCGGGACGCGCTTGGTGCCGTAGATGCGCTCAATGTAGAGCACCTCGTGGCCTTCCCGGACGGCCAACTGCGAAGTTTCTCCGGTGAGCGAGAACAGGTCCTGCACGTACGGCCGCGCGGCATCGCGCAATTGGCGGCCTGCGTTCTGCGCCAACTCCCACAGCCGAATACCCAATTGATACCGGCCGTTGGCGCCGCGGGAGAGAAAGCCCCAGTCCGTCAGTTCGGCGACCAGCCGGTGCGTGGTGCTCAGCGGCAGGCCCGAGCCCTCGGCGATCTGGGTCAGGCTCAGCGCGGCCCGGGACTGCTCAAAGGCTTCCAGGATGGCCAGCACCCGGGAGGTGACCGAACGACCCGCTTCGCGGCTTCCGCCGGCCATAGCTGCCTCCCACGTTCCGCAGGCGGACCCGCGGAGCCGGGCACCGCCGTCGTCATTCCATCCGCGCTCCACCGCCGGCGCCCAGGCGGCAGCCGGCCGACAACGAGTCTAGCGCCCTGGCGGCGGCCGGCCGACACCGCGCCTAACGCGCCTGGCGGCAACCGGCCGACACCGCGCCTAACGCGCCTGGCGGCAACCGGCCGACACCGCGCCTAACGCCCTGGCGGCAACCGGCCGACACCGCGCCTAACGCGCCAGCAGCGCCTGACGCTGCGGCCACAGGGTGGCCGATTCCAGCGCGGACAAAGCCCGGGCCATCGCCTCCGCCTCCGCGGTGAACAGGTGGCCGAGCACGCGCTGGCTGCAGAGCCGCAGGGCCTGGCCGCGGTCCAGCCCGAACCATTCCATCACCGTGTCGAGGCCGTGCGGGCTGAGCCGCCAGGTCTTGTCCGCGTCCTTGACGATCGCGTCCTCGATGGAGAGTGCCTCCTTGCGCGAATCGTGCCCGTCGATGATCTCCAGGATGCGCGGAATGAGCTCCGTCTGGTGGCCGGTTTGCTCCAGGATTCCCGCCGCCAGCCGGGCGCCTTCCTTCTCATGCAGCAGCACCAGGTCGGGCCGGCCGCCGCCGGGGGCAATGGCGGAGAGCACCTCGTCCGGCGGCACCTGGGACCAGCCGATGTCGTGCAGCATGATCGCCGGCAGCACGACGCCGGCGTCGGCCTCCGGATGTGCGGCCAGCATGGCTTGGGCCAGGCCGAACGCGTACAGCGTGTGGGCGTCATTGTCCCGGACGGCCAGGAGCGGCGCGGCCTGCTCCCAGATCCGCGCCAGATGCTCATCCAGCTGCAGCACTCCGTCCGGCTCAGCATCGATGGCGGCACTGACGTCATGGCCGAACAAGTTTCCGGAGGGCTGCAGCTTGGTCATGCTCCACAGCATGCCGGTCCAGGCAGGCCCCGGGCAACCCGAGGTTCCCGCTGGGCGGAAGCGGCCGGGGCCCTGCAGTAGGCCTTGGCACCGCACCCCAGGCAGCGTGCCGGGCTGGCCGGACGCCGGACGCCAGCCGCCCGTTGACTTTCGCTCCCACGTATTGTCAGCCTCCGTCAACGTCGTCCCACGTCAGGGCCGTATCGGCGGACCGAAACGTGGGACGTTAGGCCGATACATGGGAGCGAAGGGCCCGGATCCACGCGCCCCACCGGCGCTACCCGCCTCCCCACCCGCCGACGCGCCCGTCCCGCGGTCCGCCAGCCAGGACAACGCACCCGCGCCGCGTTACCCGGTATTCCGCAGGCCGGCGGCGATCCCGTTGACGGTGATCAGCATGGCCCGCTGGAGCGCCTCGTTCGGTTCCGACGCCCGGATGCGCCGCAGCAGCTCCACCTGCATGTAGGAGATCGGGTCCAGGTACTGGTCGCGGACGTCCAGCGAGCGCTGCAGCACCGGCTGGTTGTCCAGCAGCTGGTTTTCGCCCGTGAGCATCCGGATTTCCGCCACGGTGAGTTCGTACTCGGCGCGGATGTCGTCGAACAGGTGCCGCAGCTCGGCGGGAACCAGCGTGGCGACGTAGTGCGCTGCAATCTCCAGATCGGTCTTGGCCAGCGTCATTTCCACGTTCGAGATGAAGGACTGGAAGTAGTGCCAGTTGCTGATCATCTCGCGCAGCAGCGGCTGGAGCCCGGCGGCCCGGGCGGCTCGCAAACCGGTGCCCACGCCGTACCAACCGGGAACAATCTGCCGCGACTGGGTCCAGCCGAACACCCAGGTAATCGCCCGCAGCTTGCCGAACCCCGGACCGGCGGCTGGGCCGGCTTCCGGGCGGTCTGCGGGACGCGAACCGAATTTCACCGCGCTCAGCTGCTCCACCGGCGTCGCAGCCCGGAAATACTCCGGCAGGTCCGGATGCTCCACCAGCGAGCGGTACCGCCCATAGGCTGCGCCGGAGATCTCCTCCATCGCCGCGTGATAGCGCCCGCGTTCGGCCTCGGACGTCCTCGGTTCCTGGTGCAGGGCGGACGCCTGCAGCACCGCCGCGAGCGCCAGCTCCAGGTTTTCCCGGGCCAGCTCCGGCAGCGTGTATTTGTCCGAGATGACTTCGCCCTGCTCGGTGAACTTGATCTCGCCGGCCAGTGCGCCGTTGGGCTGGGCGAGGATCGCGTCGTACGTCGGTCCGCCGCCACGCCCCACCGATCCGCCGCGGCCGTGGAAGAAGCGCAGCCGCACGCCGTGCCGGGCCGCCACATCCCGCAGCACCAACTGGGCCTTGTGGATCTCCCACTGGCTGGTGGCCACGCCGGCTTCCATGTTGGAGTCGGAGTAACCGAACATGACTTCCTGCAGGTCCCCGCGCAGCTGCACGATCCGGCGGTACTGCGGATCCGAGAGCAGATCGTCCAGGATCTGGCCGCCGCTGCGCAGGGCCTCCACGCTTTCCAGCAGCGGCGCGAACCCGATCAACGCCTCCGGCTCGGCCCCGCTCAGCTCCAACAGGCCTGCCTCGCGCGCCAGCACCACCGCCGCCAGCACGTCGTCGGCGCCGCGCACCCGGGACACGATGTACGTCTCCACCGCGTCCGGGCCGTACTGGCGCAGCGCGTCGGCAATCGCCTGGAACACCTCCAGCGTGCGCGCGCGCTTCTTTTTCAACGACGACGGCGGTGCCAGCGGCCCGGGCGTGAGCAGCAGCGAGGAGAGCAGTTGCTGCCGCGGGCCTGGCCCCAGCTCCAGGTAACTTCCCGGCGCGGCAGCGTCCACCGAGGCGGCTGCAGGTGCAACCGCCGTAGTAGCCGACGCACTCGCCGGTGCCGGGGCCCCCGACGCTCCGGCCTCCGTTGCCGGCCCGCCCGCCGGCGCGCCCGCAGGCACCCCGGCCGGCACGCGTTCCGCGTCGCGGGCGGCCAGCAGCGCCGCGACGGCCTTGTGGTGCTTGCCGGCGTTGTCCCGGAAGTCCAAGGTGGCCAGATGCAGTCCGATGGTGGATACCGCCCGGCGCACCGCAGCCAGCGAACCGTCGGCCACCAGCGACGCGGTATGCGCACGCAGCGATTGCTCGATCAACCCCAGATCGGCCAACACCTCCGCCGTCGAGCTGTAGTCGCGCCCCGGTTCGTGCGGCAACCGGCGCTGGATCCGCGCACTGGTGTTCAGCAGCTTCGCCTTAATGCAGGTCAGCTTCAGCCGATACGGTTCGTTGGCGTTCAGTTCGCGCACCCGAGGGTCCAGGCCCGGCAGGTTCTCCAGGTCCGCGGCCACGGAATCCAGCAGCTCGCCGGTGGCCGCCACGATCGTCGTCGAGTTGGAGAGCACCGCAATCAGGGTGTCCACGAAGCCGATGTTGATCCGGACGGCATGCTGGTTCTGCAGCTGGAAGACCTCGTGCGTCACGTCCACGGTCACATGCGGGTTGCCGTCCCGGTCGCCGCCGATCCACGAGCCGAAACGCAGAGGGGCACCGTCGTGGGGCAGTGACACACCGTGTTCGGCGAGCAGTTCGGACAGGTCCCCCATCAGCTCCGGCATGGTGTTGGTGAGGATATTGCCTAGGTAGTAGGCGGCGTTGCGCGCCTCGTCCACCGGGCTGGGCCGCACCTGCCGCAGTTCGTCCGTCTGCCACATCTGGTCGATGATTTCGGCCAGCCGCCGGTCCTGCCGCCGCCGCGCCGTACTCCCTTCCGCCGTCGTCGTGGAGAGGAGGTCGGAGATGGCCCGGAGCTTGTCCAGCACGGTCCGGCGCGATGCCTCGGTCGGATGGGCCGTAAAGACCGGCCGAACGTCCAGCTGATTGACCGCGCGCTGCAGCGCTTCCGGTCCGGCTTCATCGGCGATCTGCGCGACGGTGCGCAGCAGTTGTCCGTCCTCCTCCGGCCGGACGCGCAATTGGCGCACGCGGTGCACCTGCTCGGCAGCGTTGGCCAGATGGAAATAGAAGGCGAACGCCCGCACCAGATCGGTGGCTTGGTCTACGTCCAGCCCGGCGAGCAGTTCGCGGACCTGGTCGATCACGTCGCGGGCGGTCCATGGCCCGGTCGCTTCGCCCTCGCCGCGGGCCGCTTCCTTGGACTCCTTGGTTAGCAGCCGCACCTGTTCCACCAGCTCCAACAGGTCCGGCCCGTGCTGGCGCACCAGCGATTCGCCCAGCAGCGTGCTCACCCGGCGCACGTCGGCGCGAAGGCTCGCATCGAGGTCCCGATCGCGGGCGGCGTGCGGCATGGGCCAAGTCCTTTCGCGTCCAACAGGCTTGCCGGTTTGTCCCGGCACTGCTGATTCCGCTGCGTGGGCGCGGCATCCCCTCAAGCGTACGACGGCGGCGGCCCTCCGACCGCGGGCCCGTCGCCCTCCGGGCCCGTCGCCTGCCGGCGCCGCCCGGGGCGGGACGCCCACGTGGCTGCCCTCCGACTGAGGTGGGCCGCCGTCATGGGCGCCCGCCGCCTCACGTCATCCTTAGCGGTGCGAGTAGCTGCCCCAGAAGCCCGCCCCCGGGACGTGTCGAGAACCTAGCCGGCCTACTTCGGCGCCATCCGGATGGCACCGTCCAGCCGGATGGTCTCGCCGTTGAGCATGCTGTTGGCCACGATGTGCGCGGCCAGTTCCGCGTATTCCGCCGGCCGGCCCAACCGGGACGGATGCGGCACCTGATGGCCCAGCGATTCCTGCGCCTGCTGCGGCAGTCCGGCCATCATGGGGGTTTCGAAGATGCCGGGCGCAATGGTGACCACGCGGATCAGCGAGCGCGCCAGTTCCCGGGCCAGCGGCAGCGTCATCGCCGCCACCCCGCCCTTGGATGCGGCGTAGGCGGGCTGGCCAATCTGGCCGTCGAAGGCCGCCACGGAGGCCGTGTTGATGATGACTCCCCGTTCCGGGCCGCCCAGTTCGGTTTCTGCCGGTTCGGTCTCGGCCATCGCGGCGGCGGCAAGCCGGATCACATTGAACGTGCCGATCAGGTTAATCTGGACCACCTTGCTGAACGCTTCCAGCGACAACACGCCCTCGCGCCCCAGCACCTTGCCCGGGGTGCCGACGCCGGCGCAATTCACCAGGATGCGCAGCGGCCCCAACGCCGCCGCCCGGTCCACCGCCGCCTGCACCTGGTTCTCATCGGTCACGTCGGCGGGCGCAAACACGGCCCGGTCCCCCAGTTCGGAGGCGAACTCCTCCCCCTTCGAACCGGGCAGATCCATCAGTACCACCGATGCTCCGGCAGCATGCAGCCGTCGGGCCGTCGCCGCCCCCAGTCCTGATGCTCCGCCGGTAATCAGAGCTACGGCTCCGTTAACCTCCACTGAGTCCTCCTCATCCTCTTAACGTGCTTTCGCCGCCGCCGGTCCACCGGCGGCACTGCACCTCAGCCTAGTGTGGCCCGGAGCACACCGTGTTCACCGGTGAGCCCTGCGAGCAGAATGCCCTGTCTGTCCGGGTACCTGTCCGCCGTTAGGCTAGTGCCCATGCCCACCCTGCCCGGCGGCGGCGGATCCTTCCGCCCGCCCAACCCCACGCTGGCGGCGGGCCGCGCGGACGAGGCGGCGATCGCCGTCGTCCGCCATTTCGGCCACCGTTTGCTGGGGCTGCCCTTCACGCTGCTGGGCGCCGTCCGCCGGCCCTCGCCCGGCTGGACCGGACCGTGGCACTACTGGTGGCAGGCACATTTCCTGGACTGCCTGGTGGATGCCGGCCGGCGGGAGCTGCGCCGGGAACAGCATTACGACGGCGGCAACGGCCCGAGCGCGGGCCGCCTGGCTGCCCGGCTGCTGCGTACCGTCCGCTGGCGCAATGGGTTCCGCTTCCCCAACGCCTACTACGACGACATGGCCTGGCTGGCCCTGGCCACGCAGCGGCTGGACAAGCTTGCGGCCGACGCGAACAAACCGCGCTTTCGGCCCAGGTCCGCGGCGCGCCGGCTGCTGCCCCAGCTGGAATCGGCGCACACCCCGGATCTGGGCGGCGGGCTGTTCTGGAGTACCGCCCGGGACTTCAAGAACACGCCGGCCACGGCGCCGGCCGCGCTGTACCTGGCCCGCGCCGGCGACACCGGCCAGGCCGCGCGGCTGCTGGACTGGCTGGACGCCGAACTCTACGACCCGGAGCGGCGTCTGTACCTGGACGGCGTGCGCCTTGCCTCCGGGAAGCCCGTCCTGGTGCCGGACGTTTATACCTACAACCAGGGTCCGGTGTTGGCGGCGCTGCTGGAAGTGGGCCGGGACACCGATCTGCAGCGCGCGGCCGAACTGGTGCACGGCATAGCGGCCGCGCTGGTGCAGCAGCCCGAGGTCACCGAGGAAGCGGGCCGGAAACTGATCCTGCGCACCCACGGCGCCGGCGACGGCGGACTGTTCACCGGGATCCTGGCCCGCTACCTGGCCGTGGCGGCGCGGTCCGACAAGCTGCCTGGCGAGGTCCGCGAGCTGGCCGCGCGGATGGTCGCGGACACCGCGG
Organism: Arthrobacter sp. NPDC089319; assembly: GCF_040684925.1. Lineage (NCBI taxonomy): Bacteria > Bacillati > Actinomycetota > Actinomycetes > Micrococcales > Micrococcaceae > Arthrobacter > Arthrobacter sp. NPDC089319. The sequence continues at coordinate 363,045 of NZ_JBFBGZ010000002.1, read as the reverse complement.
AAGGCTTTTGGGCCGGGCGCGCCATCGAGAACCACCGCAGCTGGGAGGTCTTGGTCTTCTCCGCCGACCCCGCGGTACCTGCAGCGGGGAAGCCGGAGCCAGGCACCGGCGTCGAACTTTCCACCCAATTGCAGGCGTGGATGACGTTGGAGGCCGCGGCCACGCTGGCCGGATGACCCCCGCAGCGACCCGTTTCACCCCGACAGGCCGCGAGGCCCGCCGCCGGCGAGGTCAGGACGGCATTTTTTGCTGCGGGTACGGCGTTTCGTGCCGGGCCAGCATCTCCACAAAGCCGGCGATCTTGCGCTGCCGCCCGGCGTCGGTTTTCAGCTGGCCCAGCCGGTGGATCAGGGCAAACCGGTTCTGCGAGGTGAGCACGTCAAACATCGCCTGCGCCTCCGGGACGGCCGCGAGCGCCGCGGCCAGGTCCGCCGGCACCTGGGCCGTGGCCGGACCGGCGTAGGCCTTCTCCCAGCGGCCGTCGGCCTGCGCGGCCGCCACCGCCGCCCGGCCGGCGTCGTGCATCTTGCCCTCCTGCTCCAACTTTTCGATGAACCCGACGTTGCGCTGCGACCAGATGCTGCGCTTGCCGCGCGGGGTGAACCGCTGGAAGACGCTTTCGGCATCGCGGCGGCGCGCCTGCCCGTCGATCCAGCCAAAGCACAGGGCCTCTTCCAGGGCCCCGGTGTAGTCCAGTTCCGTCACCGTGCCTCCCTTCTTGTGCAGGATCAGCCAGACCCCAGCCGAAGCGGCGTGGTGTTCCTCCAGCCAGGTCCGCCACGCGGCGGCGTCGGGCAACAGCAATTCCGGAAGTTCTGCAGGCATGCCCTCATGGCAGCACGGCGGGGCCGCTCCGTCTAGTAGTTTCGAGGTAACTTCGTTGCTGACCCTGAAGGAGATTGCTGTGCTGCGCGTGCGCCCCGTTGTGTTCACGTCCCGAATTGACCCGTGGCGGGAGCTGCTGGCCGCCGCCGGGCTGGTGTGTTCGGCCGACGACGGCGGGGCTTGGCTGGAGTTTGACGCCGCCTCCGGCCGGTTGGGGTTGCGCCGGGTCGAGCCCGGGGACCCCTCGGACGGCCGCGTGCAGTTGGGCTTCGAGGTCCGCGACCTGGACGAATTCGTCCGCCGCACCGCCACCGACGGCACCCAGGCGGCGATCGAGGACGCCGACCGTGGCCGCACCGCCAGGATCACGGCGCCGTCCGGCTTCAGCTTTCTGGCCGAGCCGGCCTCGCCGTCCTTCGGCAGCCACCCCGGGCCCGAACAGCCGGACCCGGCACTGGCCGTGATGCCGGTCTGGGGGACGCCGGATGTCCCGGGCGCGGTTGCCACGCTCCGCGGGATCGGTGCGCACCCCCGGTTCGGCGCCGCCGGCGAATGGGCAGACTTCGCGGCGAAGAACGGCGGGCTGGTCGCGGTGCGGCACGGCGCCGCGGAGCAGCTGGAACTTTCCTTTGAGTACGACGACGACCTCACCGCCCTGCGGGACCGCCTCGCCGAGGCGGGGGCCGCCGGGTCCCTGGCGGACGGGGCCGCCGGGGCCGCCGGGCAGACCCTGCTGGTGGATCACCCGGACGGCGCGGGCCCGGCCGCCCCTGGGCGGCTGCGGTTCACTGTCCGGCCGGATGCCCTCTCCAGACCCGCCGACGTCGACTGATTCGCCGGGCCGGTGGTCCGAATAAGTCACGCAATGTACCGCGGGCCAGCGGCGATGCCGGGCCCACCCGGGGCGCGGAAGTAACGCCTCCGGACGCGCCGTCTGGGCCGCCGGCGTGACTGGCATCGCAGCGGTGCTGTAGAACAAGTACATGAGCGTTCGCACCCCCGACCCCTATCCCGGCTGGCTCTCCAACGAGGATCTGCACGAGGCACGGCAACGCCTGCCCATGCTTTACGTGGAGGCTGTGCCGGTGCGGCTGGACTCGCTGGGATACGTAACGGAGATCGGTTTGCTGCTGCAGGCATCCGCCGAAGGCGAGATGGTCCGCACCTTCGTATCGGGACGGGTGATGTACCGCGAGACGGTCCGCGCTGCCCTGCTCCGGCATTTGGAAAAGGACCTGGGGCCGCTGGCTTTTCCGCAACTGCCGGCCAGCCCGGTGCCGTTTACCGTGGCCGAGTATTTCCCGTCGCCGTCCGAGACCGGCCTGACCGATGACCGGCAGCACGCCGTGGCGCTGGCTTACGTCATCCCGGTCACCGGGGAATGCAACCCCCGCCAGGACGCGCTGGAGCTCAGCTGGATGACGCCGGAGGATGCCCTCAGCCAGGCGGTCCAGTCCGAGTTCATCGGCGGCCGCGGCAATCTGCTGCGCCAGGCGCTGGCGCACGCAGGCTGGTGCCGCTGACCAACGATCCGGCAGGACTCTCTGCCCCCGCTCGGAACCCGGCCAACCCCGCCAACCCCGCCAACCCGGCCAACCCCGCCAACCCCGCCAACCCCGCCGAGTATTCACTAGGCGCCCTTTTCAGCCGTGAAAAGGGCGCCTAGTGAATACTCGATGATCAGGACGTGCGCCGCCCGCCGGCACTAACCCGCCCGGCCCGGAGTCGCTCTCCCGCCGAAGTCGGCGCTCCTACCTGGGCAGCGTCCAGGTGTACATCTGGGCGGCCAAGTCCCTGGCCTGCTCCTGGTGCTGGTCCTGACAGCGCAACCGCTTCAGCGTGACCGGCCGTTGGCTGCGCCGGTTGGCAAGATCCGTCAGGATCATGCCGGCGGCGCGCAGCAGCACGGTGAGGTGGCTCCGGTTGCGGAACTGTTCGGGCTGAACGGGGGCGTGCGTCGGAACCAGGCCGCTACGGGCCTCGGGGGCAAAGATGATACTCATGGCAGGCTTCAACTTCCACAGAACGTAGGGCTGCTGTACGTTGGGTGCGCTTCCCGGAGCCTTGACAAAGATGCGGTTCCGGAAGCTTTTCGATGTCTTCGACGCTATCGGCGATAGCGGTCACCTTTGGTCCTCGATACTGCTTCGGATACCGACTTTTTTGGGACATCGCTGCCAGTGCCGGGACCAACTTGGCAGACCATCCTGCGCCCGCATCAAAGCTGCCCGGTGAGATGACGGTCACGATCCATCGTTTCATCATTGCGTCTCGCGGCACACCTTGGCGGGCCTCCCAACCGAAAGGTAACGATTTCATATACTGTTCTGACGATCGCGAGCGTGACTAAGGAATGACCCATGACGGAACAACAGGCCGAGACATTCATCCACCATGTCAAGGCCGAAAGCGTAGGCACCGGAGCCCGGTTCCTGACACGCTCCGGTGAGCATTCCGCACCGGTGTCGGACACCGCCGTCGTTCCTGATGATTTCGGCACTCCGGCGGTGGTGGTGGCTACCTTGGAAGACGGCAGCCGGGTGCGCATTGCCCACGGGTCACGCATCCGCATTGCTTCCTCACGCCGTCCCGCCCAATTGCCCGGCGCGCTGGCGCAGGACGACCTGGAACTGATTCCGGCCGAGGAGGGCACGCCCGAAGCCGTGGTGGTGGCGGTGGCCCGCGCGCATGCCCGCAATGCCGGGGTGCAGCGGTTGGCCGCTCGCTTGAGCCGCGGGCTCAACGCCAAAGCCGGCAGCCATTTGCAGGACGTGCGGGACCTCGCGCACACGCTGTTCGTGGAACTGGACGACCGCGAGCGCGCGCTCACGGTGTGCCGGCTGATCATTGACCAGCCCTTCGACGGGAACTTCGGCCGGTGGAAATGGATCGAGTCGGCACTCGCCATGGCCGCCTACATCCTGCGCGAATCGGGCAGCGAAGAGGACCGTGCGGAGGCGGTGCAGTTGGCCGAAGCGTTGCGCGCTCCGGACGACGCTGATGACGATCCCTTCCGCGCGAAGATCAACGCCGAGGTCCGCCAGCGCCAACTGAACGAACCGAACCTCTATGACAAGGAAATCCACCGGGCCATGGCCGCCGCCGACCGCACGGCGGAGCGCGAGTGGCGCGAACTGCGGCTGACCGCGCTGTTGTACCTGCGTACGCACGGCGGGTCGGAAACTTTGGAACCGGTCGAATTGGACCGCCGGATCAGCAACGAACTGGTGGCCATCCGCGCCCTGGACGTCCAGCACCGAAACTCCTAACGCCCCGCATACGGCCTCTGGTCACTCCCGGCGGCCCGGGAGTAGAGTCGGCCGCATGACGGAGAGCGGAGTTGCAACGGAGCCCGGTTCACTCAGCGTCCACATCAACGCGGATGCCCGCCAGGTGTGGACCATGCTGCGCGAACCCAGACGCATCGCGCAATGGCACGGCTGGGACATGGCCGGACTGGACGAGGAGATCCGCGAGATCTACTTCAGCGACGCCACCGAGGCCGAAGACCACAAAAAGCTCACCATGGGCGACAGCGACGCCTTCATCCTGGAGCCAGTGGGCGACGGTGTCCGGCTCACCCTTCAGCGGGGCGCGGAGTCCGGCGAGCAGTCCGACGAATGGTGGGAGGACATCACCGAAGGCTGGCTGACTTTCCTCCAGCAGCTGAGGTTCGCCTTGGAACGGCACCCCAATGACCCCCGCCAGACCACCTACCTCGGCGCAGACTCCATCCCGTCGGGCGGGCTGCTCCCCAGCCTTGGCCTGGACAACCTGCCGACGGCGGGCGAAACGTACAGCGCATCGCTGGCCACCGGGGAAGAGATTTCCGGAAGGGTGTGGTTCCGCTCCGACCGCCAGCTGGGGTTGACCGTTGATGCGTATGCCGATCGTGGAGGCGGCCTGCTGATCGTCGCTGAAACCCCATCGCACCCCGACGGCAGGCCGGAGGGTGGCAGCCAGGTGCTGATCAGCTGCTATGGGCTCGGTGCCAGGCGGTTGGCCGAGATCCGGGACGGCTGGGAGGCCTGGCGCAACAACGCGCTGCCCGGCGCCGACCCGCTGGTGCTCGGCAGCACCGCGGGACCCGGCTCCGACTAGGCAACCAGGTCCTCGCCCGGCGGAGTTTCCTCCGTTAAGTGTGAATCGCCCCGCGCTTAGGCTCCGCCTTGCTGCCGGCGCTGGAAACGGCGCCGGTTCTTCTCGCGGATTGACCGCTGGTGCATGAGATACACCAGGCTGATGCCCACCAGCGCGCCGATGGCGGTCTGCAGCGCCCTGTCCACCATCAGTTCCCGCGGATCGGTGGGGGCCGCAAGTTCGGTCATGATCAGGGCCAGCGGCGTGATGAAGATCAGCGCCAGCGCGTAATGGCGCAGCACGAACATTTCCGCGCTGAACTGCAGCACGATCACCATCAGGACCAGGACCCAGGGCTCCGGTCGCGGGGCCAGCAACAGCCCGGCTACCGCCACGCCCGCGAAGGTCCCCAGGATGCGGTGCACGCCCTTTTTCACCCGTTGGGCCAGGCTGGGTCCGGCGATCGGTGCCACGGCAGCTACCATCGCCCAGTAGTTGTGGCCCAGTCCCACCACCGTGGCGAGGGTTCCGGCGGTCAATGCCGCCAGCGCATTGGCTCCGGCCTCAACGCGGAATTCCCTCCAGTGCTCGCGCGTGAACTGCGGCCGGGGCGGCGGCGCCAAGGACGTGCGCCAGGCCGGCACCAGCCGGCTGCTGATACCGATCAGCATGGCCAGCACCACGCTTGCCAGGCCGGTTAACATGGCCTGCCACAGTGGCGCGGTCAGCGAGATGGAACCAATGGCCGCATAGCCGAAGGTAAAGAAGATGACGCCCGCCGGGCGCAGCTGGAAATAGTTGACCGCCAGAGACCACAGACCAGCCACCACGGTGGTGCCGAAAACAATCCCCCAGGGTCCGGCGTCGGCCATGGCGGTGAGGGCACCGAGGAACATGACCAGCATGATCAATATGCCAAACTCGCCCTGATGCCGCAGCCTGGCTCCGTGGGCCTCTCCCCGGCCATAGATGCCGGTGAAGGCGCCGAAGGCGGCGAAAATCATTAGATCGAACCGACCCATGGCCAGCAGGGCGAGCAGCGGCAGGCCGACGCTGATGCCGCAGCGGGTGGCCACAATATGGTCTTGGCGCGCCGGACCTACCCGGAAGAATTCGCGTGCGTACTGCGTCGCCATGCTGCCTACCTTTCGTTTGCCACACTATCCACGATGCTTCGCCTCCATCACCCACCGGAGGGACCTTATGGCCGCGAGCCGCAAGATCCCGCCAGCCAACTGGACCGCCGGCACCGCGACTCCCGCGACTCCCGCGAGGTCGATCGATACGGAGCGGCGAAAGACCTTGGCCCGCCGCGCCGGCTTCGAATGCGGGAAAAGCAAGGGGCGCTGTGGCCGGACGGACCCGGCGGGGCGGACGGCCGAGCAGGCGAACGTCAGAGGGGCGCGCGCATCGCGCCAGAAGCCTTTGTCCATCCTAATTCGCTTGCCTCAGGCAACCATCATTCTGTGAGCGGACCGACATGCAGTCGTTCGTCTGGCCACTCGCTGGATAGCCATTCGTCGCCCACCTGTGCCCCCGCGCCCTGCGGTGCGTCGGGTAAGGCAAAATAGTGGGGTGCCCCAGTCTGATTTTTCCTTTCGCGTCGGCAACCGCCTCGCCAACACCGCCAGCCTCTCCCCTGCCCGGATCGAGGAGAACGGCGGCGGGTTCCAGGGCCGCACCGGCACCATCACCACGCCGCACGGCGAGATCCAGACCCCGGCGTTCATCGCCGTCGGCACCAAGGCCACGGTCAAGGCGGTGCTGCCCGAATCCATGAAGGAACTCGGCGCGCAGGCACTGCTGGCCAACGCGTACCACCTGTACCTGCAGCCCGGCGCAGCGGTGCTCGATGCGGCCGGCGGCCTGGGCAGGTTCATGAACTGGGACGGGCCCACCTTCACCGACTCCGGCGGCTTCCAGGTGATGAGCCTCGGCTCCGGATTCAAGAAGGTCATCAACATGGACGCTGCCGCGGCCAGCACCGGCGCGGACGACCAGGTGGCACCCGGCAAGGAGCGGCTGGCGCACGTTGACGACGACGGCGTCTGGTTCAAGTCGCACCTCAACGGCGACAAGCACCGCTTCACGCCGGAGATCTCCATGCAGGTGCAGCACCAGCTGGGCGCGGACATCATGTTCGCCTTCGACGAGCTGACCACACTGATGAACTCGCGCGGCTACCAGGAGGAGTCGCTGGAGCGCACCCGGCTGTGGGCCGAACGCTGCGTCACGGAACACGAGCGGCTCACCGACGAGCGCTCGCACCGGCCCTACCAGGCACTCTTCGGCGTGATCCAGGGCGCCCAGTACGAAGACCTGCGGCGCAAGGCCTGCCGGGACCTTGGTGCGATGAACTTTGACGGCTTCGGCATCGGCGGCGCACTGGAGAAGGAAAACCTGGGCACCATCGTGCGCTGGTGCACCGAGGAACTGCCCGAGGACAAGCCGCGGCATTTGCTCGGCATCTCCGAGCCGGACGACATCTTCACCGCAATCGAGAACGGCGCGGACACCTTCGACTGCGTTTCCCCCACCCGCGTGGCCCGCAACTCGGCGTTCTATACCCCGGACGGCCGCAAGAACCTGTCCAACCGCCGGTTCAAACTGGACTTCACGCCGCTGGTGGACGGCTGCGACTGCTACACCTGCGCCAACTACACCCGGGCCTACATCCACCACCTGTTCAAGGCGAACGAGATGGTCAGCCACACGCTGATTTCCATCCACAACGAACGCTTCACCGTGAAGCTGGTCGACGATGCCCGGCTGTCCATCGACGACGGCTCCTTCTTCGACTTCAAGGCCGAGGTGCTGGGCCGCTATTACGCCTGAGCTTCGCGGCTACATCTCCACAAGCGGAAGGCCGCCGTCGCAATCCAAAAGATCACGACGGCGGCCTTCCGCGCTGGGTGGGTCTGCCGCTTAGGCGGCAAGCACGACGTCGGCCTGCTCATCCTGCGCCAGGGGCGCCAGGATGACCAGCCGGCATTCAGCCTGTTCAGGATCGGTATGCTCGGGCAGGAACCCGGAAACCGCGCACGCCTGCAGATGCCACAGGACTGCTCCGTCCACCGAGGCATGCTGCAGGTCTATGGTCACTTCCAGACCTGCAGCCAAAGAATTTGCCCGCTTCGCGAGTGAATACACCGCCAGGACGTTGCGCTCATCGACCCGCCCGCGCACGTCAATATGCGCCGATGAGCATTCCAGGTCAACACGCACCGTCACTCCCAGTTTCCCGCTCATCGAGCTCCCGCCTTCGAGTCGGCGGAGGCGCGGACAGCGCCCGCCGGAACCCGGCGCCTACGGCGTGCGGCACGCGATTTGCCTTCCAATGCCCAGGACTTGTGGAATCGGCTGCGCTGCTCCTGGGGAACCAACTGCAGGAAGACCGGATGGTTGAAGACCTGCTGCCTGGCCTCCGAGCAGAACGGCAGCACCCGCAGCCGACGGCGGTGCGCCTCCGCCAGCGCCCGGCGCACCAGGGGCTCGCCGAGTCCCAGTCCGCGGTGCCAGCGGTCTTCTTCGATGTCGAGGAGCCACATTTCGCCGTCTTGGATCTTGTACTTCAGCGACGCGGCCACTTCACCATCAACGTAGGCATCGAAGCGTGATGCGCCGTAATTGTCGCGTATAACCTGCATGCCTTCTCCTCATCCATGCGCAGCCCGGCGATGCCTTCCTGGGCGATGCCACCTGCTGCGAAACCATGGCTCCAGCGGGCCGGAGCCACAACAGTAACCGTGCTTACGATGTAAGCAAAGCATGCTTAGTATCGTTCTGCAAAGTTTTCGGGTGAATTCCAGGTGGCGGGGGGAAAAACATTGGCGGCACGGGCATGGCTGCCATCAGGTGAGCTGGCTATCCAGCCTGTCCAGCAGGGCATCAAGCGCCGCGTCGAACTCCTGTTTGGACCGGTCTTCCGACAACAGGCCTTGCAATTCCTGCAGGAGCGGGTAGTTGGTCAGGTCCGCCCGACGAGAGGGCGATGGTTCGGGGTCCTCCACCGGCCCGATGTCGGCGCCGAGCGCGGCCACCTCCAACAACAGGTTGCCGATCAGGAAACTGCTGAAGGCCCGGTAGGCCTCGACGGCCTGCTCGTTGCTGAACCCCGCATTGGTCATCGCCCTGAGGAACGACTCCACCCAGCGCAGGCTTCGCAACGGTGGGCGAACCCACGGAGCTTCGGCGGGCCGCGTGGCGATCAGCGGGAATACTTGCGGATGCTTCATGGCCAGCCGGCGCAGGCCATGGGCCAGCCGGAGGAGGTAGTCCTGCCAGCCATGGCGCGGCTCCACATATACCTCTGGATCGCTATACAGCTCGTCGACCACCGACTCCACGATGCCGTCCAGCAGGTCCTCCCGCGACGGCACGTAGCGGTACAGCGACATGGCTTCGACATCGAGCTCTGCGCCCAAGCGCCGCATGCTCAGCTGGCGGACCCCGTGTTCCTCGATGAACACCGCACCGGCCTCGAGAATCCGCTGCCGGTCCAGCCTCGGCCTGTCGCCACCGGAGTGGTCCCCGTCTGGCGATACGGACGTTCCGGACTCGGCCATCGGACGCTCCCCTCCTGCGATTGCGCACCAGCCTACGCGCCCGGACACCCCCCTGTCCTCACGCCGGCCGCTGGCTGGAGGCCGTTCCACCTTGCGAATCCCGCACCGGCAGTGCGGGATTTCCGCTGCGGACGGCGGTTTTTGCGCCGCCGGAGAAGGTTAGGAAAATTCCCGGCAAAGTGCCCGATCCGGGGTGCCAAGTGCGGACCTTACACTGTAAGCTGACGAATCCGGGACTCGTTCCTTCATCCGAAGGGGAAGAGGTCTCCGGCTAGGGCAGAGGGACCTTCGTTCTGGCCAGATAGGAAGTTAGCACCATGGAAGAACACCTGAAGGACGTTTGGACCGCTTCGGCAGCAGTGGAGGGGTTGCAGGTGGAGATGGACCAGGCTGAATCGAATCTGGACGTTGCCATTGATGTAGCCCTGAAGGCCGGGGTTGCGCCCGAGGAGATCCTCGTGTCAGCGAACCTGTCGCCGTCAGAACTCAGCGAGCGCGTCCCGACCCTGGTCATCGGCGATCAGGCTGCAGAGGAATCCGAAGCCAGCGCATTGTAGGACGGTTCACGCCTCTTCACCCAGCCGATCACCGCTGTGGTAACGGGGACGAAGAGGAACTCCACCAAGGTCTTGTAGACGAAGCCGACCAATACGTAATTGACGAACGTGGGGACGTCGTTGATGCCGATAATGGACGCCGCAATGGAGCAGAAGATCAGCGTGTCGGCGAATTCCCCGACTCCGGTGGAGCCCATCAGTCGGGCCCACAAGCGGCGTTCGCCCCAGCGTTCCTTCATCCGCACCAGCACCCAGGAATTCAACGTCTGACCCACCAGGAAGCCCAGCAGGCTGGCGAGCACGATCAACGGCACGGGGCCGAGCGCGCCCTCAAGGGCCTGCTGCTTCATCCGGCCGAAGTCGTCGTCGAAGCCCGGAAGTCCAATGATGACCCAGTAGCAAAGCGAGGCGAAGATCGACAGGGCGAAGGTGGTGACGATGGCCTTGCGTGCCACCTTGAAGCCGTACACCTCGCTGATCACGTCGCCCAGGATGTAGGCCAGCGGGAAGAGGAAGAAACCGCCGTCGGTAATAATCGGCCCGATGACCACGCCTTTGGCGGCGCCGATGTTGGACAGAATCAGGACTACGGCCATAACGGCCAGCATGATGCCGAAATAGGGGCTGCCGATCGAGGCAAAGCGGGCAGGCGTGCGGGATTGCAGTTCAGTCATTGTGATGGGTCACCCTTAGAGAAGTGGTTCGCGCAACGCTTCGCACCGGCTAGTGCCTGATGAAACGTCCGCTGTATTAGCACTAATGGGTCCGTCTGCCACCCGGACCGCCATCCATTCTCCCACGACCCGGCAGTTCCTTGGTGGCCGACCTATTCTTGCTGTATGAGACAGGAACCGGAGCTCGACGCGTTCGAGCGCAGCAACCCGCGCCACCGGGTGACGTTCGGGTTCGGCGCCTTTGTGGTGGGTTTCCTGGTGGCAGTTTCTGTTTTCGCGCTGGGTGCCCTGCTGCTCACCCTGGTCGGCGGCCCGGTCAACGGCCACCAACTGGCGTCGGCAGCGCTCCTGGCGCTGGTCGTCGGGCTGTATGCCGGCGGCGTTGGGCTGGTGGTCGGGGCGCCGATCGCGTTTGTGCTGGGCCTCTTGCTCCGGCCGGTGGCCAACCAGTGGCTGCACGTACTGGCCTTCTTCCTGGTGATGACCACCGCCTCCTTCCTGATCCTGGTCTCGCTCTCCAGCGGCGATCCGTTCGGCACGCTGGAACTGGCGGCGCTTATCGGGATAGCCGCCGCGATCGGCCGCTTCAGTGTGTGGAAGATGATGGATATCCACTGACCGGACCCGGCCATGCAGGCCGGCGCGCGTTCGCTCTGAGGCGAGCACCGCCGTCGTTATTAGGAACCGTGGGTGGACGGGTGGAAAATGGGCGCATGTCTGTTTCCACCACCGAAACCACCGCGCCCGCCATTACGCTGACCATCGCCGGCTCCGAAGCCACCGGCGGCGCAGGCGCACAGGCCGATCTGAAGACCTTCCAGGCACTGGGCACCTACGGCGTCACCGCCTTGACCTGCATCGTCTCCTTCGATCCGAAGGACAACTGGAACCACCGCTTTGTCCCGGTGGACGCCGGCGTCATCGCCGACCAACTGGAAGCCATCCAGACCTGCTATGAAGGCTCGCTGAAGACGGTGAAGCTGGGCATGCTCGGCTCGCCGCTGACGATCGACACGGTCGCCGCGGCGCTAAAGACCCAGCAGTGGGACAACGTGGTGCTGGACCCGGTGCTGATCTGCAAGGGGCAGGAGCCCGGCCACGCATTGGACACCGACCAGGCGCTCAAGGCCCAGATGCTGCCGCTGGCCACTTTCGTTACCCCGAACCACTTCGAAGCCGAGTCCCTTGCCGGGATCACCATCAACGACGTCGAGGACCTGAAGGCGGCCGCCAAGATCATCCATGAAGCCTCCGGCGCGGCAGTGCTGGCCAAGGGCGGCGTGCGGTTGGCGGGCGCGGACGCGGTGGACGTGTTTTACGACGGCGACACCCTGGAGGTTCTGTCCGCACCGAAGGTCGGCGAAGTGGCCGTCTCCGGCGCGGGCTGCTCGCTGGCCGCCGCGGTGACTGCCGAACTGGCTAAGGGCGCCACCCCGCTGGAGGCCGCACGGACCGCCAAGGCCTTCGTGACCGAGGGCATCAAGGCCCGGGTCTCCTCCAACGCCCCCTTCGACGCCCTGTGGCAGGGCGGCGCAAGGCTCTCCTGACCCTCCCTTTGATGACGACGGCGGTGCCCGCTCCCGGGTGCCGCCGTCGCAACGTCCGGGCGCCCCGCGGATCCCCGCCCGCCACGTCGCTGCCTAAACTCAAGACACAAACGATGTTGGAGTCACCGTGACTGCAGTCCCGCTGCAATACTGACGTTGACACAATAGGCGGACCAACAGCGGGGCGGACCATGGTGCTGGACACAGCGACCCTCAGGGTTGCCTTCGCCGTGGTGGGCATCGTTCTGCTGGTCCTGTTCTATGCGGTGACCTACCGGCGGACGCGTGCCTCCTATAGCGCCTGGTGGTGTGCCGCGATCGCCATGTTCCTCACCGGTGCCGCCGGGTATTTGCTGAACGGCACGGCACACCAGTGGTGGGCCACTCCTTTGGCGAATGTCCTGGTGGTCTTCGGCGCCGCGAGTGTTTGGACGGGAACCCGGTCGCTGCAGGGCCGCAAACCGGTGCCGTGGCTGATCGCGGCCAGCATGGCTCTTACCGGCGTGACCGCCGCCGTTGATCATCCCGGCACGAATATCTGGGCCGGCGGAACCGCGTTTCTCGCCTTCTTGACCCTGTTTTTTGGCTTGGCGGCTTCCGAACTTTTCCGGCTGCGCCGCGGTTTTACGCGTTTGCGTGGCCCCTTGGCGTTCGTTGCAGGGCTCCTGTCAGCCTTCTACTTTGGCCGGTTGGCCGCCTTCCTGGCGGACGGGCCGGACGGCCGCATCTTCCAGACCGTCTTCGGGGGCGCTGCCACCACGCTGTTCACCATGGCGCTGATGGTGGTGGTCTCCTTCAGCATGGCCACGTTCAGCGAAGAGCAGGCCTCCCGGGACCTCCGAAAGCGTGCACTGCACGACGGGCTCACCGGGCTGCTCAACCGAAATGCCTTCCTTGATCTGGCCGCAGACCGGATCGACAGCCTGCGCCGCGGCGGCAGGTCCGGCAGCCTGATGCTGGCGGACCTGGACCACTTCAAAACCGTGAACGACACCCATGGCCACCCCGCCGGCGACAAAGCGCTGCGCGCCTTCGCCCAGGTCTGCACCGACACCGTCCGGTCCACCGATCTGGTGGGACGCTATGGCGGCGAGGAGTTCATCCTGCTGCTCTCCGGTGCTGCCCCCGAACAAGCCAAGCAGGTAGCCCAGCACATCAGCCAGAACCTGCGCACGGCAGGCTTTCCGGACTTCACGCTGCCCACCGTGAGCTTCGGCATTGCCGCCATCGGCGAGGGACCGGACACACCGGATGCCCACACGTTGGATGCGGCGATCGAGGCGGCCGATGCTGCACTCTACGAGGCGAAGTCCCAGGGCCGAGACCGCGCAGTGCTGGCCGAAGACCGCAACGGCAACAGCGGGCCTCTGGCCGCCGCCGGCGGCGTCCGTTCGTAGTCCGCCCCCCGGCTGAGTCCTGCTTCCCCGCTCGTTCCCGCTTAAAGCCCGACGGCGGTGACCACCTTGGGGAGGCTCGCAAGCCTCCGGAGGTGGACACCGCCGTCGTCAGCGGTTCAGCTGAGAATCAGACCGTCTGGACTGCGATCTCGGCGTCCAGGCGCGGCAGCCGCGGGAACCAGGGGTTCTCGCCCGGGGTGCCGACGTTGACCACCATGAAGGTGCGGTTGGAGGTGCCGGCGTTGAAGTCCTCGTCGATGCCGGCGGCGTCGAAGGCGCCCATCGGGCCGGCGTGCAGGCCCACGGCGCGGACGGCCATGATGAAGAAACCGGCCTGCAGCCACGCGTTGTTCTTGGCCACCTCGGCACGCATTTCGGCGTTGGCGTCGAACATCTCCTTGCGCTCCGGCGCGTGCGGGAAGAACGTCCCGAAGTGCTCGTGCCAGTCGGTGTCGTAGCTGAGCACGGCGACCATCGGAGCGGACTGCGTCTTGGCACGGTTGCCCTCGGCCATCCGGGCGGCGAGCTTCTCGCGCGCTTCGGCGGAGCGAACCCAGGTGATGCGCAGCGGCTGGTTGTTCATCATGGTCGGGCCCATCTTGGCCAGCTCATAGATGGCGGCGAGCTGTTCGTCCGAGACCGGCTCGGTGGAGAAGGTGTTCGCGGTGCGGGCCTCCAGGAACAGGCTGTCTGCGGCCTCGCGGTCCACGGACAGCAGGTTCTGCAGGTTGACGTCAGCGGTTTCGACGCTCATGGGACTCCTCAGGTTGGGGGTGTGGTGTCTGGAGGGTGTAACGCCGTGGCCTCGAGCCGAAATTTCTCCCCTAGGGGTGACATTCGCTACACGGCCGCGGGGTGCGGGTGGCCGGGTCCTCGGTTGCTGGCCAGATTCAACCCGACGGCGGTCGGACCCGTGACTGCTGTCCAGGTTCAGCAGGATCTGTCCATGTTTTGCGGCCGCACACCGCCCTGCCCTGCGGAAACTTTGCGGGCCCGCTCAAAACATGGACAGCCCGGACGGGCCAAACGTTGCCCCCGGCCGCCAGCGCTGGTAGACAAACACGGTGACCGAAACTGCTGCGCCGTCCCGGCGTCCCGTGTGGTGGGGCCTTCTTCTGGTGATTGGCGGCTGGGCCGCGCTGGGCCTGCCGATGTTCTGGGCGCTGCTGGTGATGTACATCGGATTCACCGGCTGCCTGCTGGAGTGCGCGGCGCCCGACCCTGCCACCGGGTTCTTCGGCCTGACGGCCCTGGTCATCATGATCGCCGCCCCGGTCCTGGCCGGCATCGCGCTGGTTCGGCGCAGCCGGGCCTGGTGGATCGCGACGGTCTGCCTGCTGGCGCTGATCCTGGTCCCGCTGGCCTACGGCACGGCGATCGGGGCGTTCTGACCATGACGCCGGCGGGCTGCGGGCCCATGGAAAGCATGGCCGCCCGCCACTAGGGTGGACCGAAACAGGAAGTAGCAGGAAGGTAGTACCCATTTGGGCAAGAGCATGCAGGCGATGACGTACTCCCGTTACGGCGGCCCGGAGGTGTTGGAGCAGTCAGAAGTTCCGCGGCCTAAGGTAGCCCCGGGAACGGTGCTGATCCGCGTAAAGGCCGCAAGCGTGAATCCGGTGGACTGGAAGGTGATGTCCGGCGGGCTGGACAGGATGCTGGACGTCCACTTCCCGGTGATCCCCGGCTGGGACGTTGCCGGTGTGGTGGAGCACGTCGGGCCGGACACCCCTGAATTCTCGCCCGGCGATGAGGTGTACGCGTACGGCCGCCGGGACACGGTGGCCGGCGGCACCTATGCGGAGTTCGTGGCCCTGCCGGTCTCTATGGTGACGCGGAAACCGGAGTCGTTGAGCTGGGAACAAGCCGCCGGCCTGCCGCTCACGGGCATGGTGGCGCAGCGGACCTTGGACGCTTTGGCCCCGTCCACCGGCGAAACCTTGCTGATCCACAACGGAGCCGGCGGGGTGGGACGCATCGGCATCCAACTCGCCGTCGAGCGGGGCCTCCGGGTCATAGCCACGGCCTCGGAGAAGCACCACCAGCGGCTGCGGGAACTCGGTGCGGAGCCGCTGGAATACGGCGCCGGTCTGGTGCACCGTGTGCGCGAGCTGGCACCTCAGGGCGTGGACGTGGTGGCGGACTTCGTGGGCGGCGTCTTGCAGGATACCCAGGCCGTGCTGCGCAACGGCGGACGGCACGCGTCCATCGCGGACGCTGCGGTGACAGAACACGGCGGCCGCTTCATCTGGGTGCGTCCGGACGGTTCCGAGCTTGCCCGGCTGAGCGAACTGGCCGACGCCGGCAAGCTCACGGTGGATATTGACCGCACCTTTTCGATGGACCAGGCCGCGGACGCCATCCGGCACAGTCAGCAGGGCCAAGTCTCCGGGAAGATTGTGCTGACGCCGTTCGCGGAGCAGGCCGGATAAGCGGCAGCGTAGGCGGAAGCGGCCAGGAAGCAGAAGGCCGGACCAGAAGGCGGGATCAGCGATGGCGGAGCAGTTCTCAAACGTCGACGATTACATCGCGTCGTTCCCGGAAGACGTGCGGACCATTCTCCAAGAGGTGCGCCGGACCATCCACAACGCCGTCCCTGGAGCCGGCGAACAGATCAGCTACGCCATCCCCGCCATCATGTTCGAGGGGCACTACCTCGTCTACTTCGCCGGCTGGAAGCACCATGTCTCGCTCTACCCGCTGCCGGAAGCCGACGCGGCGCTGAAGCACGATCTGGAACCCTACGTCGCCGCCAAAGGCACTCTAAAGTTTCCGCTGGGCAAACCGATTCCGTATGACCTGATCACGCGGGTGGTCAGGGCTTTGGCCCGCCAGCGAGGCCACGACCTCACCGGTACCTAACCTCATCGGTACCTGACCTCGAAGCGGCCTAACCTCACCGGCGCCTGACCGCGCAGGAGCCTGACGTCACCGGCGCCTCACCGCGCGGGCACCTAGTCCTTCTTGTCCCCCGAGGCCTTCGGCTGCAGCTCGGCCAGCAGTTCCTGGAGCCGCGCGTCGGTCAGGTAGGTCATGCCGGTGAGGACGTCCGTGATGCGACGCCGGTCCGCAGGCTTGAACCGCGTGCTGTCCAGGATGTCGGAGACCCACAGCCCGTCCATCGCCAGCCGGACGATGATCCCTATGATGCCCACCGGCTCGCGCGGATCCAGGTCCTGGCGGTCCAGCCGCTGGTTGAGGTAGATCAGCGATTCGGCGAGGTTCGGTTGCCCGATCGCCGTGGACAGCAGACCGGCCTGGTTGCGGTCGGTGTTGGCCCGTGCGTCGGAGAACGCGGCGATGTAGGCCCGCTCCTCTGCGCCCAGCGGCTCCGGATCGGCGTCGGCCCGCTCGCCCAGTTCGTGCACCAACGCCATGATGATGGATTCGACATCGCGCTCGACCTCGTCGATCGGCGCCCCAGGTTCAAACATGTTGCCCTCTCGTGGTTCCCGGCGGGTTTGCCGCCCCAGCCAGTCTATCCACAGCCGCCTCGCCGCTAACGGCCTCAACTTCCCACCCCGACGGAAGCCTCCGGTCCCGGATCCGAGTCAACTATTACGCCGCCGTAGCCTGTCTTACGTGCCACGCGTCACCTTTTTCCCGCCGCAGCTAGTCTGTACAGGCAACTAATTGACCGGGGCCGAAGGAGCAACATGGCCGCACCCAGCGTCACCCGGCAGCGGGCAGATGCGGCGTGGATCGTCGTCGTCCTTGCGGGCGTCACCGCCGCCATGCACATCTGGAAGCTGCCTACCGCCATTCCCGTCATCCAGCACGAGCTCAGCATGTCCTTGGTGCAGGCGGGCGTCCTGCTGGGGGTGGTGCAGGTGGCCGGCATGGCGGGCGGTCTGGCCGTCTCGCTGCTGGCGGAAATGATAGGCGCGCGGCGCTGCCTCCTGATCGGCCTCTGGCTGCTCATTGCCGGCTCGGTCATCGGCGGCTTCGCCGACTCCGCCGTCGTGCTGATGGCCTGCCGCGCATTGGAAGGCGCCGGGTTCCTGCTGACCACGGTGGTGGCGCCCGGTTTGATCCGCACCAATACCCCGCTCGCGCGCGTGAACATGGCCGTCGGCTTCTGGAGCGCTTACCAGGGCTTTGCCACGTTCACCGGGCTGGTGGCGAGCGCGCTGATTCTGCAGGCCACCAACTGGCATGTGTGGTGGTGGCTGATGGCCGCCTTGACCCTGGTGCCGATCCCGCTGGTGCTGAAGTTCGTGCCGCAGGACCCTCCGCGCGACGGCTCCGGCCTGCCCGCAGCAACCCGCCGGATCGGCCGCACCGTCCGGTCTCCCAAGCCCTGGATCGCCGGCGTGGTGTTCGGCTGCTATACCGTCCAGTGGATGGCCGTGGTCGGCTTCCTGCCCACCATCTACCACCAGAACGGCGTCACCGGCATCTGGGCCGGCATCCTCTCGGCGGTGGTCGGCGGCCTCAACGCCGTGGGCGCCATCGGCACCGCTCCCCTGCTGCAGCGCGGCGTGCCGCCCCGGATGCTACTCATCCCCACCTTCATCCTGATGGGCACGACGACGGTGCTCACTTTCGCTGTCGACTGGGCCACGGTGCCCGGCGGCATGGCCATCCAATTCGCCTGCGTGGCCGTGTTCTCCATGGTGGGCGCGGTGATCCCATCCACGCTCACGCGGATGGCCGTGGATCTGGCCCCGCCGGACGGTTCCACCCCGGCCGCGATGGGCCTGATGCAGCAGATCTTCAACGTCGGCAACTTCACCGGCCCGGCCATTGTGGCCTGGCTGGCCACGGTCACCGGCGGCTGGCAGTCCACCTGGTGGATGACCTGCACGTTCGCCCTGCTCGGGATCGGCCTGAGCCTGTACCTCAGCGAGAAGCGGCTGGGTCTCAACTTCGCGCATCGGTAAGGGCCTGCGGCGTTTTTCGCTCCCACGTATCGGACTAACTTCCCATCTTTGACGGCGGCCAAAGTTCGCTGACTAGGCGAAACGCTAACCGGCGTCATCAAAACGTGGGAGCGAAGGCGCGGGAGGCGAAACGCACCTCGGTCCCGGCCATCGCACCTCGGTCCCGGCCCTCCACCTCGGTCCCGGCCATCCACCTCGGTCCCGGCCATCCACCTCGGTCCCGGCCATCCCGCGAAGCCCACGCGCAACCGTTCACACCGGCAACTGAGCTGATTACTTTGCGCACCCGAGGCGAGTTGAACGCGGCGGTTTCGCGGTGCCGTCGAACTCTTGCCCACGGCCCGGACCAGGAGGAAGGTGGAACACGGCAACCGGCACACACCTTTTCCTAGGAGTGATCAGCGATGACCGATGCGGCCAATTCCCCGGACCAGCCCCTGACCAATCGGCAGGGCCACAAGGTCTACGACAACCAGAACACCCGGACCATCGGCGCCCGCGGCCCGGCCACTCTGGAGAATTACCAGTTCCTGGAGAAGATGAGCCACTTCGACCGCGAGCGCATCCCGGAGCGGGTGGTGCATGCCCGCGGCACCACGGCCTTCGGCTACTTCGAGGCCTACGGCAAATGGGGCGATGAGCCGATCGCCAACTTCACCCGCGCCAAGCTGTTCCAGGCGGGCAAGCGCTCCGACCTCGCCATCCGCTTCTCCACCGTGGCCGGCGGCCGCGATTCCTCCGAGGTGGCCCGTGACCCGCGCGGTTTCGCGGTCAAGATCTACACCGAGGACGGCAACTGGGACCTGGTGGGCAACAATCTGGGCGTCTTTTTCATCCGCGACGCGATCAAGTTTCCCGACTTCATCCACTCCCAGAAACCGGACCCGGTGCACTTCCAGGCCTCCGTGCCGAACCGGGCGATGGACTTCTTCAGCCAGTCGCCCGAGGCCATGCATATGGTGATGCTGGTCTTCAGCCCGCGCGGCGTGCCGGCCGATTACCGGCACATGCAGGGTTTCGGCGTGAACACCTACAAGTGGGTCAACGCCGCCGGAGAGACGGTGCTGGTCAAGTACCACTGGTTGCCGAAACAGGGCGTAAAGTCGCTGACCGCCGAGGACGCCGCGAACGTGCAGGCGCACACCCTGGGCTCGCACACCAAGGACCTCTACGACGCCATCGAGGCCGGCAACTTCCCCGAGTGGGAACTGCAGGTGCAGATGATGTCCGACGACGATCACCCCGAACTCGACTTCGACCCGCTGGACGACACCAAGGTGTGGCCGGAAGAGCAGTTCCCGCCGCGGCCCGTCGGCCGAATGGTACTGGACCGCAACGCCCAGAACTTCTTCGCCGAAAACGAGCAGATCGCCTTCGGTACCGGCGTGCTGGTGGACGGCCTGGACTTCTCCGACGACAAGATGCTGGTGGGCCGCACGTTCTCCTACAGCGATACCCAGCGGCACCGGGTGGGCCCCAACTACCTGCAGCTGCCGGTCAATAGCCCGAAGGCGCCGGTGGCCACCAACCAGCGGGACGGGCAGATGGCCTACCTGGTTGACAGCGCCCCGGGCCAGAACCTGCACGTGAACTACGAACCGAGCATCACCGGCGGCGTGCAGGAGGCGGACAAGGACGAGGGCTACCACCACGAGTTCGGACCGGAGATCCGCGGCCGGCTGACCCGGGAGCGCATCCCCCGGACCAACGACTACCTGCAGGCCGGCCAGCGCTTCTACCTGCAGCAGGACTGGGAGCGCGACGACCTGATCACCAATCTGACGGACGCACTGTCGCAGAGCGACCGGCCGGTCCAGGAGCGCATGCTCTGGCACCTTTACATGGTCGCCGACGAGCTCGGCGAGCGCGTGGGCGACGGCATCGGCATCACGCTGGACGAGGTAAAGGACCTGGGGCCGCTGGCCAGCCAAAACCTCTCCGACGCGGAGCAGGAGTGGATGGCGAACCTGGGCAAGAACGGGCCCCGCGACGTCTCCGGGCTGACCATGACCCACTGCGTGCCCAACGAACGCATGAGGGTGGACCGCTAACTTCGGTACGGGAAGCAGAATAACGACGGCGGGGCTCCCCCGCCGTCGGCGTCGCGCCGTTTCTCCGGCACCGCCAAGGGGCCGCCCATTCCAGCACGCGGGCCGTGCAGTTTCCAGCCCGCTCTGGGACGCGCGGTGCGCTGCAACGGGGCCCTCCCGAGACCCGCTCGCGGCCTGCTGAACAGGCGCCCAGCGGGGCGGCGTGTCTCGCACATCACAGTAGTTGACGCTTCAACTATTTAGCTGCAAACTGAATGCAAATCCATGAACAACATGCACAGGGACCACAGCGGATGGGCAGTTGGAACGCTGGCCGCCGGCCCCGCCTGATACCGACTAAGGAGACACCAATGTCACAACGGGTACTGGTTACCGCCGGAGCAAACGGAATCGGTCTGGCAATTGCCAAGGCCTTTGCTGCAGACGGCGCCCGCGTGCACATCGCGGACATCAACGCCGAGGCCGTCGCGGCCGTCACTGGCGCCTTTGAGAACATCACCGGCACGGTCGGCGACGTCAGCAAGCCCGCCGATGTGGACGCACTCTTCGAAGACATCAAGAAAGAACTGGGCGGCCTGGACGTACTGGTCAACAACGCCGGTATCGCCGGCCCCACCGCCCCGGTGGAGGATTACGACGCAGCGGGCTGGGCCGCCGTCGTCAGTGTCAACCTCTCCGGCACCTTCAACGTGACCCAGCGAGCCGTCCCGCTGCTGAAGCAGTCCGAGGCCGCCTCGATCATCACCATGTCCTCGCTCGCCGGGCGCTTCGGCTACCCGAACCGAGTGGCCTACTCCACCACCAAGTGGGGACTGGTCGGCTTCGCCAAGACGCTGTCCATGGAACTTGGCCCGTTCGGTATCACCTCCAACACCATCCACCCGGGCGCCGTCGACGGCCCGCGCATCATGAGCGTTTTCGAAGGCCGCGCCGCAGCATCTGGCCGCACGGTACAAGAGGAAATCGACAACGCCATGAACAACCAGTCGGTCAAGAAGTTCATCAATCCGGACGACATCGCCGCCCTGGCCATGTTCCTGGCCGGCCCGCACGCGCGGACCATCTCCGGCCAACTGTTCCCGATCGACGGTGACTCCAAGGCAGCCCAGTAATGACCACCGTCGCTACCAGGCAATCCGGCGCGGCTGCGGGCGCGGCCCCGGCCGGAGCCCCGGCACCACAGCCCGCCGCGCTCTGGCGGGGCCGGGTGCTGCTCATCGTTGGCGTGGTGCTGCTGGGAATTTCGCTGCGCCACGCAGTGACAGGAATGTCCCCGCTGCTGCCCGTCATCCGGGAAGAACTGGGCATCGGTGTGGCCGGTGCCAGCTTCCTGGGGATGCTGCCCACGCTCAGCTTTGGCATCGCCGGCTTCATCGCCCCGGTGCTGATCCGCAAGATGGGCGGCGAGGCCACGGCGGTTGCGGCCATGCTGCTCGCCGCGGTCGGGACCGCCGGGCGCGCCTTCACCGACAGTGTGCCGGTGTTCTTCGCGCTCAGCATCGTGGCACTGGTGGGCATGGGCTTCGGCAACGTGGTGGGCGCACCGCTGGTCAAGAAGTACTTCCCTGACCGCCCGGCGCCCATGCTGACCGTTTTCGCCCTGCTGATGCAGGCAGGAGCCACGCTTCCGGCCATGGCCGCGGTCCCGATGGCCGACGCCGCCGGCT
Organism: Arthrobacter sp. NPDC089319; assembly: GCF_040684925.1. Classification (NCBI taxonomy): domain Bacteria; kingdom Bacillati; phylum Actinomycetota; class Actinomycetes; order Micrococcales; family Micrococcaceae; genus Arthrobacter; species Arthrobacter sp. NPDC089319. The sequence continues at coordinate 340,799 of NZ_JBFBGZ010000002.1, read as the reverse complement.
GGCGGGTCTCGATCGGCTCTTGGGCGATCCTCGCCGTCGTCGCGGCCCTCCCCTGGCTGATCCAGCTGTTCAAGGTGCTGAAGGACAAGGCTCCGGCCAGCGCCGGCCCGGGCGCTGCGGCAGCCGCCGGCCCTCGGCTGGGCCTGGCCCAGCTGGTCAAGAGCCCGGTGGCCGCGGGAACCGCACTGTTCTACGCCATGGCTTCGCTGAACACGTACGGCATGCTGGCCTGGATGCCGACCATGTTCGCCGACTCCGGCATGGATCTGGGCGCGGCCGCGGCGGCGTTCTCCATCTTCACGTTCATGACGCTGCCGATGGCGTTCATCACCCCGATCCTGGCCAGCAAGCTGAAGAACCCGTTCCCGCTGGCCGCGCTGGTCACGGTGGTCTCGCCGATCGGCTACGTGGGCCTGATCATCGCTCCGGAGGCGGCCCCGGTCTGGGCCCTGATCACTGGCATTGGCGGCGGCGCGTTCCCGCTGGCCATCACGATGTTCAACTTGCGCACCCGGACCGCGTCCGGATCCGCGGCCATCTCCGGCTTCGCCATGGGCGTCGGCTATCTGTTCGGCACGCTCGGTCCGCTGCTGGGCGGCGCGCTGTTCTCCGTCACCGGAGGCTGGACCGTCCCGCTGATCGCCTACGCACTGACCGGCATCCTGATGCTGCTCGGCGCGGCGATGATGACCAAGCGCGGGCGCTATCTCGAGGACAAGTTCGAAGCCGCCGCGCGCGTGTAGACGACGGCTCCAGCCGACGAAGCAGGCCCGGACGGATTGATTCCGTCCGGGCCTGCTTCGCTGACAGCTGCTGTGGTTAGCCAGCGATAACCTGCGGGGAGCCGAGCTGCTTGAGACCTTCGACGCCGAACTCCAGGCCGTAGCCGGACTGCTTGGCCCCGCCGAACGGCACCCGCGGATCGATGGCGCCGTGCTTGTTGATCCAGACCGTGCCGGCCTCGATCCGGGCCGCCACCTCGCGGGCCTTGGCCGGGTCGGAGGACCAGACCGAGGCGCCCAGGCCAACCTTCAGCCCGTTGGCCATCGCCACCGCCTCGTCCACCGTGGAGTACTTGATGATCGGCAGCGCCGGACCGAACTGCTCCTCGGCCACCAGCGGGTTGTCGTTGTCGATATCCGCCACCAGCGTCGCCGGGTAGAAGTAGCCGGCCTGGCCCTCGTCCGGGTCGCCGCCGGTGAGCACGCGGGCGCCGGAATCCTTCGCCGCCTGCACCAGCTTCGCGACGATGTCGTACTGGGCCTTGTTCTGCAGCGGGCCCAACACGTTGTTCTCGTCCAGCCCGACGCCCATCGGCATCTGCGACGCGACCTCGGTGAGCGCGGCGCACACGTCGTCGTAAATGTCCTCGTGCACGTACAGCCGCTTCAGCGCCGCACAGGTCTGGCCGGTGTTGATGAACGCACCCCAGAACAGGTCCTGCGCGGCGGCCTTCGGATCGGCGTCCGGCAGCACGATGCCCGCGTCGTTGCCACCCAGTTCCAGGGTCAGGCGCTTTACCGTGTCCGCGGAGGAACGGATGATCGCCTTGCCGGTGGCGGTGGAACCGGTGAACATGACCTTGTCGATGCCCGTATGCGCGGAGAGCGCCTCGCCCACGTTGCGGCCGCCCGGAACCACGTGCAGCACGTCCGCCGGCAGCACGGTGTTGAGCACCTCGGCCAGCGCCAGCACGGAGAGCGGTGTGTATTCGGAGGGCTTCATCACCACGGTGTTGCCCATCCGCAGCGCCGGAGCCAGCTGCCAGATGCTGATCATCATCGGCCAGTTCCACGGCCCGATGGCGCCTACCACGCCCAGCGGCCGGTAGTGCAGCTCGGCGTGGTTGCCGTCTTCCTCCACCAGCGTTTCCGGTTCCAGTTCAAAGGCGGCGGTGGCTCGCAGCCAGCCCGCGCACGCACCTACCTCAAACCGGGCGTTCGGCCCGTTCAGCGGCTTGCCCTGCTCGCGCGAGAGCAGCTCGGCCAGCGCCTCGGCATTCGCCTCCACCGCGTCGGCGGCCCGGTTCAGGTACGCGCTTCGCTCGGCATGGCCGCGGCCGGCCCACTCCGGCTGCACGCGGCGGGCGGCCTCGACCGCGGCGTCCAGTTCGGCGACACCCGGCTCGGCCACGCGGCCGACCAGCTCACCGGTGGCCGGATCCTTGATCTCCCGCCCGCCCTCGGCCGGCTGGATTGCTGCGAGCAAATCCGCAGCGGTAGCGAACGTACCCTCGACTGTGGTCTCGGTGGTCATGGTTTTTTCCTCCCCGTCTCTGACGACAACTGCCTCCAGCTTGCCGCAGACCCGGCGGGGCTACTTAGACTTTGCGTGCCGAGGACTTGACGCTGAGCGCACAGGTTCCTTCAGCGGCCGCACCGTGGCCCGCCCCTTGCCGGTAAACAAAGGGCTGAAACTTCTAGGGAACACGTTCAACGTTCCGGATAAACAACGTGCTGACCTGCGGTTATGCCGTGGAACCGACTGGCACCTGCACCTAGTCCGCCGGCCCCTGCCCGCGTCCGGCCCTCGCCAAGCCCCGGCATCGGCGGTAGCGTCGGGAGCATGCGAATTGCGGTGGTCGGAGCCAGCGGAAACGTGGGAACAGCGCTTTTGCGGCGCCTGCATGCCGCGCAGGGCGAACGTGCGGATGATCTGGAGATTGTCGGCATTGCCCGGCGCGTGCCGGAGTCCACCCAAGCACCGTACGACGGCGTCACCTGGGTTGCGCTGGACGTGGGCGCAGCCGATGCGCGGCAAAGGCTCGCCGAAGCTTTCAAGGGGTGCGACGCCGTCGTCCATCTCGCTTGGGTGCTGCAGCCGAACCACGACGAAGAGCAGATGCGCCGGGTGAATGTGGACGGCACCGCGAACGTGCTCGCCGCGGCCGTCAACGCCGGTGTGGGGCATGTGGTGTGCGCTTCGTCGGTGGGCGCGTACAGCCCGGGGCCGAAAGACTCCCGCATTAACGAAGACTGGCCGGCCCGCGGCATCGCGACCTCGCACTACAGCCGGTTCAAGGGGCAGCAGGAAGACCTGCTGGACCAGTTTGCCGACGACCATCCGGAGATCAAGGTGGCACGGTTGCGGCCGGGCCTGATCTTCCAGAGCCAGGCAGGCAGCCAGATTGGCCGCTACTTTGTGGGGCCGTGGATTCCGAAGTTCTTTGTCAACCGGCTGCGGGTGCCGCTGTTCCCGTTCCCGGAGGAATTCGTCTTCCAGGCGCTGCACGCGGATGACGTGGCGGACGCTTATTGGCGCGTGCTCGATCAAGGTGCCCGGGGCGCCTTCAACGTGGCCGCAGAGCCGGTCATCACGCCAGGGCTGGTCGCGGGTCTGTTCGGCGCCCGCCGCTGGCTCCCCGTCCCCGTACCGCTGGTCCGGTTGCTGGTGGGGGCGGCATGGTCGGTCCGGCTGCTGGCCAGCGACCCGGGATGGGTGGACATGGCCCGCGCCGCACCGGTGATGGACACTAACCGCGCGCGGACGGAACTCGGATGGAAACCGCGGGTTGATTCGGTCTCGGCGATCCGGGAGGTGCTCAACGGCATGGCCGCCGCGGGAGGCGTTCAGGAATCACCGGCCATGCGCCCGCGGAGCCGTTGGACCCGTGCGGAACCGCGGACCGGCGCGTAGTCTGAGCCCCAGGGCGCCGCGCGGAAACACGGTGTCCGGTCCGCTCCCCAGAACGAAACACTCGAGAAGGAGGACCTGATGGACCACAGCGAGACTCCCAGGCAGGATCAGCCGGACGATCTGGAAGGCGAAGCCCGGCCCGCCGGCGCGGCCGACCACGACGACGTCCATGAAGCGCACATCCCGGTCCACGGCGACGAGAAGTTGGCCGAGGATCTGGCCAAGAAAGCCTACGGCGACAAGGACCACGACGGCGAAGGCGATACGCCCAACGCGCCGTTCCCCTAGACCTCAGGCAACACCTCCATCACCCACCGTATGAAAGGAGCACCCTGTGAAAGGGAAACTCATGTTCGGCGCCGGCCTGGCCCTAGGATTCGTCCTGGGCTCGAAGTCGGGACGGTCGGCTTATGATTCGCTGAAAACCAAGAGCCAAGAGCTATGGCACAACCCAACAGTGCAGGATAAGGTCCACGAAGCAACGGACGCGGTCAAGGACAAGGCTCCGGAAGTCGCCGAGCAACTCACCGAGGCTGCCAAGAAGGCCGGGTCAGCCGCGGCCGCCAAGTTGCCCGGCAAGCACGGGAAGAACGGCAGCGGGGCCTATCCCGGGACCACGACCACCGACACCGTCTCGGACCCGGCCCTCAACGACCAAACGGGACAGGACTGGACGGACGAGGGCGGTGCCATGCCGGGCCGGCCTGCCACCGGCGGCAGCGACGACCTTCGGCCCCCGGGACCCGGAGTCTGACTCCTCGGAACGCAGCTAGCGGGCACGAGCCGGATGCAACGAGCAACTGACGGAAGGACGGGCATGACCGAAAGCAACCAGGACGAAAAGCCACGCGGCCAAGAGGACCCTTCGGAGGATGTACGCATCCCCGAAGACGAGACGCAAACCGACTCCGCGGCGAAGGCTGGGGACACAGACGACATGAGCGCACCGCCCGGGCCGGCTGAAGAGAAAGACCGGAAAACGCCGGACGACCGCGGCCTGACCACGGACACCAGCCCCAGCGACTAAGCAGTTCCCGCAGCGGCCGCAGTCTCGGCGGTGGCAGCTTCGGCGGCGGCCGCAGCTTGTGGCGACCGTGTTGTCGCTGCCGCATTCCCGCGAGGGCGGCCGCGGCTTGTAGTGACCGTGTTGTCGTCGCGCAAGGGCGGGGTATATCTGTGAGGGCAGGGTCCACGGGCCCTGCCCTCACCGATATACCCCGCCCTGAAAGAATTTTTCGCCCGGAAGGCAAGGTCCTCATACCTTTGCGGTGCGGCCCGCGGGCCGCTAACGCTAGATCCGGGCCCGTGGGCCTGTCGGCCTGCAGCCCTGCGGGCCAGCAGCCCTGCGGGCCAGCGGCCTGCGGGTCCACTGGCCCGCTAACGCTGTTCCGGGTCCACTGGTCGCTAACGCTAATATCGGTCCCGTGGGCCACCAACGCCTGTACACCGGCGCGCCCAAGGAGGCGCTTGGGGTCGCCGTAACGCCTCAGTAACGCCGGCGGGACTAGACCGATGCCACCCTCGTTTGCGGAGGCGCCCCTCGTGTCACGAGGTGCTCGGAACTGCGGAGAGAAGCGTGAGCCGTGGCCAAGAACCTTCCCATCATTCTTGACGGCGTGTGTGGCCAGGTCGGCGCAGCAGGCGGCATCGATGTGGATCAAGCGCGGTGTTTGAGTACAAGCTGACACCGCACTTGTCGGTCTCGTTTCAGCGCTACCGTTACCCCGATTACGGTATTGTTTACGCCGCCCCCACTAGCCTGGGAGCCTTGCCGTTCTGCGCCGGTTCCGAGGGCCTGACGGTGCCTTCCCCGGACGGAGAAGCCATCTGGATCGGCCTGCTGACCCGGGTCGCCGCCAGCGAACCCCTACTCGTGGGGATGCTGGCCACCGGAGCCGACGGGCAACACCTGGACGCCATTGGCGGCGGACCCGCCGAAGGGACAACTCCCTTGGCGTGGCTGCGGGTGCCGGAGATGCGGCAGCTGCTGGGCATTTCCCATCCCGCCGACGGCTGGTGGGCGCTGGCCCGCGAGGCACCCTTTGCCGGGGCGCCGTCCTGCGTTTCCTTGACGCTGTTGGCGCGGCCAGAGCGCCCCCGGCATGCCGCCGCGGTGGTCTTGCCCATCCAACTAACCGACTCCACCGCGTTCGAAAGCATCTGCCACACCCGAGTACCGCCGCTGCGGCAAGACTCCGCCTACGGCAGCTGATGCCTAGGCCTTAACCACCGGAAGCTCTGCCCACTCTGTGGTGTAGCGCGGCGAGGAGAATTCGCGTTTCATGGACCACGCCGCCGGCGCCGCCAGCCCGCCTTGGCCTAGCCCGATGGCGGCTTCGCCGAACTTGGACCGGACGGCACCGAGCAAGTCGCCGATGTTCCGCTGGTCCAGGTCGCTGACGAACGGGTCGAAGGCCTCCTGTCCGGTCGCCGGTTCCAGCCCGGACAGCAGCACGCCCGCGCGGACATACTGGGCGCCGGGAATGAGGCAGCCGCGCATGGCGGCCACCGCGGCCTTGGTCAACTGGATCGGATCCTGCGTGGGTGCCGGGAGGTGGACGCTGGCTGCGGGAAACGATGCCTCTCCCCCGGCGAACCTGCTGGTACCGGCCGTCACCGTCAGGACCGAGGCGCGCAGCCCCTCGGCAGCCATCCGGGCCGCACCGCGCTGGGCGTAGACAGCCATGACCTGGTCCATCTCCTCCAGCGTGGTCACCGGCGTGGAGAAGCTGCGTGAAAACATGATCTGCTGCTTGTCGGCCCGTTCCTCGGTATGCGGAATACAGGCCGTGCCATTCAGCTCCAGCACCGTCCGCTGCAGCACCACGGAGAACTTCTTGCGAATCAGTTGTGGATCCGCGGCCTTTAAATCGGCGATCGACTCGATCCCGATGGCGTTCAGCCGTTTCCCGGTCCGCCCGCCCACACCCCAGAGCCCGGTCACGGGAACGCGCGACTGGATCCATTCGATGTCCGGTTCCGGCATCGAGCCCAGCGAGCAGACACCCGCCATCTGTGGATTCCGTTTGGCAATGTGGTTGGCGAACTTGGCCAGCGTCTTGGTCCCGGCTACGCCGACGGAGACCGGAACACCCACCTGCCTGACCACGGCGGCACGGATCCGGGCCGCCGTCTCCTGCAACTGCGCCTCATCCCCGGGCAAGCCCAGGAACGACTCATCGATCGAGTAGACCTCCTGCCAAGCCCCGAACCGGCCCAGCACTTCCATCACCCGGGCGCTGAGGTCGCCGTAGAGCTCGTAATTGCTGGATTTCGCCACCAGCCCCCAGGCCTTGGCGCGGGGCGCCACCTGGAACCACGGCGTGCCGGTCTTCAGCCCCAGCTGTTTGGCTTCCTCGGAGCGCGCCACCACGCAGCCGTCGTTGTTGGACAGCACGACGACGGGGCGTCCCTCGAGCGACGGGTCGAACACCCGCTCGCAGGAGACGTAGAAGTTGTTGACGTCCACCAGCGCGATCCGTTCACGGAGCTGCTGCGATTCGGCGGGTCCGTGGCTAGACATGGTGCAGGCAGCGCGTGGCCACGCCCCAAATGCTCAAGTCACCAAGTTCGCCCACCTCGGTGGGGACACCGCCGTCGTCGGTCTGAAGGCGCACACCGTCGGCGCCCAGGTGCAAGCGCCGCACCACCAGCTCCCCGTCCAGCACCGCGATGACCACCGATCCGTCGCGTGGCTCCAGCGATCGGTCCACGATCAGCTCATCGCCGTCACAGATCCCGGCCGCTGCCATCGAGTTACCGGCCACCCGCATCACGAAGGTACTGGTCCGGTCCCGGATCAGATGCCGGTTCAGGTCGATGCCGCCGTGGAAATAATCCCGTGCCGGGGAGGGAAAACCACGCGCGTCCTCGGGGGTCCCGTCCCCCAGTTCAGGGCCCGCCGACGCGCCGGAGGGCCGCTCCAGACCGAACATGACAAGCCCCCATCTTCGAACAAACCTTCGAAGACAAGGTTAGCACCGGGCAACGTGGTCAGGCTGCCGTTTCAAATGATCATCCGCACCGCCTCTGCACTGAGGCGGATTGGTGAGGGAAACCCGGCGCCCCATCGCTCTGCATCGTCCACAAGTCGTTGCCCACAGGTGTAGAGGGAGTGCCACCATTGGCGCCCTCCAAACTTGAAGTGAGCCACCTTGACTCAAGTTTAAGAATCGTTTGGAATATTCTTGAGCACGAAGCGTTAACATGAGTCGAAGGCACTCAAGTCCACAGGAGGATCATCAATGCCACTGTTCTTCGGACCCGCATCCGGCAACGGATCATTCGACGAGTTCCTGGTCCGCTACCTGCAGGGCCAACGCGCGGCGCAGTCCCGCCGCACGGTCGATCTCACCCGGCTGCTCAGCCGCCGTACTCACGAAGTTCTGGCGCAGGCGGCCGCATTTGCCGCTGGACTCGGCCACACGGAAGTGGATGCGCTGCATATTCTGCGCGTCATGGCCGAACAGGAACCGGCTGCCGGCCAGATCAAGCTCACCGGCACCGGTCCGCAAGACATTGTCAGCGCCGCCGAGCAGCGCCTGCCGGAGAAGGCCGATCTCATCAGCGAGGCGCCGTCCCTGACCCCCTCGGCCCAGCGCGCCCTGCTGGATGCGCACCAGGTGGCCCGCGCCTTTGGCTCCACCTACATTGACCCGGAGCACCTGTTCGCCGCGTTCGTCCTCAACCAGGAAACCGCTGCCGGCCAGATCTTGGCCGACGCCGGGGTCACCCCGCAGGCGCTGCAGCAGGCCAATGCCGCGGAAGCGGCCCAAGCGCAGGCCCAAGCGGTCCAAAGCAACCCGGGCGGCACCGCCACCGGGCAGGCGCCAAACCCCAACTCCGCCACACCCATGCTGGACCAGTTCGGCCTTGACCTGACAGCCCGGGCCCGCGAGAACCAGCTGGACCCGGTGATCGGCCGCGCCGACGAGATATCGCAGACCATCGAGATCCTGGCCCGCCGCACCAAGAACAACCCGGTGCTCATCGGCGAGGCCGGCGTCGGCAAGACCGCCATCGTGGAAGGACTGGCCCAGGCGATCGTGGACGGCGACGTCCCGGAGCAACTGCGCGGCAAGCGCGTGCTGTCGCTGGACCTGCCCGGCATGCTGGCCGGCACCAAATACCGCGGCGACTTCGAGGAGCGGCTGACCAAGACCATGGACGAGATCAGTGCCGCTGGCGGCGACCTGATCGTCTTCATCGACGAGCTGCACTCCGTGGTCGGCGCCGGCGGAGGCGGCGAGGGCGGCATGGATGCGGGCAATATCCTCAAGCCGCGGCTGGCCCGCGGCGAGCTGCACCTGGTCGGCGCCACCACGCTGGGCGAATACCGCAAGGTGGAAAAAGACCCGGCCCTGGAGCGCCGGTTCCAGCCGGTGACGGTGGGCGAACCCTCGATCGAGGATGCCGTGCAGATCCTGGCCGGGCTGAAGGACCGCTACGAGGAGCACCACCAGGTGACCTACACCGACGGAGCCATCCGGGCCGCCGTGGAGATGTCCTCGCGGTACATCACCGATCGTTTCCTGCCGGACAAGGCGATCGACCTGATCGACCAGGCCGGCGCCCGGCTGAGCCTGCGCCGCGGCCCCCGCGTGGACGTGGCGGCACTGCGCGGACAGCTTGCGGAACTGGAGTTGGCCAAGAACGCCGCCGTCGCCGAGGAACGCTACGAGGATGCGTCCACGCTGCGCGATGACATCGAGCAGCTAAAGGCCACGATCGATTCCGCAGCCGAGCCAGCCACCCACACGACGGAGGACAACGACGGCGGGGCGCGCCTCGGCGTCGTGCCCTCCGATGTGGTGGGCGAGGCGGAAATTGCCGAAATCATTGCCCGTGCCACCGGCATTCCGGCTGCCCGCCTGACCCAGGGCGACCGGCAGCGGCTGGCCCGCCTGGAGGAGGACCTGCATGCCCGGGTGATCGGGCAGGACGACGCGGTGACCGCGATCGCCAAGTCCGTGCGGCGCAACCGCACCGGCATGGGCGACGAGGGCCGGCCTGTCGGCAGCTTCCTCTTCCTGGGCCCCACCGGGGTGGGAAAAACCGAACTGGCCAAGGCGCTGGCGGAGTCGCTGTTCGGTGACGAGAACGCCATGGTGCGCTTCGACATGAGCGAATACGGCGAGCGCCACACCGTCTCGCGGCTGGTCGGCGCCCCTCCGGGCTACGTCGGTTACGGCGAAGCCGGCCAGCTGACCGAGCGGGTCCGCCGGCACCCGTACTCGGTGGTGCTGCTGGATGAGGTGGAAAAGGCGCACCCGGACGTTTTCAACCTGCTGCTGCAGGTGCTCGACGACGGACGCCTCACCGATGGTCAGGGCCGCACCGTGGACTTCCGGAACACCGTGGTGATCATGACGTCCAACCTCGGGTCGGAATTCCTGGCCAGCCAGGGCGGAGCGTTGGGCTTCACTTCCAATAACGGCGTGGACGGCTTCGCGTCCGAGCAGGACCTGCGCGCTCGGGTGATGGGCCGGCTGCGCGAGACCATGCTGCCGGAGTTCCTGAACCGGATCGACGAGATTGTGCTGTTCCGCAAGCTGGAGAAGGAGCAGCTGCGCTCCATTGTGCGGCTGCAGCTGCGCCGGTCCGAGGCCCGGCTGGCCGCCCAGGGCATCTCGCTGGCCGTGGACGAGGAAGCGGTGGACTGGATTGCCGAGACCGGCTATGAACCGGAATACGGCGCCCGGCCGCTGCGCCGCGTGATCCAGCGCGAGCTGGACGACAGGATTGCCGACCTGCTCGTGGCCGAAGCGGTGGCGGACGGCGGCCGGATCCACGTGACCGCCGGAGGGGACGGACTCCGGGTGACGGCCGACAGCATGGCCGCGGCCGCCTAGCAGGCCCGCACCGGGTCCGCTTATCCAGAGGGCGGGGCACTCCCTTGGACCAGTTGGTCTATGGAGTGTCCCGCCCTCGGCGTTGTGTACCGGCTATGCCGCCCCTGCGTCGACGCCGTCGGCCGGCTTAGGCAGATGCGCGGCGAGGCCATCGAGGATCAGGTCCAGTCCGAAGTCGAACTCATCGCCAAAATCGTAGCCGGGCTGCAGAACGTGCTGCAGCGCAAACTCGCGCAGGTGCGGATAGTCCCCCGCGCTGAACATTTCCACCATCGGCCCGGCGACTTCCGCCAGGCTCTCCGGCCCGTCGAACGGGAGCGACGCCTCCTGCAGCGCCGAGCCGTAGACGTAGGCGTCCAGCAGGGCGTAGGTGTGCGCCGCCAGGGCAAGCGAAAAGCCGGCCGCGCGGAGCGTCCCGAGGACCGCGTCATGGTGGCGGAGGTTCGCCGGCCCCGGCACGGTCCGGGATTCCATCAGCGCGATCGCCCACGGGTGGCGGCGCAGCACATTCCGGGCGGAGGTCGCCCGCCGCTTCAGCTCTGCCTTCCATTCGCCGCCCGCTGCCGGCAGCTCGATCTCGTTGAAGATGGCATCCACAATGCCATCCAGAATCTCGTCCTTGTTGCGCACGTAGTGGTACAGGGACATCGGCTTGGTTTCCAGGGACCTGGCCAGCGAGCGGATGGTCAGCCCGGCAAGCCCGCCGTCATCGGCGATGGCCATGGCGGACTGGAGTACGCGTTCGCGGCTGAGGGGAACGCGTTCTGCGGAGCGGCCGGAGGATTTTTCATTCATTCTTCCCGCGACTATAGCATTCTCGTACTTTGTACGATATGTTCGTACAAAGTACGAGAGACCCGACGCACAAAAGCTCGAGAAGGAAGCCACCATGGAACCCAAAGAATTCCCCGCGGTAAAAGAGACCCCAGCGGAGCGCAGCGCGGCCCCAGCGGGACGAACGATGCGCGCCATTGTGCAGTACAAGTACGGATTAACCGATGCGCTGCAGTTGGACACCGTCGCAGTGCCGCACATCGCCGACAACCAGGTGCTCATCCGAGTCCGCGCGGCCGGGTTGGATCGCGGGGCATGGCACATGGCCACCGGGCTGCCCTACCCGGTCCGCGCAGTGTCGGGCTGGCGCACTCCCAAGAATCCGATTTTGGGGCTTGACGTTGCGGGAACCGTAGCCGCGGTGGGCGCTGCCGTCACGCGGTTTGCCGTCGGAGATGAGGTCTTCGGCTACGGCAAGGGCTCCTTCGCGGAATACGCGGTGGCCTCGGAGAAAATGCTGGCCCTGAAGCCGGCCGCTTTGACCTTCGAGCAGGCGGCCGCGGTGCCGGTGTCCGGCACGACTGCCCTGCAGGCCCTGCGCGACGCCGGCAAACTTCAGGCCGGCCAGCAGGTGCTGATCACCGGCGCCTCCGGAGGCGTGGGCACCTACGCCGTGCAGATCGCCACCGCCATGGGCGCGACCGTCACTGGCGTGTGCAGTGCCGCCAAGGCGGACCTGGTGCGCGGACTCGGCGCCGAAACCGTCATCGACTACGCCCGCGAGGACTTCGCCGCCGGCGGCCGCCGCTACGACGTGATCATCGACGTGGCCGGCAACCCGTCCTTGAAGCGCCTGCGCCGGGCGCTGGCCCCTGGCGGTACGGCAGTCATAGTTGGCGGCGAGGGCGGCGACCGCTGGACGGGTGGCTTGTTCAGGCCGATTGGCGGCATGCTCCTGTCCCTCTTTAGCCGGCAGCGCTTCGTCATGTTCATGGCACGCGAGAACGCCAAGGAGTTCGAGCGGCTGGGTGAACTGATCGTCTCGGGCAAGGTGGCGCCGAGCATCGACCGGACCTACCCGCTGGAGCAGATGCCGGTGGCAATCGGCCGCCTGGACGCCGGAGAGGTTCGGGGCAAAGCCGTCATCATCGTCTAGACCAGTGGCCGGCTTCCTCGCCGGACCAGCACACAAATGGCATCGGTGTGCCCCGACACACAACGCCAAACAGTGGCGCACACCACGGCCGGGGTCCCAGACTGGGAGCGTCACCCGTTACGGCTGCACCGCGAAGGAGCCACGGCTATGCCCAATAATGCCCAACTGCGACTCAGACCCGTCCTCGAGATCCTGGCTGATGCGTCCGCCAACGGCGCTCGCCCGGATGCCCGCGAGGTCATTAGCGAAGCGCTGCGGCGGGTACCGCCGACCGCCCACGAACAGGAACTGCTGAGCGGCGGAGTGCCGCGCGGCTTCAAGAACCTGACGACGGCGACCGCCCGGCTGGTCAAGGCTGGCTGGATGTCCAAGGGCCGCGGCGGTTGGGCCGTCACCGAAGACGGGCTGCGGGCCATCGCCGCTTTCGCCAGCCCGTCCGAGCTGGCAGAAGCGCTCGACGCAGGAACCCCGCTGCCGGAAGCGCCGGCCCCGGTGCCGGATGCGCAGCATCCCGCTGCGCCGGAAGCGCCGGCGTCGGTTGCGGAAGTGCCCGCCCGGGTAGCGGAAGCAGCCTCCCCGGTGGCGGAGCACGGCCAGCCGGGCGACCAACCGGCGTCCGTAGCCGTAGTCGGCGACTTCGGTGTCCTGCTCGGCGCCGACCGGGACTGGGATCCGGCCGCCAACGCGGTGCAGATGCGCTTCGAGCCCGCTGACGGGCTGTGGCGGTTGGACGGCGAGCTCCCGGCTGGGCGCTACGCCTTCAAGTTCGCGCTGAACGGATCGTGGGAGGAAAACTACGGCGCCTTCGGCCTCCTCGACGGAGCCAACCACGAATTCCAACACGACGGCGGCGCGGTCACCATCGCGTACGACCACAACAGCCGCGATCTGGCCCCGGCGTCCCAGTTGACTCCAGCCTGAGCCTGAACGGTGCCGGCCGGGAAGCGAACTGAATCTTCCCGGCCGGCGCCGTGCTGACGATGGTGGGCCGCACCCGGAGTTGAGGGAAAAGGGCCAGGTGCGGCCCGCCGTCGTACTTTTTCTAGGCGCTGAGCAGCCGCGCGTCTGCGGGAGCCGGCGGGGCCGCCTCAGCGTCCAGGATCGCTTCCGCCTCCTGCAGGCCTATGCCTTTGGAGAGGGCAATCTCCGTCACCAGCGGCTTCTTGGCGTACTGCAGCATGTCCTTCTCGGCGTGGGACATGCTGCCCTTGGCCTGCAGGCGCCGGGACAGATCGCGGACCAGTCCGGCGATGACGAAGATGTCCCCGGTGCGCAAGCGCTCCTGGTTGCCCTTGAAACGCCGGGACCACTGCGGGTCCTCCTCGATGGAGGGCGCACGGAGCACCTCGAACAGGGCCTCCATCTGCGCCTCGTCGAAGACGGTCCGCAGGCCCACTTCTTCGGCGCTCTCGACCGGGACGCCGACGGTCAGGTTCGAGTCCTTGACCTCAAGTATGACGTAGCGGCATTCGGCGTTCTGCCGAGAGTGCCGGGTCCTGATGCCGCGGACAACGGTCGGACCATGGTGGGGGTGGACAAGGGTTTGACCTTCAGCAAACTGCATTCAAGAGTCCTCTGATTCTGCACGAGCGCCACACTCGACATGAGTGGACGGAGTGCCCCAGGGCCCTCACGCCAGACGGTCGTCCCACCAACGGAACCCCGGTGCAAGTGCCCGGAATCGGTACGGTGAGCGCGCGGACCTGATCGTCTCCACACGGATGGAAACGCCCGAAGCCCGCGAGCTTGGCTACCTCCATTATCTCACCCCGCGGGTCTATGTTCCCTGGAATACCGGGCCGCAAGGGGCAGCGAGCACATATCACCGGCGCCATCTGGAGCCGCCGTAGCGGTGCTCCACCAACGGCCAGCCGGAACCCTTGACTCCTTCGTTACCCAACTGTCACGATGTCTCACATGGCGCAGAGCTGCGCATCATGCGCAACTACTTCAGGTCCGGCTGGCGCCAGAACCTCGAAGGAGGAAGCATCCATGTCGGAGATTCTCGATTCGGGCTCCGCCCCGTTCAACGGCACCGATTCACGCGTCAATCCCCACCCGGCGGTCACGCTTTATACTCGGCTGCGCAAGTCCCCGTACTTTTGGAAGTCGCGGGAGCACGGCGTCGCGGCCTACAGCGTCTACAACCACACCTACCATCCGCGCCATTACGGCGATCCGGTCAGCGAGTACTGGTCGTTGCTGAACGACGTCACCCTGTGGGATGTGGGCGTGGAGAGGCAACTGCAGATCAGCGGTCCGCAGGCCTTTGATTTCACCAACATGCTGACCCCGCGCGACCTGACCAAGTGCGAGGTGGGCCAGTGCAAATACGCCTTCATCACCGCGGCCGACGGCGGGATCATCAACGACCCGATTATCCTGCGCGTGGAGGAGAACAAGTTCTGGCTGTCGCTGGCGGACAGCGACGTCCACCTGTGGGCCATGGGCCTGGCGCACGCCGGCGGCTGGGACGTCACGGTGGAAGAAGTGGACGTGGCCCCGGTCCAGGTCCAGGGCCCCAAGGCCAAGGGACTGATGTCCGACCTGTTCGGCCCGCAGATCCTGGACATGCCTTACTACTACATGCAGCACCACAAGCTGAACGGCATGGACGTGGTGGTCAGCCGGACCGGCTACACCGGCGAAATCGGCTACGAGATCTACCTCTACAACGCCACCCAGAACGCCGGCCGCCTCTGGGACACCGTCTGGGAGGCAGGCCAACCGCACGACCTGCGCGTCATCGGCCCCTGCCACATCCGCCGGATCGAGGCCGGTATGCTCGCCTACGGCTGCGACATCACGCTGAAAACCAACCCGCTGGAGGTCGGCTACGACTACAACTGGATGGTGGATCTGGACCAGGAGGCGGACTTCGTCGGCAAGGAAGCCCTGGGCCGCATCCGAGAGAAGGGCATCGACCGGCTGCTGGTGGGCGTGGACATCGACGGCGAACCGCTGGGCAGCTACAACGACGGCTCCATGATCGAACCCTTCCCGGTCTCGGTCGGCGGCGGCGGACACATCGGCGAAGTCACCAGCGCCTGCAACTCCCCTCGGCTGGAACGCAACATCGGCCTGGCCATGGTGCCGTTCGACCTCAGCGAAGAGGGCACGTCGTTGTCCATCCACACGCCGGAGGGAGTCCGCAACGGCACGGTGGTGCAGAAGCCCTTCTTCGATCCCAGCAAGGAGACACCCAAGGACTGAACCGGCACCTCTGCCAAGCCCACGTACGACGGCGGAGCCAACCTGCGCAGGTGGGCTCCGCCGTCGTTGTGATGGGTGCGAGGAATCCTGCCGCTAGGCGCGGGCCGACACCGCGTCCCGTCCGGCCTCGGACGGAACCGCGCCCGGCTCCGGGGCCGCAGCCGGGCCATCCAACTCCTCGATGTCCTGGTCCGAGCGGTCTTTGGCAGCCAGCAGCGACGCCAGGCTCATGCCGGAGAACGCGATCCAGAGGCAGGCCACCAGCCAGAGCGATCCCCCGCCTGCCATCACCAGCGCGGTGGCAATCATCGGAGTGAAACCGGCACCGAGAGTGGAGGCCAGTTGATAGCCGATCGACGTGCCGGAGTATCGCACCGACGTCGGGAACAGTTCACCCACGAAGGCGCCATACGGGCCGGATGTGAAGCCCTGCACCGTGGAGAGGCCCAGGAAGATCGCCAGCATGAACGCCACTGTCGACCCCATCTCCAGCAGCCCCATCACCGGGAAAGCCAGCACCATGGCACCGATATTGCCGGCGATCAGCACCTTCCGGCGCCCCAAGCGGTCGGACAGCTTCGACGCGACGATGATCATCACGATGGTGGCCACCCCGCCCAAGGCCTTCAGGTTCAGCACCTCGGTCTGTGCCAGCACGGCCTGCTGCACGGCGTAAGAGATGGCCCACGCCCCCATCAGCCCCTGGGCCATCTGGCCGGACAGTCCCGACGCGACAGCGATCAGGAGCGACTTCGGGTGCTCGCGGAACAGCTCGGCTGCGGGAACACGCCGTTTCTTCGCCTCGCTCTTGGCGGAGATTTCCTTGAAAACGCGGGATTCCGAAACACGCATCCGAATGAAGATCGCCAAGGCCATCAGGACCGCGGAAAGAATGAACGGCACGCGCCAGCCCCACTCCAGGAACTGGCCATCGGGAAGCATAGTCATGGCCGAGAGCATCAGCGTGCCGATGATCGTTCCGGCCGGGGCCCCCATGTAGGCGAAGGACGCCGCGAAGCCGCGTGATTCCTTCTTGGAGTTCTCAAAAGCCAGCAGCATGGCGCCGCCCCATTCACCGCCGACGGCGATGCCTTGGAACAGGCGGAGCGACACCAACAGGATCGGCGCCCAGACCCCGATCTGGTCGGTAGTGGGAAGCAGGCCGATCAGCGTGGAGGCAATGCCCATCATCAGCACCGTGCTGATCAGGATAGTCTTGCGACCCACCAGGTCGCCGAGGTGCCCGAAGAGGAAGCCGCCGAGCGGCCGGGCAATGTAGCCCATGGCCAGCGTGCCGAAGGAGACGAAGATGGCCAGGTTCGGGTCCATTCCAGCGAAGAACACGTGGTTGAAGACGATGCCGGCGGCCGTGGCGTACAGAATGAAGTCGTAATATTCGACTGCGGTTCCGAGGAAGCTGGAGAACAGGATCCGGCGCATGTCGCGCGGACTGGCGTGATAGGCGCCGGCGGACGCAGCGGTCTGGGAAGTGGTGCTCATGGGGGTGTCCTTGAGTTAGATTATCCGGCGGCGTTGCCAGCGACGGAAACGGACAAAGAGTCTGAGGTGGAAGTCCTGCTGAAACTGATCACATCTAGATCGTCCGGAATGCTCAGCGGACCGCTGTAGGTGCTGCGGGCCTCCGACCAGGCTTCCGGCGGTGAGTACGTGGGAACCAGATGGTGGAGGGCCAGGTGGCGGGCACCGGCGTCGTAGGCGATCTTTCCCGCCTCAGCCGCGGTGGTATGGGCGCGGCGGTGGTGGTCCATGGTCGCCTGGAGCATCTGCGCGTCAGAGTACTGGCGGGCGAGGAGGTCCAGATTGATGGCCTCATGCAGCAGCAGGTCCGTGCCGGTGGCCAGCCGCACCATATTGGCGCAGGGGGCTGTGTCGCCTGAAATCGTCACGGATCCGGCGTCCGTATCGAATCGGAAGGCATACGCAGGGGCCGTCGGGTGGTGTGAAACGAGGATGGCGCTGACCGTGACGTTGGCGTCCCGGAAGATCTCGAACGGCTCCATGTCCGGAGCAACGTTGGTGTCCGGATCGAAGCCGGTGCCGGCCGGCAGCACAATTTCGCGCGGATCAAACTGGTCCAGCGGGCTCTTGGCCAGCGAATCGAAGATCCGGTCGTTGCAGTCAGTGGCGTATGCAGCCAACAGACCTTCCACCAGCCCCGCGACTCCCGGCGTGGGCCGGTGCGGCGCCACCGGAACGGGGACAGAGGTGGCGCGAGGTGAGAGTGGCGGCAGTTTCCCACGGTCCCCCGGTCCCACCACGGGGATGGGCCCGCGGGACGAATTCTTCAACTCGAAGGCCCCAAAGAGCAACAGCGAGGGCAGGTCCACGGTGTGATCCGAGTGCATGTGCGTGATGAAGATGCCGCCCAGATCGGCCATGTCCAGTCCGGCGGCGTTGGCTTGACGCCCGGCTCCCTGGCCGCAGTCCACCATGTACCACGTTCCGTTCACCACCACGGCAGTGGCGATGCCGAAGCGCGGCGTTCCGTGCTGGTCCTTCCACCAGCGAGGACCGCCGGCCGTTCCCAACGTGATGACGTGAGGGCCCGAAAGTTCCATGCGGCCGCTCCTCTCTCCGAAAATCTAACGGTCTTTCATCGAGCATGGTGGCAGTCATCACATTTGTCTAACTACAATAATTGGGGAGACCTACAAGGAGAACTTATGAAGGAAGCCACGCTGCGGCAGTTGGAGTACTTCGCGGCGATCGCGGAGACGCGCTCCGTCACCGAGGCCGCGCAACGCTGCCACGTCTCCCAGGCGGCGGTCAGCCTGGCGCTGGGACAGCTGGAGGAAGCGCTGGGAGCCACCTTGGCCATCCGGCGCCGGGGCAAGGGCGTGGCGCTGACGGCAGAGGGACAGGCCGTGGCCGTCCGGGCCAGGCAAGTGGCCGACCAGATCGATGGGATGTCCGCCGCCGTCAACCAGGTCCACGGCGAACTGTCCGGCCGGCTGGTTGTTGGGGTCTTCCGCACGTTGGCCCTGCACGTCATCCCGCCCCTGATCGATTGGTTCACCAGCCGCCACCCGCAAGTGGAACTCGACTTCATCGAGGGGGCCGGGCCGGAGGTTCAGGAAGCGGTGCTGGAAGGCCGGGCGCAACTCGCCGCTGCCTACGAGGCACAGCTGCTGCCGGACTGCGAGGCCGAGATCCTGCGCCCGACCATGCGGCAGGTGGCACTCAGCCCGGAACATCCGCTGGCCGGAAGGGAGAAGATCAGTTTGGCCGACCTGGCAACGTATCCGGCCATACTGGTCAACGAGGAACCGGCGCTCCAGCGGACCCTGGCCGAGTTCGACCGTGCCGGCGTCACGCCGACGGTGCGGTGGCGGTCGGCCAGCGTGCAGGTGATCCAGAATGTGGTGGGCCGCAACCTCGCCTACTCCCTGTTGATGCAGCCGGCCCGGCACAGTCCGGAGGGCAGGCCGCTGCTGTTCCGGCCTGTGGAGGGACGGATGCACAGCAACTCGGTGGTGGCCGCTCTGCCGGCGGGCGTGGCCCGGAGTGCCTTGGTGACGGAAACCCTCGTGGCCCTGCGGCACCACTGGGCCGCTGAGAGCGGCGGCGGCTCCCCCGGGGATGAGCAGGTCGCCGCTCCTGCCGCGGCGGCCGCCAAGGGCTGAAGACCACAAGCCAACGTCGTTGACGCCTTTTCGCGCCGCGTCTGCGGCGATACGGTCAAAGCTATGGAAACTGACTACTTCGCCGGGGACGCCCGCACCAACCGCGAACGGATGCTGGCCGGCGACCTGTACATTGCTGCCGATCCCGAGAGTGAACGCCGGGCCAAGCGTGCCCTCCGACTGGCCGACGACTACCACCGCGCGGTGGTGGCCGGCGCGGACGATGCGCGGTCGATTCTGGCCGAACTGCTGGGCGGACTCGGCGACGATGCCTACGTAAAGCCGCCCTTATTCGTCGACTACGGAGAACACATCTTTATTGGTCCCCGCACCTTCATCAACTACAACTTCACCGCCCTTGATGTCGCGGCCATTACCATCGGTGCCGACTGCCAGATCGGACCCGGCGTCCAACTCCTGACGCCCACGCACCCGATCGAATCCCAGCCGCGCAGGGACAAGTTGGAGGCGGCCCCGCCGATCATCCTCGGCGACAACGTGTGGCTGGGCGGCGGCGTGATTGTCTGCCCCGGCGTGACCATCGGCGACAACAGCGTGATCGGCGCCGGTTCGGTGGTCACCGGCAACATTCCGGCCAATGTGGTGGCTGTGGGCAGCCCGGCCCGGGTGGTGCGGGAAGTCTGAACGGGCCCGCCGAAGGAAACAGCGCGGCTGTTAGTCCCGCGCTTTCACGGCTTCGGCTGTGCACCGACCGGGACAACCCGGTTGCTGGCGCCGTCAGCCTCATTTTCCCGGGGCGGCCCCGCCATCGGCAGGCTGAAGGTGAAGACGCTGCCGGCGCCGGGCTCGCTCTCGCAGCTCATGCTGCCGCCGTGCCGCTCCACAATGTCCTTGGACAGGGCAAGTCCCAGGCCCAGCCCCGGGATGGAACTACGGCGGGCCGCGGGACTACGGAAAAACCGCGTGAACACGTTCCTGATCTCATCGGGACCCATCCCCATTCCCTGATCCGCTACCCGGCATTCCACGACTCCGCCGCCTCCGGTGCAGCTGACCGTGACGTCCCCGCCCTGCGGGGAGTACTTGATGGCGTTGGAGACCAGGTTGTCCAGCACCTGCCGGACACGCGCCGGGTCGCAGACCACTCCCAGATCCCCCTGTGCGCGCGCGGTGAGCGCGACTCCCCCGGCGGCGGCCCTCGGTTCGGCCGCAGCCACGGCCTGGGCGGCAATCTCCGCCAGATCCGCTTGGACCGGCTGCAACTCCGAGAAGCCGGCGGCCGTGCCCAGCAGGTCCTTGACCAGGGTGAGCAGCTGGTCCGAATTCCGGAGGATGGTGTCCAAACCCGAGGCCATGTTCGGCGACAGGTCCGGCGTCATCGCCAGCAGCTCGGCGTACCCCTGAATGGAAGTCAGCGGGGTCCGCAGCTCGTGGGACACGCTGGAGAGGAAATCATTCTTGGCCTCCACCGCGGCCACCAGTTCAGTGACGTCGCTAAAGGCCAGCACCGTGCCTTCCCGCCGGCCGCTGTCGTCACACATCGCCTGGGCGGACGTAGAGAGGACTCGTTGCCCGGGTTTCCGGCCCATCCACATGAGGTACTCGGAAAACGACTCGCCCCGCACCGCCCGGCGGATCGGCCGGTCCTGGACCGGCATGACCGTACTGCCGCCGTCGGAATAGAGCTCCAGCCGGGACTCCGGCGCGTCCTCGTCGCCCGGCGGGAGCGCCAGCCGGCGGAGTTCTTCCTGCCGGCGGTTTCGCAGAATCGGACTGCCCTCTTCATCCACGGCCAGGACCCCCACGTCCACTGCGCTCATCACCGCGGACAGCAGCCGTTCGCGCCTGCCGCTGGCCTCCAGCAGCGTGCGGAGCTCCGCATCCTTGGCCTCGACCACCCGCTGCTGTTCCATCATGCTCGCGGTCATCACCCGGACCGTGATTCCGATGGCCAGCATCATGAACGGGACGAGCAGCGGGTGCGTCAACGCTTTGAGCGTGACGGCGGAGTCCTCGAGGAACACCGGGATCCAGACCATCGCCAGCGAGGCTAGCGCGCCGGCGATCACCGAGAGCCGGGGAAACTGGCCCGAGGCAGCCAGCCAGATCACCGGGAAGGCAGCCAGCAGCCCCACCCCGGTCAGGACTGATCCGGTACCTTCGCGCAGCAGGGCGATCGGAACAAAGTCCAACAGGGGGATGAGCAGGAAGGACGGGTAGGGCAGCTTGTCCCAGGGCACGAGGAAACAGGCCGCGAGGAGCACGGCGTTGAGCACCATGCTGAGGCCGAACTGCGGGTCCCAGACGAGCGGTGGATAAAGGATCCACGTTCCCACGCACAGGAACAACATCGTGATCGACAGCGGCAGTTGGCTCATCACGACGCGCCCGCGCAGTGAAAGGGCGTGGAACTTCACCCGGTTCAAGGTGAACAGGTCGAGGACTTTATCCACGGCGACGGAACTCCAATGTGGTGGTCGCGGACGGGTTTCTGCAGTGACAGATGTGACAAATGGGAGGTTTGCCGCCTTAATGAAAGCATGCCTGCAGTCCCCAACAACCGCCGCGCCGTCATAGTCGAGGACAACGCCGACATTCGCAGGCTGCTGGCCCAAATCGTCTCGGATCAAGGCTTCACGGTGGCGGAGGCGGAAACCGGGCAGGAAGGTCTTGAGTTGATCCGGGCCGGCGGCGCCGACCTGATCACCTTGGACCTCAATCTGCCTGATCTGGACGGCATCGAAATCTGCCGGCAGGTCAGGACGTTCTCGGACGCCTACATCCTGATGATTACCGCTCGCGCCGACGAGGTAGACCGGCTCAGCGGGTTGGACACCGGCGCCGACGACTACATCAGCAAGCCGTTCAGCCCGCGGGAGCTCCAGTCACGAATCGGGGCGCTGTTCCGCCGTCCACGCTCCCAGCCGGTAGATCCGGTTCCCAGCGCCGACCAGGAACGCGCGGCCGAGGTTCAGCGCAGCCTGCTGCCGGCCGAACCCCTGAGGCTTCAGGACTATGAGATCGGCGGCCGCTGCCGCCCCACCCGTAGCGTGGGCGGGGACTTCTTCGACTGGTCCGCCACCGAAGACGGCGTGCAAATCACCGTCGCGGATGCGATGGGCAAGGGCATGGGCGCCGCGCTCATCGCCGCCACGGTGCGCGCGGTGCTGCGTTCCTCCAACCGGCACACCGACCTCACCCGGGCCTTCGAAGCGGCCAGCCAGGCGCTGGAGTGGGACTTGGCACAGTCGTCCTCCTTCGTGACCATCTTCCATGCCCGGCTGGACGCCGGCAGCGGTTCTGTTGACTATGTGGATGCCGGGCACGGGCTGGGGCTGCACCTGTACGACGGCGGCCTGCGCCGCCTGCCGTCGGGCGGTCCGCCCGTCGGGGCCGTGCCGGGCAGCGGCTGGACGGCTGGCAGCCTGTCGCTGGCTCCCGGGGACTCCCTCCTGGTTCTCAGCGACGGACTCCTCGACGCCTTCGATTCAGTGGATGCGGCCATGGCTGCGGTGGCCGCCGTCGCGGCCGGGCGCGACTCGGCGCAGGACGTGTGCGAGGCCGTATTGGATCTGGCCGGCAGCGCTCTGGCGGACGATGTCACAGCGGTGATGCTGCGCCGCTGCCCGCTGGACATCACCGAGGACGGCGCGCTGTGAAACCTTTCGCCATCCGCCTGCTCGTCGTCCTGACCGTCATCTTGGGGACCAACTACCTGGCCTGGCGGTGGCTGGACTCGCTCAACTGGTCCGCCTGGTGGATCGCCGTCCCCCTGGTGCTGGCCGAGACCTACAGCCTGATTGACGTTGGCCTCTTCGGCCTGGCGGTGTGGAGGATTCGCGAACGCAAGACGCCGCCGCCACCGCCGTCGGACGCCACGGTGGATGTCTTCATCACCACCTACGACGAGCCGCTGGACCTGGTCATGATCACGGCGCTGGCCGCGAGGGACATCCGTTATCCCCACAGCACCTGGATTCTGGACGACGGGGCCAGGCCGGAATTAAGCGAACTGGCCGCCCGCCACGGGCTGGGCTACTTGACCCGCAGCGGCGATTGGGCGGACAAGCCGCGGCACGCCAAGGCCGGCAACTTGAACAATGCGCTGATGATGACCCAGGGCGAATTCCTCCTGATCCTCGACGCCGACCAGATCCCCCAGCCGGACATCCTCGACAAAACGCTGGGGTACTTCAACCAGCGCCGGGTGGCCCTGGTCCAAACCCCGCAGTACTTCAGCAATGTTCCGGCAGACGATCCGCTGGGCAGCCAGGCGCCGCTTTTCTACGGGCCCATCCAGCAGGGCAAGGACGGGTGGAACGCCGCGTTCTTCTGCGGCTCCAACGCGCTGCTCCGGCGCGAGGCCCTGATGCAACTGGGCCTGGCCGGCTATGTGACCGAGGTGGAGAGCGGCGTCCACCGCGCACTGGCCGGCGCGCGCAGCGCCATCCGCAAGGCCCGCCGTTCCCCGGAAGCAGCCGATCCGCAGGTGGCGGCCCTGCTCGACGGCGTGGAAGCGGCCACTGGCACGGCCCGTGAGAAGCTCCGGAGCGGCGGTTCGCTGAGCGAGATCACCTACGACCTGCGGACCAAGGTTGAGGGCGCCGTGCGGTCCCTGGTGGCCGAGAACTTCGCAGCGCTGGAAGCCGACCTGGCCGAGATCGCCGCCATGGATCTGGGCGGCACCTCCGGCGCGCCCGACCCCGACCAGCTGGACGGCGCGGTGGAACGGATGGCGCAGCGGGACTGGTCTCCGCTGGGGGCGCTGGGCTCGGTGCAGGCGGTGCTGGACGCGGTCTCCGTGGAACGGCCGGACGAGGCCCAGCCGGTCATGCCGCTGGCCACCATCTCGGTGACCGAGGACATGGCCACCTCGATGCGGCTGCATTCGATGGGCTGGGAAAGCGTCTACCACCACGAGGTCCTCGCCTACGGTTTGGCTCCGGAGGACCTCAAAACCATGCTCATCCAGCGCTTGCGCTGGGCCCAAGGCACTATCCAGGTCATGCTGCGGGAGAACCCGCTGGTGCAGCGCGGGCTGAAACTCGGCCAGCGGCTGATGTACTTCTCCACCATGTGGAGCTACCTCAGCGGTTTCGCCGCCGTGGTCTACTTCGCCGCCCCGGTCATTTACCTCACCCTGGGCATCCTGCCGGTCAGCAGCCTGAGCACCGACTTCTTCATCCGTTTCATCCCGTTCATGGTGGTCAACCAACTGCTGTTCGCTGTGGTGGGCAAGGGGGTGAGCACGTGGCGCGGACAGCAGTACAGCCTCGCGCTCTTCCCCACCTGGATCAAGGCGTGCACGACGGCGGCGCGCAACGTCTGGCTCGGACGCCCCCTCGGCTTTGCCGTCACCCCCAAGGCCCGCCATTCCGAAGGGAGCAGCTGGAACCTGATCGTGCCCCAACTGGTCGCCATCGCGCTGTTGGTTGCCGCGCTGATTGCCGGAGCGGTGCGACTCGCCGCAGGCCTTAACGAACCGGTTGGCACGCTGGTGAACGTGGCTTGGGTTATTTTCGATTTGTTGATCCTGAGCGTGCTGGTCAAAGCCGTCAGGTACAAAGGGTTCACGCCCGATGAAAGGAACGTTGATGCAGTTCACCGTTGAGACCACGCCCGCCTATGCCGAAGTCAACGGCAGCGGCAGGCTGAACATGGTCGCGGCTCCCCTGCTCCGCGAGGTGGTGGCAGCAGTCGTGGCCGAAGGAAGCCATCATGTGGTGGTGAACATGGAGGGCACGGAGTTCATGGACTCCTCCGGCCTCGGGGCCTTGATCGGGTGCCTGAAGATAGCCCGCCAGGCCGGCGGTGATCTCCGCATTGCGAACGTGCAGCCTCAGGTCAAGATGGTGCTGGAGCTGACCAGCATGCACCGCGTGTTGACCCCGTATGAGAGCGTCGATGCGGCCTTCTCCAATGACTGAGGTCCTGGCCCGGAGCTCGCGCCAGGGCCTGGCGACGGCGGCCACTGTGGATGCCCTGCACGACGATTTCGAGGCTCTGTGGCTGGAGGCCGGCTTCGTTCCGGAGATGGACCGCATGGCCTTCTCCACGGCGGTCATCGAGGCCGCCAGCAACGTGGTCCAGCACGCCGTCCCGGCTTCCGAGACGCCGCTCCAGCTCGGCGTCGACATCACCATCTGGTCCCGCCGGCTGGAGGCACGCATTTCCGAAATCGGCGCGGCCCCCTCCGACCCCGAGATGTCGAATCCGTCAGACATCGATGACGAATCCGAGTCCGGCCGGGGGATGAACCTGATCCACGCCCTGGTCAGCACCGTCACCTTCGAGCGTCACGGCGAGGACAACGTCTGGGTCCTCTGCCGCGACTCGGACAGCTCCCAGCAGTCGCCGGCGGACTGTTAGTCGGCGGCGAGCTCGCCGCGGACCAGCCGCCGGGTGACCTCGGTTAGCAGGTCCACGCCTCGTACGGCGTCCTCATCGTGGGTGAATTCCGCTTCGTTGTGGGAAACGCCGTCGACGCTGGGCACAAAGAGCATCACCGTGGGGACCACGTCCTTCATGTTGGTGGAGTCGTGCCCCGCCACCGTCATGATCTCGGTGTGGCTGAAGCCGAGCTGTTCCGCACTGGCGGCACCCAATGCGACTCCCGCGGGCTGGTAGGACACCAAGCCCCAGCGGTGCGTCTGCAGCAGCGAGATGTCCGTCCGGGAGAGGGCCTCGGCGTCGGCGATGCGCTTGTCCAGCAGATCCATGGCCCGGGCGAGGACCTCCTCGTCCGGCGAACGCAGGTCCAGGTTCATCATTGCCTGCCGCGCGATGGTCACCGGCGAGTTAGGGAGCACGTACATTTCGGACACCGACGTGTGCAGCTGACCGGGTGCAAACTCTGCGGCCAGGTCGCGGGCGGCGGCAATCACCAGCGCAGCTCCGTAGAGGGCGTCGCGGCGGTCCTCCATCCGGGTGGAACCGGTATGCGACTGCGCTCCGTCAACCGTGACGCGGTACTTGCTGGCCGCCCAGGTGCGGTCCACGATTCCGACCTGGGTTCCGGTTTCCTCAAGGTTTTTGCCCTGTTCGATGTGGATTTCGGCGTACCGTGCCACATCCGCCAGCACCGGAGCGTCGGCTCCGGCGCCGCGGTCGCCTGCAGCCAGGGCCTCGGCAACCGTTATCCCTGCCGGGTCAGCGGTGGCCAGCGCCTGCTCCAAGGAGAGCTTCCCGGTGAACACCGAGCTGCCCATCATGCTGGGTGTGAAGCGACTGCCTTCCTCGTTGAACCAGTTGACCACTGCGAGGTTGTACATCGGATCGAGCCCGCCGGCAGCAACCTCGGCCGCTACACGGGCCGCCGCATGGGCCCCCGCCAGCACACCGTAGGCGCCGTCGTATCGGCCGGCCAGCGGCTGGGAGTCCAAGTGCGATCCGAGCAGGACATACGGGGCGCCGGGAACAACGTCGAGGGTGCCGAACTGGTTTCCCGCCGCATCCACTTTTTCGGTGAAGCCATGCTGGGCCAGCCACTCGCCGAACCAGCCGCGGGTGGCGTGGTCCGCCGTCGTGCCCGCCTGCCGGTCCACGCCGCCGCCGGCGGTAGCGCCGAAGCCGGACATGGTGGCGAAGTCGGAAAGAAATTCCTGGTTGCTGGTGCTCATCGGGTTTCCTCCCCGGTCGATGCCATTGCCGGATCCCGGCCTTCCTGCGCCGGGAAATTATCTGCGCCGAAGCGGATCTCGCCGCCCACCATGGTGGCCAGCACCTGGGTGGCGCCGATCTGCGAGGGCTCGACGGCGGTGGGGTCCTGGTCCAGGAACACCAGATCGGCCAGCAGTCCCGGCACCAGCCGGCCCCTGGTCCCTTCGGTTCCGGTGGCGGCCGCGGAACCGGCGGTGTAGGCGTACAGCGCCTCGGCCCCGGTGATTCTCTCGTCGGGACCATAAATTTCGCCGGACGGGGTCAGCCGCTGGACGAACGACTGCATTACATCAAGCGGCCGACCGTTGGAGACCGGGCGGTCCGAGCTTCCCGGCAGCGTGGCGCCGCGCTTCAACAGGCTATTGGCCGGGTAGGACGTCGCTGTCCGTTCCGGACCAAGCAGCTTGGCCATGCCATCGCCGAACTCGGTGATGAAATGCGGCTGCGGGACCAGGACGATCCCGGCCGCAGCAATCCGGTCCAGCTGCTCGGGCCGGATGACGCCGCCGTGCTCGATCCGGTTGGGCAGCGGCCTGCGGCCGTAGGTTTCCTGGGCTTCCGTGATGATGTCGATCGCGTGGTCCACGGCATGGTCGCCGATCGCGTGCATCGCGATGGTCCAGCCGGCCCGGTACGCCTCGAGCGCGGAGGAGCGCAGCTCCTGGGCGTCCATCTGCAGGTAGCCATGGTTATGCGGGCAGCCGACGTATTCCTCGGTGACATACGCGGTGCTGCCCAGCAGCGAGCCGTCGCTGAAAATCTTCACCGGGCCCAGCCGGAGCCAATCGTCACCCAAACCGGTGCGGATGCCGGCGTCGAGACCGCGGGAGTCCGGGTCTGCGTCGTGCCCGGGAACCCGATGCAGAGCATCCAAGACCATCATCGGCTGCATGCGCACGCTCAACAGCCCCTTGTCGCGCGCCGCCTGGTAGGCACCGAACTCGCGCGGTGAGTAGCCGATCCACCCGCCCGCGATGCCGGCGTCGGTGACACTGGTGATGCCCTCGCTCAGGTAGTGGGAAGTGGCCAAATCCAGCGCGCGCTCGATGGTGGCCAGCGGGTAGGGCAGCATGATGTCCTGCACCAGCCGCATGGCGTTCTCTTCCAGCAGTCCGGTGGGCCGGCCCTCGGCATCTCTGGCCACGAGGCCGCCGTCGATCGGTGCGGCGAGGTCTGCCCCGCGTGCCACGATCAGGTCGAGTGCAATGCCGTTGACGTTGCAGGCGTGGCCGGACGAGTGCTTGATCCAGACCGGCCGGCCGCCGGAGGCCGCATCGAGCCGGTCGCGGTCAGGCTGGGCACCGTTGTGCAGCAGCGGGCTGTAGCCGGAGGCCACCACCCACTCATCCTCCGCCAGCGGGGCGGCGGCTTCGGCTATCACCGCATAGGCTTCTTCGAGGCTCGCAACGGTTCCAAGGTTTGCTTCCATCAGGCCCAGGCCGAACCAAACGCTATGGGCGTGCACGTCATTGAAACCGGGGACAATCACGGCGCCTTCGGCATCGACAACCCTTCGCGCATGGGGAACGCTTTGCTGATCGATGTCGAGCGCCAGCACCTTGCCGTCGTGGATCAGCAGGCTTTCGGCCACCGGCTGTCCGGGATCTTGGGTCAGGATGCGGGCATTGCGGATCAAGAGATCGACGAGCATGAGTCCTCTTCGTGCTTTCGCTGCGGCGTGCCCGGAGCGATCATGGCGAACCGGGAAAGACCCCGCGGCCATCCCCCCATTCAACACTGGAGTATTGCCGCACTCAATGGCTAAATGACGCCATAAGCTCTGAGAAAATTGGGCGATTGCCTAAGATGGATTCATGAGCGAGTCGCGAGTAGACGTCCTTCCGCCCGACGCGGGCCTGCCCCGGGACTTCAAACCCGACCCGTCCGGGGAGCCGCACTGGATGGAACTAATCGAGCGCCTGTGGCAGGAACGTGATTCCCTGGTCAACGACTTCCTGGAGCGCTTCGCCACCATCTCCTACGAGGGAGCGTTGGTCCCGGACGAGGATGTCCGCCGGACAGCCGCAGACACCATGGAGATGTTCCTCTACCTGTTGGCCGGACTGGAACTACCCGCTGATCTTCAGTCCCTGCCCCGTGACGTCGCCGCGCGCCGGGCGCGCCAGGGGGTTCCGATGGAGGCCTTCCTCAGCGCTGTCCGCAATGACTTCCGGGTCTTATGGAAAGGGCTCGAGCGGGTGGCGCGCGGGCACGGTACCGAGATCCTCGTTGCCAACATGGACCGCGTCCTGGACACGGTGGAGAGCTATGTCAGCAGCATCCAGCAGGCCTTTTCCGAAGAAGAAGCCCTGCTCGCCCGCGACAAACAGTTGCACCGGCAACGGCTGCTTTCGCGGCTCTTTAATACCGACACAAGAAACACTGGCGAGATCTCCGACATCGCCGCCGGGCTGGAAGTTCAGAGCTCGGACGTGTTCGAGCTGATGGCGCTCACCCGGGAGACCACGGCCAAGCTTCAGCGCCAGCCTGCGCCGGACCGCCAGACCTTCAGTTATGAACGTGCAGGGGCACTGTATCTTTTCCGCGTAGTGCGCGCCGGACGGACGTGGCAGGATGAGCTGCCCGAATTTCCGGCAGGTTACGTCCCCGGCGTTGAAGGCCTAGCGGCGATTCCCCAAGCTGCGGCGTCTGCCCTGGTGCTGGCCGCCAAGCACGGGGAGGACACGGGACTGGCCACCATCCCGGGCACCTGGATGACGATTGCCCGGGACCTTCTGGAAAACACTCTCCCCGGGTTCTCCCTTCCGGTAACCACCGCCCTGGATCACTGCACGCCGCACGAACGCCAACGGCTGCTGCAAGTGGCACGCAGCTACGGCCGCACCGGGTCCATCAAGGAAACAGCGGAGGAACTGTACTGCCACCGGAACACGGTGGTCAACCGGCTGCATTCTCTGGAAGAGGTCATCGGGCTCGATATGACGGTTCCGGCACAGGCTGCCCTGGCGCTCGTGGCGTTGGCCGACTACAAAAGCGATACTGTCTTGTGAAAATGCACAAGAATGAGCTGTCAAGTCGGTGTGTAATGTCATTGTTTAGGGTATTGGCACTCCTCTACAGTCGAGAGGTACTTCACAGCTCTACCGCGGGATGTCCTCCGTTCAGGGCCATAGAAATTATCGGGCTGCCGCCGCTCCATCAACGCCGCGGGCCCCGAACAGCTTGAAAGGCAACCACGTGACGACGCCGCAATCGCTCAATACTCCCGGCGCCCCGCCGACAGTTTCCGGCAAGGACGCGGGCAAAATTGCCCGCGCTGCCTTCGTCGGGACTGCCCTGGAGTGGTACGACTACTACCTCTTCGGCACTGCCGCGGCCCTGGTGTTCAACCGCCTCTTCTTTACGGATCTGGACCCCACCGCGGCCCTGCTGGCCTCCTTCGCCACCTTCGGCGTCGGCTTCGCTGCCCGCCCGATTGGCGCGATCATTTTCGGCTACATCGGCGACCGTTACGGGCGCCGTCCGGCCCTGCTGACGACGATCGTCCTGATTGGCGTCGCCACCGCCCTGATCGGCCTGCTGCCGGACTTCTCCACCATTGGCTTGGCCGCACCGATCCTGCTCGCCGTGCTGCGTCTGGTCCAGGGTCTGGCCGTCGGCGGCGAATGGGGCGGCGCCGTGACCATGGCCGTCGAACACGCCCCGGCCGAAAAGCGCGGCCGCTACGCCGCCTTGGTCCAGATTGGTTCCCCGGTCGCTACCCTGCTGGCCTCCGCCGCATTCACCCTGGTGCTGCTGCTCCCGTCCGAGAGCTTCGATGCCTGGGGCTGGCGCATTCCGTTCCTGCTGGCCATTCCGATGCTTCTCGTCGCGCTCTGGATCCGGCTCAAGGTTGAGGAATCCCCGATCTTCAAGGACCTGCTTGCCCAGGAAGACACCGTCAAGGTGCCGGCGTTCGAGGTCTTCCGCAGTGCCGGCGGGCGACTGGTGGTTGCCGTACTCGCCGCACTGCTGGGCGTGGGCGGGTTCTACATGATCACCACCTTTGCTGTCAGCTACGGTGCCAACACCTTGGGCGTGGACCGCAACGTGATGGTCAACGCCACCCTGGTCGCCGCCGTCGCGCAGATCATCGTCACCATCCTGATGGGCCGGCTGGCCGAGAAGGTCGGCCCGGGCAAGGTCACCGTCTGGGGCGGGCTCCTCACTGCCGTGCTGGCCTTCCCGATCTTCGCGATGATCGACACCAAATCGCCGCTGCTGATCACCCTGGCCATCACCTTGGGCATCATGCTCATTGCCGTGGCCTATGCTGTCAACGGCGCCCTGCTGACCGAACTGTTCCCCCCGAAGCTGCGCTACTCCGGTGTGGCACTGGGCTACAACATCGCCGGTGCCACCAGCGGCTTCATGCCGATGATCGCCACCGCCATGCTCGGCGTCTCCGGCAACGCGTCCTGGGGCGCGGCGACGATCCTGGCCATCATCGCGCTGCTGACCGCCCTCGGCGGATTCCTCGGCGAGCGGATGCGCGTCCAGGACAAGCGGATCGTGGCGGACGTCTAGAACCGATGCTCTCCGCCCCTGATGGGGCGGAGCCCGACGGCCGGCGAGCGCCGCCGTCGAACGCAGCACTCTCCAACAACCCGTGGGGGAGCCGCCCAACCCGGCGGCTCCCCCACGCCATATCCAAGGAGCTTTGCATGATCACCGAAGAACAGTCCCGGCGCATCCTTGAGGCAGTCGACGCCGCTTTCGACGCACAGCTCGCTTTTACCCAAGAGCTGGTGAAACATCCGTCGCTGCGCACCCAGGAAGGCAGTGCCCAGGACTTGCTGCACTCGGCGATGGCCGCACGCGGGCTGCAGATGGATCGCTGGCAGCTCGATCCCGAGGAGCTCGCCACGCATGAAGGCTTCGGCCCGGTCACCGTCTCCTACGAAGACGTGACGAACGTCGTCGGCACCTACCTCCCCGCCGCCGAGGCCGGCCGTTCGCTCATCCTAAACGGACACGTCGATGTGGTTCCGGAGGGGCCGGAAGAGGCCTGGTCCCGCTCCCCCTGGGACGCCCCCATCATCGACGGCTGGATGTACGGCCGCGGTGCCGGCGATATGAAGGCCGGACTGGCCGCCAACCTCTTCGCGTTCGACGCCGTCCGGGCCGCCGGTCTTGAACCGGCCGGGCGCATCCACTTCCAGTCCGTCGTCGAGGAAGAATGCACCGGCAATGGTTCCCTCTCCGCTCTCATGCGCGGCTACCGGGCGGACGCCGTGATCATCCCGGAGCCCGAAGAGGACATGCTGGTCCGGGCCAACGTCGGGGTGATCTGGTTCAAAGTGCGCGTCACCGGCAGCCCCACCCATCCGCGCGAGATGGGCACCGGGTTCAACGCCATTGACGCCGCCTATACCGCCATGACCGCACTGCGCGAGGTCGAGGAAAAGTGGAACGCCGACCGCGGCCAGCACCGCTTTTTCGAGGACCTGGAGCACCCGATCAACTTCAATTTCGGTCAGATTGCCGGCGGCGACTGGCCCTCCAGCGTTCCCGCGTGGTGCGAATTCGATGTCCGGGCGGCCATTTACCCCGGTATTCCGGCCGAACAAGCTTGGACCGAACTGCAGGAATGCCTCGCCCGGCTCGGCACCGGGCCGGCTGCCATCCACGCCGTCGCCACCCGGACCGGATTCTTTTCCGAGGGATACGTCCTGGAACCCGGAAGCGAGGCCGAAGACCTGCTGGAGAGCACGCACCTGCGGGCCTTCGGCACCGGGCTGGGCAGCTTCACCACCCCCGGCTACCTCGACGGACGCGTCTTCACGCTCTACGCGGATACTCCCACGCTGGTCTACGGGCCGGTCTCCGAAGCGATCCATGGCTTCGACGAGCGGGTGTCGGTTGAATCGGTCCGCCGGATCACCCAAAGCATCGCGCTGTTCATCGCCGACTGGTGCGGGGTGCAAGAGCGGGGATAGGACCGCGGTTCCGGCCGGCGTCGGCGTGGGCGGCAGGCGTCGGCGGCCGGCGTCGGCGGCAGCCGGCTAGCTGGCCCGTTTCCGGACAAACTCCGGCAGCTTCCGGCCTTCCCACCAGCTGATCGCTTGATTGATCAGCCAGCCGAGCACCAGTGACATGGCGATGGCCAGCAGCACGGCGAACTCTGTGGACAGCTGGGGCCAGGCACCGGAGAGCGCGCCGACGCCCACGCAGTAGGCGGACCACAGCACACCGGCAATGACGGAATGCGCCAGGAACCGTCGGCCGGGCTGGGGAATCATCCCAGCAGCCACATTGAGCGTCAACCGCCCCAAGGGAACGAACCGGGAGGTCATCACCAGCGGCAGGCCTTTGCGCCCCAGCCTGGTCCGGGCCGCGCGGAAGGCGGACTGCCGGTGTTCTCCGGCGAAGATCCTGCGCTCCGCGAGCTTGAAGTGGCGCACCAACACGAAGGTGGCAGCGTCACCTGCCACCGCCCCGGCCAGCATGGCCGCCGCCAGCAGGTAGGGGTTGAGCTGGTCCGTATGCACCGATAGTGATCCCAGCGCCACAAACAGCGTGGTGCTGGGCACCGGAGGAACCATGGCGGAGACGGTCACGAATAACGTGCCAACGAGGTAGATCCACCAGTAATCCAGGCTGCGCAACAGTTCGCCGAGTTCATCCATCCCTCCATCCTGCCCGAAGTACGCGACGTGCACGTTCGGACGTATCTGCACGGGTGATTCGGCGCCCCTCGTGCCTAGACTTAGCCCATGAGCAACATGGAGACCGCGCCGGAGGAAGTCGTCTGCACGTTGGAAGCCGACACCGCCACCGTGGAGGTCCTGACTCCACGGGATGTGCCGCTCGGCGGGATTCGCGCCATGAACGTTCGCCGGACCCTGCCGCAGAAACGGCGCAGCCTGATCGGCGCCTGGTGCTTCCTCGATCACTACGGACCGGATCTTGTCTCACAGAGCGGCGGCATGCAGGTCCCCCGCCACCCGCACACCGGCCTGGCCACGGTCAGCTGGCTCTTCTCCGGAAAGATCGCGCACCGTGACTCCGCCGGGTTTGAGGCGATCGTGCGTCCGGGGGAGGTGAACCTGATGATTGCCGGCCGCGGCATCTCCCATCAGGAATTCTCGACGCCGGATACCACCTTCCTGCACGGCGCTCAGCTGTGGTTCGCCCTTCCGGACTCCACCCGGCACATGCCGCCGACGTTCGAGCACTATGTGCCGGAACCCGTCGTCGGCGACGGAACCGAACTGCGGGTATTCATCGGGTCCCTGTCCGGTTCCACCTCGCCGATCAATACGCGCACCCCGCCGTTGCTTGGCGCCGAAGCGTTGCTTCGGGCCGGATCGCGGCTGGAACTCGAGCTGGACCCTGGTTTTGAGCACGGCATCCTGCTGGATACCGGGGACCTTCGGCTGGACGGGGATGAGGTACCCGTAGACCACCTCGTCTACCTCTCCCCCGGCCGCGGCCGGGTAGTGCTGGAGGCGGGCGACGTCCCGGCACGGGTGCTCCTGATCGGCGGCGAGCCGCTGGGTGAGCAGATCATCATGTGGTGGAACTTCGTGGCGCGCAGCCACGACGAGATTGTTGCCTACCGTGCCGCCTGGCAGGCCGAGATCGACGTCGAACCGGCCCCGGATCCAGTCGGGGGAACGTACCCGGACGGCGCCCCTTATCCCCGGTTCGGGCCGTACCCGGACGGGATGCCGGCCCCGCTCCCGGCGCCAACGCTGCCGACCGTCCAACTCCGCCCCCGCGGCTGACCCCGCGAGCCACCGGCAGCTGACAATCACCAGACCCCGGCCGACACCTCTAGGAGCCAGCGTGGAATCCGAATCGACCATTACCGTCCGGCTCAATGCCGAACGCCACCGCTACGAACTGGTTGATGGCGACAAGGTCATCGGCAAGGCCCACTGGCTGCCATTCGAGGGCAGCACGGGTCCGGAACGGATCTTCTTCCACACCACCGTCAAGGAGGAATACTCCGGCCAAGGGCTCGCCGGACGCTTGGCCCGGTACTCGCTCGACGACACCATTGCCGCCGGCTTGGCGGTGGTCACCGTGTGCCCCTATTTCAAGTCCTACGTGGAAAAGCACCCGGAATACCAGCCGAACACCGTTCCCATCCGCCCGCAGCACCTCCAGGCGGTCACCGAGCTCTCCAGCTGACGCCGCCACGCGTACACGGATCTCCGCGCTTGATCCCCGTACCGTTCGTTCCATTATGCGGACCCGACGGAACTCCCTCCGGTGCCCGCCAGTTGTTAAGGCGAGAGATGGTCACGTGTCCGGCTTTGAACCCGGGCAGGCAAGGAGCACGACGTGGGAATGTTCGACAAGCTGGTCAAGAAGGGCAAAACCATGGCGGTCCAGTATGCCAAAGAGCAGCTGGCCCAGCGCACCGGGCAACAGCGCCAGAACCGACCGCAGGACTCCGGGCCCGGCTACGGCCAGCAGCCCGAATACGGATACGGACAGGAGCGCGGAGGGCAGCGCCGCGGATACGACGACGGCGGCTACAACCGCGGCGGTTACGACGGGCAGCGGTACCCGTCCGCGCCGCGGCCCCACGGCGACAGGCCCGGCCACGCCGCCGGACGTGACGCCGACCAGGCGGCCATCGCCAAGTACAAATACATGCTCCACACGGCGCCGCCGCAGGACATGGAGCGCGCCCATGCCGAGGCCTTCGCCCGGCTGACCCCGCAGCAGCGTGCCATGCTCCGGGACGACCTCAACAGCCAACTCCCGGCCTCGGAGCACGCCGCCTCCGATCAGCCGGAAGCCCTGGCCCGGACCGCCACCCGCGCCGAGGTGGCCCGCCCCGGCTTCATGGAAAAGATCCTCGGCCGGAGCGGATCGGGTCGCGGCGGTGGCCGGCTGGCAGCAGGAGCGGCCGGTGCCGCCGGCGGGTTGGGCGCCGGTCTGCTGGCCGGAGTGGCCGCCGGCTTCGTCGGTTCGGCCATCGCGGGCCCCCTGCTGGACGGGTTCTCCGGAATCGGCGACGGGATTACCGGCGCGGCGGAAGGAATCGGCGACAGCGTTGCGTCCGCCGGGGAAGGCTTCGCAGACAACGCAGGCCTCGGCGGCCTCTTCGGTGATGGCGCCGGTGGCTTCTTTGGCGACGGCGGGGGCCTTGGCGACTGGGAAATCTAACTACGCCGTCGACCGGCCGCTGAGGGCGGGCAGGGTTACCACGGGTTTCGGTTCGCAGTAGCCTTGCGGGTGTCGGGTTGCCTCCTCCGGCGCCCGCGCCCAATGGATCAACCGCAACGGGCCGGCCCGCGCGTCGGCCGCCGGGAAGGAAGAATCCCATGCCCACGTACAAGATCGGCTATTTCGTCGGCAGCTTGTCCAGCACATCCATCAACCGAACGCTCGCGAAAGCGCTGATCAAACTCGCCCCGGACAACCTGGAGTTCAACGAAATCCCCATCAAGGACCTGCCGCTGTACAGCCAGGACTTTGACAATAACTTTCCGCCCGAGGGCCGGGCGCTGAAGGAAGCCATCGAGGCCTCCGACGGCATCTTGTTCGTCAGCCCCGAGTACAACCGCTCTATTCCGGGCGCACTGAAGAACGCCATCGACTGGGGGTCGCGGCCCTGGGGCACCAACTCCTTCGCCCGGAAACCCACCGGCATCGTCGGCGCCTCCCCCGGCGGCATCGGCACCGCCGTGATGCAGTCCTCGATGCGCGGTGTCCTGAGCTTCCTCGATGCCCCGCAGCTGAACGCCCCGGAGGTCTATATCGCGTTCAAACCGGAGGCCTATGGGGAGGACGGCGAGGTCAAGGACGAATCGACCAAGGGCTTCCTGAGCCACTACATGGAGGAGTACGGCGCCTTCGTGGAACGGGTGCTGGACGTCAACGCCCAGGGCCACATCGGCGACCCCGACAGTGAAAAATAGCCCGCCAATCCCGCTTGGATCGATTGATGCCCCTGAACCTTACCGGTTCAGGGGCATCAATTGTTTCGGGCCGCTCAGTCCGATAGCTCAGTCGTATGTCTCCGGCCCCGGCTCGTCGGAGGCGTCGATCGCCTCGGCGGCGCCGCCGTCGTCGTTCTCCTCCACAGGCGGCGGGGTGACGAGCAGCGCCGTCCCTTCGTAAGGCCCCAGCTGCAGGTAGAAACTGTGCAGGTCGTCCACCGTGCCGATGGCCTCGCTGCTGAACGCGTCGGTCACTTCCGAGCCCAGTTGCAGCGCTTCGGAGCGGACCGTGCCGGCCATCTCCTGGCCGGAGAAGTTCAGCACCGTGACTTCCTGTCCGCCGTCGACCAACTGGTGCACCATCACCAGCATGCCGCGCTGGGAGACGTCGGGGACATCGATGAGTGCGCTCTTGGCAATGCCGTACCGATCCCGGACCTCCAAGATCCGCGTCAGCTGCCGCGCGAAGGAAGACTCGTCGTTGAGCTGCTCGGGCAGCGTGCCGTACAGCGCCCGCGCCATCGGCATGCCCGCCGTTGAGGTCTGCGCCGACTGGTCGAATCCCATCAGATCGTGCGCGCCGCGGTTGATCCAGCGGGTGTCCCCGCGCGACATCAGCCGCCCCACCTTGCTGCGATCCAGCGGAAGGATCCCGCACAGGTCCCAGCCGGAGAGCGCAAATACGCCAGGCTGCAGGGCGTTGTACATGGCCAGCAGCAGGTGCACCCGCCGGACCTCCGCCGCCTGTTCCTCGGTGATCGAGTCCAGCTCGGTGATGCCCAGTACCGCGGTGATCACACTGGCGGTGGTGCAGGCGATGCCGTTGGCGGTGAAGACCAGGTTGTACGGCGCGGCCTCCCCGGTGATCCCGTCCCGCAGCGTCTGCTGGACCTTGGAGGCGAGCTCCGCGCCGGTGAGCTCCTCGCCGTCGAGCTCGTAGAGGTCGTCTTTGTGCTTGGTGGTGAAGTGCACCAGTTCGTAGGTCAGCTCGTCGTGATTCTGCAGCGCGTGGACCAGCGACGCCTGGTCGATGCCGATCTCCATCGCCAGCCGCAGCGTCAGCCGGAGGAACTCGGTATCCGCGGTGACCAGTGAGTGGTGGTAGGCCGGACGGGTGACAAAGTCGTAGGACAGGTCCGGGCCGGTTTCGGAGGTGGCTTTGATGTCGTCGATGCTGAGGTTCAGTTCCTGGAACGTGAAGGCGCCGACCTTGCGGACCATGCTGCCGATGATCTGGTTGGCTGCCGCGGACAGCGGATGCCCTTCCGACCAGCCCGGCGTTTCCTCCGCGCTTTTCTCCACGCCCAGGAACCCGTTGGCGTCCAGCCGCAGCGCCCCGGTGCCCAGATCCACCAGCGAATGCAGCGCGTCGCCCATCACCAACCGCATGCCGGAAAAGGTGGGGTCCAGCCAGTTGATGGACGGCTGGCCCGCCTTGAAATAGTGCAGGTACACCCAGCGATGGGGCTTGCCGTGCGTGTCCAGGACCGGCGGCGTGGCGCTCCAGTTGGTTTCCTTCACGCCGGGCTCGTAGAAGATGACCCGCTGCAGCTCGCCGATGATGTAGCCGGCCCGCTGGAGGGCGCGCTCGGTGGCCACATCGATATTGACCGAGTCCTCGCCCTCCGGCACGTCGGGCAGCAGGTCCCAGTCCGATTCGGGAATGTCGATCATGTGGTAAATGCCCGGGTAGTCGCGGAAGTTCATCTCCGCCAAGCGGAAGTCGGCGCCCTTGCCGGTATGGCCAGGCACAATGTCGTCCACGATGGTGCCGCCGTGCTCGGTGGCGACTTCGCACATGCTCCGGAACTCGTCCTCGGTGCCGAACAGCGGGTCGATTGCCATGCTGATCCGGTCGAAATGCCCGTCCACGCTGGGCGTGTGGTCCCAGCCGGTCACGCCGCCGGCCAGCTTCACCGGGCCAATGTGGATGGCCTTGATCCCGATCTGCTGGAACGCTTCCCACAGATCCGAGTCCCCCAGCGCCGCCAGGAACGTCTGGCCCGGCCGGGTGATCAGTGACAGCGGGTAGGCCGTGAACCAGACCGACGCCTTCTCCACCGCGGCCCGCGGGTCAGGGTAGGCATAGGGGTTTTGCCACATGCTGGCCTGCCCCGACAGCTGCCGCGCCAGCACCTTCGCATCACCCAACATGGACTGATTGCGCAGCCACTCCACGTAAACGCTGTTGCGCGCATCCGGGTCGAATGGCGGCCGGCCAGGCATAAAGTGCCGGCGCCGGGCGGTCGGCCGCAGCGAGCGCGGGCGGGCCGGGTAGAACTGCTCGTCGAACGTGATTTCCGGAACCTGCGGTTCGGCCTCGGGCTCGACGGCGATGCTGCCGCCGTCGCTGGCGGCTGCACCGCCGCCGGTGGTGGAGGGGTCGCCGCCGTCGTCAAGGGTAGTGCTGTCCAGGACGGGCTCGGGCCCAGGAACCGAATCGTTCATGGCGTCATCTCCTTCATGCTCGACTGCTGGAATAATCCAGACCGGCTTGCTCCCAACACTGCCAGACGGGCGGTGCCATCACTACCCCCGCGCCATCGCAAGGACCGCCAAGCGGCCTGAAGATGCAGCATGAAGTGGATCACCGCTAGGTACGGCAACAGTGCCAGCCCACGGCGAAATGCCCCCGCACTACCCGCGGATTTCGGTGGCGGTTTGCTCCACTTTGGCCAACAGTTCCGCGAGCTGGCCGCGCTCTTGCTTGCTCAGGCCGGCCAGCAGCGAGTGCTCGGTTTCCACGTGGTCCGGCAACACCCTGTTGACCAGATCAAGTCCGGCCGGGGTGAGCGTGACCTGTTTCCCTCGGCCGTCCTGCACGTCCTTGGTGCGCGTGACCAGTTGCTTTTCTTCCAGCCGGTTCAGGCGCTGGGCGATGGCTGCCGAGGTCACCATGGCGGTCTCGGTCAGTTCACGGGGGCTGAGCGCGTAAGGCTTCCCGGACCGCCGCAGCGTGGCCAGCACATCGAAACTCGCCGAATCCAAATCGTGCCGGGCGAAAGTGGCGGCAAGCACCGCGTCGATTTTTCGGGCCGTCCGGGAAATCCGGCCCACCACCGCCATCGGCGAGACGTCCAGGTCGGGCCGCTCAACAGCCCACTGGTTAAGAATCCGGGTTACCTGATCTTCCATGCCGCACAGCATAGACGATTCCTAAGCGCTTAGCTATATTGTCTAAGTGCTTAGGAATAAATGGGTTCTTCTGACAATGACAGCCGTCGCCCCGCTGACCTGGGGCACCACCTACGCGGTGACCACCGAGCTACTGCCGCCGGACAAGCCGTTTTTGGCCGCAGCCATCCGCGCGCTGCCGGCCGGGCTGCTGCTGTTCGCTGTCACGCGCCAACTGCCGCAGGGCGCGTGGTGGTGGAAAGCAGCCCTCCTCGGGGCGCTGAATATCGGCATGTTTTTCGCCCTGCTCTTCATTGCCGCCCACCGGCTTCCCGGTGGTGTGGCGGCGACCATCGGCGCCGTGCAGCCTTTGCTTGTGGCAGCCATGGCGTCGCGCTGGATCGGCGAGCGCCTGACGTCCGCCAAGATTGTTGCCGCCGCCGTGGGACTGGCCGGAGTGGCCCTGCTGGTGCTGCAGTCCCAGGCCAGGTTGGATGCCGTCGGTGTGGCGGCGGCTTTGGGCGGGACTGCCTCGATGGCGGCCGGTGTGGTGCTGGCCAAGAAGTGGGGCCAGCCGGCCACCTCGCTGGCAGTCACCTCCTGGCAACTGACCGCTGGTGGGCTGCTGCTGGTCCCGCTGGCGCTGTTCGCGGATGGCCCGCTGCCCACGCAGCTTTCGGCGCTGAACCTGACCGGCTACGCGTATCTTTCCCTCGTGGGCACGGCCTTGGCCTACGCCCTGTGGTTCCGCGGACTGCAACTGTTGCCCGCGTTCAGCGCATCGCTGCTGGGGTTGTTGAGTCCAGTAGTCGCCACCGCCACGGGCTGGCTGATCCTGCACCAACAACTCTCCCCGGGCCAGACCGCCGGCGCCCTGCTGATCTTGGGCACTCTGGTCGCCGCCAACCTGCCCCGAAGGACGACGGCGGAGCCGGCGCTGGCAGTTTCCCGCCCGGCGGCACGGCTGACGACTCCAGCCGACTCTTCCCGGGCTGTCAACCAGCCAGGCGGGAAGCCCTCCGGAAAAGCCCGGAAAATAGGGTAGGTCTACCCTCTTGCCCCTTCGCGCGTATTTGCCCCAAAATGGCGCGTAGCCG
This sequence comes from Arthrobacter sp. NPDC089319, assembly GCF_040684925.1. Classification (NCBI taxonomy): domain Bacteria; kingdom Bacillati; phylum Actinomycetota; class Actinomycetes; order Micrococcales; family Micrococcaceae; genus Arthrobacter; species Arthrobacter sp. NPDC089319. The sequence goes on along the minus strand of NZ_JBFBGZ010000002.1, from coordinate 299,792 downwards.
CGCGTGCCCCACGAACTGGCCACCTCAGTTCCGGCCGTACGGTGTTTGGGGGAAGGACGGTGGCGCTATGCGTACCCGCCGGATTCTGATCATCTTGGTTACTGTCTTGGGGCTCAGCATCGCCGGGTTCGTGCCCAGCGCGCAGGCCGCTATTCATTGGACTCAAAGCGAGGCGCGGGGGCCCAACCACACCAGCCGCGTGGTGCTGAGCTATGACGACTGTCCCAAGACATTGACCTCCTTCAAGAAGGTCGTCAAGTACGCCAAAAAGAAAAACATCGGACTCGTCATCGCGCCTACCGGCAAATGCTTACAGAAGTACAAGAAGAAATACGACGTCGATCTGGCGAAGCTGGCCCGCTCATACGGCCAGTACGTCATCAACCACAGCATCAACCACCGCGGAGATATGAAAAAGCTCAGCTGCGCTGCGGTGGCCCGGGAACTGCGTGCCCCCGGTGTGGTGACCAATTACGGCCGCCCGCCGTTTGGCCGGATCGATGACTCGGTCCGCTGCGGCTACCGAAAGGCCGGCATGAAGCCATGGCTGTGGACCAGAGGCAGCTACGACACCACCGGCAAGTCCAAAGCGCAGGTGGTCTCAACGGTGGCGAAGGTTGCCACCAAGGGCGGCACCATCCTGATGCACATGCAGTGGAACGGCTTCAATCCGGATGCCATCAGCAAGATCAAATCCAGACTGGCCGACCGCGACCTCAAGGTGTGCCGGGCCTATCGAGGCAAGGACAATAAAGGCTCGGTCATCACCAGTCCCGTGAAGCTCCCGTCCAGGCTGCCCTGCTAGCTGGCGCGGGCGTGGTAGTTCTCGTCGACGTACTCAGCGGTCACCAGGATCGGCAAATGGTCCGACTGGCCGCGCGGCAGCGTTTCCACGCTCTGGATATCCAGCCCCAATGACGTGGCGAAATCGAAGTGGCCGCGGAAGAGCTTGTAGCGGGTGTAGGTCCTGCGGTTGCTCAAGGTCAGCGCGTAGCCGGTTTCTTTCAGGTGCTCAACCAGGTTCTTGGTGAAGAACGGGTAGTTGAAATCTCCCACCATCAACGTCATCTGTAGGCCGTCGCCGCCCATTTCCAATAAAGCCTCGTGGCCGGCCTTGATCTGATGCCGACGTAAGGAGTTGGTAGCCGTCAAGGGGGCAGCGTGGAAGTCGCCGATGACAACTTCGTGCTTGGTTTCGTTGTCCACCATCTTGACTCCGAGCAGCCGCTCATGGGCCGGCGCCAACACGTAATCGTGCAGCGATTTCTTCAATTCAAAGGTGTTGGTATCGACGGCGGAGAATCTTTTTGCGTCGTAATAGACGGCCAGTCCGAGCCTGTTCCCCTTGGTCGAATCGGCCAACTGCAGATGGCCAACCTTGTCCGGGAGCTTCTCAGTGTCCGCTTCCTGCAGGCACATGACGTCTACATCGTAGCGGTCGGTCAGGTCTTCGAGTTCCTCGCTCGCACTGTGCTTCCGGAGGTTGTAGCTAATGGCTTTCAGCAAGGGATCACCCTTCCAAGGCGGCGGTAGTTGTTGCCTGCGGCCCATCCTACCGAGCCAATCTGGGTGATCCACTCAGAAATGGTCTGCCGGCGTCACGAAGGCAGCGGATTCAGCGGCTCCAACCCCTAGCACTCCCTCCGGATATAGGTAAAGCTGACGGGAGGGGAGTCAGGGCCTTGCCCACCCGATGCCAAGCTGTTCTCCGACGGCGCCCGGGACGGCCTCGGCCTGACCAGCTCCTGCTTCCGGCATGGGACCGGATGACAAACACAGAGAGGTGTTGTGAGATGACTGATTTGGCAAGCACAGGCCAAACCACCGAAATCACTACGGGGCTCTACATTGGGGGTGAAGTCCGGGACAGCGGCGAGAGGTACGCCGTGGCGGACCCGGGCAAGCCGGACGCCGTGGTGGGCTATGCCGCTGCCGCGTCCAAACAGGATGTGGCCGACGCCGTAGCTGCCGCGAAATCCGCCTTCCCGGCTTGGGCTGCCCTCGGCGCGAAAGAGCGGGCGGCCCAGCTTGCCGCAGCGATCGAAGGCCTCGCGGATCTGCGGGACGAGGACGCGGCCATCCTGTCGCAGGAAAACGGCAAGATCCGGATGGAGGCCTGGATCGACGCCCTGGTCTTCGACATCCGCTTCCAGTTGGCGCTTTCGCTCGCCGACGAAGTGGACCAGGGCAAGGTCCTGGAACCGGCACCCGGCATTCCTGTGACCACCTCCGTGGCCTACCAGCCGCTGGGCGTGGTGACCGTCATCGTCCCCTTCAACTGGCCCATCGCCATCCTCGGCGCCTCGCTGCCGCACGCCCTGCTGGCCGGCAACACCGCCATCGTGAAGCCGCCGCCCACCACCCCGCTGGCCATTACCCGGGTAGTGCAGCGCGTGGCGGAGAAACTGCCGCCGGGCGTGCTGAACATCGTCACCGGCCACGACACCGAGATGGGCGGCCTGATCCAGAACGACGACGTGGCCAAAGTCTGCTTCACCGGCAGCGTCGGCGGCGGCAAGAAGATGATGGAGATGGCGTCCAAGAGCCTGACCCGCGTCACGCTTGAACTCGGCGGCAACGACCCCGCCGTCTTCCTCGACGACGCCATTCTGGACGACACGCATCTGGACCGGCTGTATGCGGCGATCTTCGATACCACCGGGCAGATCTGCATGAACGCCAAACGGGTCTACGTGCACCGGTCGAGGATGGACGAACTGGTGGCCGGGCTGTCCACCCGGTTGGAGAAAGCCGTGATCGGCTACGGCCTGGACGAGGGCACCACCATGGGCCCGTTGCACCAGCCCGCCCAGAAGAAGTTCGTCGAGGAGCTCATCGCGGAAGCCAAGGCCGCCGGCGCCGACGTCCGCGAGTTCGGCGAACTGCCCTCCGACCCCGAACTGCAGAGCGGCAACTTCCTCAAGCCCGCACTGGTCGTGGACCCCGATCCGTCCCTGCGCGTGGTCACCCAGGAACAGTTCGGCCCGGTCATCCCGATCATCCCCTTTGATACCGAAGAGGAAGCGGTGGCGGCCGCGAACGACACCTGGGCGGGCCTCTGCGGATCGGTATGGACCGCGGACAAGGACAAGGCCAACGCTCTCGCAGCGCAGCTGGTCTGCGGCTACGTCTGGGTCAACGACCACGGCGCCACCCGGCTGGACCTGCGCGCACCGTTCGGCGGCATGAAGCACTCCGGCTTCGGCCGCGAGCAGGGCATCGAAGGCGTCCGTGCGTTCCAGGACACCCGCTCCGTCGCGCACTTGGACGAAGCGGCGGCGGCAGCGGGCCACTAATAACAACGACGACGGCGTGTGGTCGGCCTTTCTCAGAGTCCGGCCACACGCCGTTTCAGCCGTCTCGACCGTCTGACCTGCCTCACCTGCCCCTATGAATGGAACAGGCCGGATCCCCTCAGCAGGGAACCGGCCCGTGCGCTCAGCGCTGCGGGTCAGACCGCCTGCGCCGTCCGCCAGCCGCCCCGGTATTCGTTCCGGGCGGTGACCGAGTAGGGTGCCGGGCTGACCACCGCGCGGACCTCAAGCTGTTGGTGCGGCTCAACGGTGGTCTTGCGCGTGCCGCCGTCGGGCTCTCCCCACACCACCTTCACCTCGGTGCCGATTTCCACGTCCGGGTTGACGGTGGCCAGGGACAGCGCCCGCTTCTCGTTGGCGCTGTAGCCGGTGAACAGGGACAGGCCCACGTTCGTGCCGCCGGCGTCCACGATTGAGTCGTAGTTCGAGGACCCGTAGTTGGCGTTGGGCAGGTCGAAGTATTTGTACGGCGTGCCTTCGACGTCGAACAGCGAGGCGAAGATCTTGGTCATGTCTTCCGCGTTCCAGGCCAGCGTCACCTTCTTCCGCTGCTCAGCCGGGTCGATCTTCTCCAGCGCCTCGCGGCCAATGAAGTCGTGGTCGAATTTGACGAAGGAGCCATAACCCAGCTCCCACGGATTCAGGTAGTAGTCCTCGATCTTGTCGGAAACGAAACTGCCGGCCACGGCATTGACGGCTTCGTAGCTGTCGGCGCCGAGCCATTCCCGGTAGGGGCGGAGCTCCTCGCCGGTGTAGATGGCCGGCAACGGCGACGGGATCCAGCCGGATTCCAGCGTGTTGGACGAATAGGCCCGGGCGCCGACGGCGAGCATGCCGAACTCCTGCCCGGCCGCCAAGATGGCTTCGCGGACCCGGTCGTAGGATTCGTACGGCCCCCACAGTTCCAGCCCCGGAGCTCCCGCCATGCCGTGCCGCAACGTGCGCACCTGCGCTCCGGCCACCTGCATGTGGTCCATGCTGAAGAACTTCAACTGCTCCACCGGGCCGCCGTTGATCTTTTCGATGATCTGCCAGGCGTTCGGCCCTTGGATCTGGAAGCGCCAGTACTTGCGCTGCACCGGCTTGCCCATCGGCCGCGACGGCGACCGGCGGTCCACCTCCAGTTCCACGTTGTACCCGCCGGTCTGCCCGTGGAAGAGCAGCCAGTTGGCCGCCGGCGAGCGCCCCACGTAGACGAACTGGTCCTCGGCTTCGTGGAACAGGATGCCGTCGCCGATCACGTGCCCGGACGGCGTCGTCGGCACATACTGCTTTGCCCTGTTCACCGGGAAATTGGCCACCGAGTTGACCGCGGTGTCGGAGATGAGCTTTAGCGCGTCCGGGCCCTTGATGAACAGGTTGTCCATGTGGTGCGTCTGGTCGTACAGCACCGCGGTGTCCCGCCAGGCCCGCACCTCGCTGCGCCAGTTGGTGAATTCCGGCGCCACCACCGGATAGATATAGGCGCCGATCTGCGAATTGCGCAGCAGTTCGACGGTATTGCCGGCCTGGTCCAGGACCTGCTGCAGGTTCTGTGCACTCATGATTCCCCTCTCCCCGCCGGCCGCAGCCGGCGTATCTTCTCCATGCTCCGTTCCCGGGGCATGCTGTTCGATTGCGGGTGGCAGGGGAACCGGCGTGTGTCAGCTGCCGGGATCCTCGGCTGCCCGCATGATGGCCGTGGCAACGCTCTTCAGATGCTTCTCCATGGCTGCCGCGGCCCGTTCCGGATCCTTGGCGCAGACCGCGTCCACAATCTCCAGGTGTTCGGGCAGGGAGACCGAGGGCCGCCCCGGCTGCATGGCCAGCCGGAACTGGAACCGGACGCTCTGGCCGCGCAGCCGCGCGATCAGGGCTGCCGCCGTGTGGTGCCCGCCCAGTTCGATGACCCGGCGGTGCAGCGTCTTGTTGCAGTCCGAGTACTTCAGCAGGTCCCCGGTCTCCACTGCCTGGCTCATGGTCCGGCCCAAAGCCTGCAGTTCCTGCACGTCCTCGTCGGTGACGTGTTCTGCTGCCTTCGCGGCGCAGATGGCCTCCAGCGCGGCGCGGACTTCGGTGATCTCCACGGCTTCCTCCACCGAAACGGCCCGCACCCGGGCGCCCCGGTTTTGGATCCGCTCTACCAGGCCCTCCAGCGTCAGTTCCGCCAGCGCGGCCCGGACGGTGGCGCGGCTGGCATTGAACTCCGCACTGATGTCCGCCTCCACCAACCGCTGGTTGGGGACCAGTTCGCCGCGGTCAATCGCCTTCTTCAGCCCGGCGACGACGGCGGCTGAGTCGGTGGACTTCGGAACGGCGGTTGGGGTGGTGCTCACGGGAGGCTGCTCCATGCTGAATCGTGTGCTGACAAAGTTGTTGCCAATAACCTAGCCCAGTCGGGCTCAGTGCTCGTCGGGAGCATCGATGGGCGGCGTGCCGTGGGTGTGAAAGGTGGAGATGGTCTGCATTCCCCAGGCCTGGCCCTTCTTGCGTTCCGCCTCGCTCCACACCACCGGCTCCCAGTCCGGCGCCAGCAGCAACCGTGCCCCGGCGTTGGCGAACTCGATGCGGTTGCCGCCCGGCTCGTAGACGTAGAGGAAGAAGGTCTGGTTGATGGCGTGCTTGTGCGGGCCGGACTCGATGTGGATGCCGTTCTCCAAAAAGATGTCCGCGGCCTTGAGGATGTCTTCCCGAGTGTCCGGCGCGAAGGCGATGTGGTGCAGCCGCCCGGAGGCGCCCAGATTGTCCGCGGAGTAGACCAGATCGTAGGACTTCTGACCGAACCGGAACCAGTGGGCCGCGGTGCGTCCGTTGTCCAGCCGGATGAGTTCGCTGTCCTTCAGCCCCAGCACCTCGGCGGAGAACTGGGCATTCTCCTCCACGTTGGCCGCCAGGTAGTTGATGTGGTCCAGCCGGCGCGCGTTGACGCCGTGGCCCGGGAAGCGGGAGGCCTGGTTCTTCAGCGCCGGCTTGTCGTCCGAGGCCTGGTACCACTCGGTTTCGTAGTAGACGGACATCGGGTGCCCGTCCGGGTCGGTGAAGTGGAACGACGGGCCGACGCCGAATTCACCGTCCCGCCAGCCTCCACCGAGTCCGGCCGCCTGGATCGAGGCGACAAGCCGTTCCAGTGCCTCGGGTGACGCTGCCCGGTGCGCGACGAGCCCGGCCCCGGAGGCCGCCCGCGGGGTGAGCTTGATGCTCCAGTTCTCGTAGTCGTCCCAGGTGCGGAGGAAGACCGAATCGCCGGCGCGGCCGACTTCCCGCATGGCCAGCAGGTCGTTGAAGAACCAGTAGCTCTCGTCGAATTTGTCCGTAAAGAGCTCGATGTTGCCGAGATGGGCGATATCGCGGTGATGGGGTGTCATGCTCATCCTTTAGGTGGTTGCTGGTGTTTGTTCGCGGGGAAAGACAGTGCCGTCGAGCAGCTTCCGCGCTGTCCGCAGCACCGTGGAGGACGTGGTGGTCATGCCGGTTGGCCCCTGTTCCAGGGCGGCGCCAACATCTAGGTAGCCGGTGGGATGTTCCAGCCGCAGCGGCCCACCGTCCGCGGGCAACTGCGCGAATTCATGCCCGACGGCGTCCGGAAGCTGGATGCCGGCCGCCACTGTGGTGCCGCCGAGCACGCCGATGGAGGTGTGGCAGCGCACCGGCAGGAAGCTGCGGGTGGTCACCGCCCCGCCGTTGCGCGGCGGGGCGAGCAGCACCAGCTTGGGCACCGTCTTGCCGGAGACGTCGCCCATGCCCATCAGCTCCGCGGCTGCCAGCCTGATCCGGGCCAGCCGGGCCGCCAGTTCAGCGTTGGCTTCCAGTTCGGCAGGCTCCTCATAGCCGCTGACTCCGAGCTCCGCGGCCCGCATCAGCACCGACGGCATGCCGTTGTCCACGCAGGTGACCTCCACACTGTCCACCACGTCCTTGGTGTTGCCGGTGGGCAGCAGGGCGCCGGTCGAGGAGCCCGCGGTGTCCGCAAAGTCCAGCGTGATCGGCGCTGCCGTACCGGGCACGCCGTCGATCGCCGCGTCACCGCGGTAGTCCACGCGGCCGCCGGGCGTCGCGAAAGTAGCCGTTGCAATGCTGTCCGAATTCACCATCCGGATGCGCACCGACGTCGTGCTTTCCTGCGCCGGGACCAGGCCGCGCTCGACGGCGAAGGGCCCGATCCCGGCGAGGATGTTGCCGCAGTTCTGGCTGTCTGAGACCACGGCCTCGTCGACGGCCACCTGCAGGAACAGGTAGTCCACGTCGCTGGCGCCGTCGGCCGAGCGCGAGACAACCGCCACCTTGCTGGTCAGCGGATGTGCGCCGCCAACGCCGTCGATTTGCCGGGCATCCGGGCTGCCCATGATGCGCAGCAGCAAGTCGTCGCGTTCGGCCGGATCGGACGGCAGGTCGCCGGCCAGGAAGTAGGCGCCCTTGGAGGTGCCGCCGCGCATCAGCAGGCAGCGCACGCCGTCGTCGTAGTTCCCCGCCCCGCCGGAAGCCGCCCCCGCGGCCGGAACCCGGGCACCGCCGCGCTCAGCTGTCATAGTCCTCGGCCGCCACATACTGCACCCCGAGCTTTTCCAGCAGCGGGCGCAGGCCGTAGTAGTCCAGGCCCAGCGTGCCCTCCTGGAACAGCGACCGGGTCTTCGCTTCCTTGGCCTCGCGCGCCTCCGATGCCTCGATCGCGGCCGGGACCTCCAGCCGCGGCACGCAGACCACGCCGTCGTCGTCGGCCACCACCACGTCGCCGGGCCGCACCGTAATCCGACCCAGCGTGATGGGAATGTTGACGGCGCCGGCGGTGGCCTTCACCGTGCCCTGCGCGTGCACAGCCGCCGACCAAGCCGGGAAGCCCATCGCCTGAAGTTCGGCGAGGTCCCGGATGCCGGTGCTGGTGACCACGCCGCGCACGCCGCGGTACCGCAGCGCGGTGGCGAACAGCTCGCCAAACAGCCCGTCGGTGCACTCGGAGGTGGTGGTGACCACCAGGATGTCCCCGGGGCGGCACTGTTCGATGGCCGCGTGGATCATCAGGTTGTCGCCTGGCCAGCAGAGCACCGTCACGGCGGTGCCGGCCACCCGGGCGCCGGACTGGATGGGCCGGAACTGTGGGCCGGCCAGGCCGGTGCGGCCCATAGCCTCGTGCACCGTGGCCACCCCGAAGCCGGCGAGCGCGTCGACGTGGGCCAGCTCGGCCCGGGGCGGGTTGGTGACAATGACGTTTTTCATGCCAGCGAGGTGGTCACTTGCGGGTAGTAGCGCATATAGGCCTCGCCCTTGGTGTCAGTGGTGAAGCCGAGGTTGGGGCCGGCGTTGCGCTTGACCTGCACGCCGCGGCGGGTGGCCAGGTCCGTGTAGTAGTCCCACATGTGCTGCTGCGCCGCCAGGCACTCCATCGCCTTGCGTTTGGCGGCGAAGGCCTCGGTGATGTCCAGCAACACGTTCGGCTTGAAGTCGCACTGTTCGGGCTGGTGCGGTTCGAAAAAGAACACCGGCGGGGCGCCTAGCGGATCGCCCGGCGCGTCGTAGCCGATGGCCTGCGCCAGCACCCGCGCGTCCAGCGCCATCCGGGCGGCGGCCGGATGGTCCCCGTTGTAGGGGTCCAGCAGCGGATGGGTCAGCACCACGGTGGGCTTGACCTCGCGGTAGATCTGCACCAGTTGGTCCACCAGTTCGCGGGTGGGTACCAACGGATAGTCGCCGGCATCCAAGAACCGGACCTCCGCGCCCAGCGCCGCGGCCGCATTCTCCGCCTCCTCGCGGCGGATCGCCTTGATCTCCTCCAGCCCCTTGCCTTCGCGCCAGGCCTTGGCGGATTCACCGCGCTCGCCATAGGACAGGCAGACGACGACGGCGCGCTCTCCCCGCTGCGCCGCGGCGGCGATCGCTCCGCCCGCCCGCCAGACGAAGTCGCCGGCGTGGGCGCTGACCACCAGCAGTGCCGGTTCGGTGTTGTTCACGAAATCTCCTTGGCTCGGACCGTTCTGAGTGAAGTCAATCACTGGCGCGCTCAGATTGTCAACAATTCTGGTTTCAGATGTCTCCGGCTGTGAGGGTGCTGCGCGGTGGCAACGCGAAGGGGCTTCGGGGAGCAGAGCGAGGAGGGTGCTGCACGGTGGCAATGCGAGTCGGCTTCGGGAGCACAGCGGGGCGGCGGATCACTCCAACCCGAGACTGCCGTGACGGTAGAACCCCAGCGAACTCGCCGACCCAAGACACTCGTCACCCCGGCGAAGCCGCCGAAGCCGGGCCCTTCCCATCGGCGGACGGCAGGACGATGATTTCGTGCATGGATGTTCGGTCATGAAGAACATGGAAGTTTCGTCATGAACAAGGGCCGACTGGAAGCCTTCAGTGACGGCGTGATGGCCATCATCATCACCATCATGGTGCTGGAACTGCATGCGCCCGAAGAGCCAACCTGGCAGGCCCTGTTCAGCCAGGCTCCCGGATTCTTCAGCTATCTTTTGAGCTTTGTCTACGTGGGCATCTACTGGAACAACCATCACCACATGCTTCACCTGGCCGGGAAAATCAACGGCACCATCCTCTGGGCCAATCTGCACCTGCTCTTCTGGCTGTCCCTGTTCCCGTTTTCCACCCGGTGGATGGATGAAACGGGCTTCGTTACCGTGCCGGTCCTTGTTTATGGCGTGAATCTGCTCCTGGCCGCGGTCGCCTATTTCGTTCTGGAAACCTGCCTCATCCGCCAGCAGGGCCCCGACGGCGCGCTGGCGCAGGCGCTGGGCCGGGACTGGAAAGCAAAGATCTCCCCTCCCATCTACGTTTTCGGAATCGCGGCGGCGTTGCTGCAGCCCTTGATCAGCATCGCGGCCTACACGGTGGTGGCGTCCCTGTGGCTGATTCCGGACCGGAGGGTGGAGCGTTTCCTGGCCGGGCAGGAACACAAAGACTGAGGCATCCGGTTTCCATTGCCGCCGCGGTTGGCCACGAGTAGGCTCGCGCATGTCTCCACCGCCCGCCCACCGAATAGGAGCACGCCATGCCCAAGCCCACCTTCAGCCCCGGCGCACCCTGCTGGGTCGACTTAATGACCTCCGACCCGGAGAAGGCCAAGCAGTTCTACACCGAACTTTTCGGCTGGACGTATGAGGTCGGGGACCAGGAAAAGTACGGCGGATACACCACCGCACTGAAGGACGGCCAGTCTGTTGCCGGCATCATGCAGAGCCAGCACTCCGGCTACCCTGACGTCTGGAGCACCTATCTGCGGGTGGAGGACATTGACGCCGCTACCCGTGCGGCCGCAGCCAACGGTGGCCAGGTCCATATGCCGCCGATGGAGGTTCCGGAGCAGGGCAAGATGGCCATGATCGGCGATCCCGGCGGAGCCGCCGTCGGCCTGTGGGAGTTCGCCGGGCACACCGGCTACCAACTAGCCGCCGAGCCCGGCTCCCCCGCCTGGCACGAGCTCTTCACCCGTGACTACCCCGCCACCGTGAAGTTCTACCAGGACGTCTTCGGCTGGGACACCGAGGTCATGAGCGACACCGACGACTTCCGCTACACCACGCTCGGCTCCGGCGAAAACGCCACGGCCGGCATCATGGACGCCACAGCCTGGCTGCCCGAGGGCGTCCCCGCGCACTGGCGCGTCTACTTCACGGTGGAGAACACCGATGCCACCGTCGAGAAAGCCACCGCCCTGGGCGGCAGCGTGGCCCAGCCCGCCGACGACACGCCGTTCGGCCGCATGGCCACGCTGACCGACCCGACCGGCGCCACGTTCCTGGTCGCCCAGGCCATGCCGCGGCAGTAATCCGGCCAGCCACCCAGCCGGGCACCGCTGCCCCTACAGCCACTGCTTTCAATAACGACGGCGGTGCCCGGCTACCGATTGCCGCGCCTTGGCGGAAATCTTCAAGACCGGACGCCGGCCGCGCACCTAGCTTGGAGGCATGATGACTAATACCACCCAGCCAGCCCACGGCGAATACACCGACCGCGGAGTCCCGCACGGCATGACGTCCTTGACACCGTTCATTGCGCTCACCGACGCCGCGGGCGCCATCGACTTCTACACCCGGGTCCTCGGGGCCAAACTGCTGGACCGGACCGACATGCCTGGCCCGGACGGCAGCCCCGTCGTCGTCCATGCGACGCTCGATTTCGGCGCGGGCTGCCTGCAGTTGGGTGAGGTCAACCCGGCCTACCACCTGGTCAGCCCGCCCGAGGGCGACGACGACTGCTACTCGCTGGGCCTCTATGTGCCGGATGTAGATGCCACCGTGGAGCGTGCCGTGGCTGCGGGCGCCAGCGTGCGCGAAGACGTGAACACCTTCGTGTCCGGCGACCGGTACGGCAGCATCCGCGATCCCTTCGGCGTCCGGTGGTCCATCATGACCCGTGTGGAGGACCTGTCGCCGGAAGAGAGCAGCCGCCGCGTGGCCGAGTGGGCGGATTCGATGGCGTCCGGAGAGGCCTAACCCTGCATCGCCTTATCCCCGGGCGCGCCCGGGTACTGGCGCGGGGTAAAGCCAAGCACCTGGCGGAACTCCCGGGTCAGATGTGCCTGATCGGAAAAACCCAGCTCGGCAGCGAGTTCGCCGAGGTTCGTTGCGGGCTCGGCCCGGACGCGCTCGGCGGCGTCCTGCAACCGACGGCGGCGCAACATCAGCACCGGCGACATCCCCACGTAGCGGGCCGCCAACCGCTGCAGGGTGCGCTCGGACAAGTGCAGCGCTCCGGCCAGCTGCGGCACTGACCGGATGTCGCCCTCATCGATCAGGTCCACCATCTGATTGGCAAGGGCGGCGTCACTCGACATTCCGCCGTCGGACCGTTGAGCGGCGAGCGCCTGCACGTAATCTTGGAGCAGATCGGCGGCGCGGGCACGATCCGCAGCAATGGCATCGGACGACCCGGGATCCGCCGGCCCGGAATCTGCGGCCCCGGAGCGGTCCGTCACCCCAGACCTTCCCATCACCTCGCAGATCGACTCGTGCAGGGCAGTAGCCTCCACCGGGGCTTCCGCGTCCAACAGTTCCGCCGGCCGTTCGGTGAACAACCACACGCCGGCGGGCTTCAGCAATGCGCCAACCGCCCACCCGCTGCCGGACAGCACCTTGGTGGACGCCCGGCTGGTCGGCCCATAGATCGCGACGCCGTTGGGCTCCACCACCACATTGCTCGCCGGATAGCCAAGCACCAACTGCTCAGCCCGCTCCCCCGCCACCAGAACCCACTCCGGGATCCACACCTGGCGGACAAACGCAGCCACATCCGCCCGCGCCGGAAACCTGGTCACCACGGACCCGGAGCCCGGCGTCAGGTGCCCCTTCGTGGTCGGCCTGAAACTCATGCTGCGATCGTATCCGCCGTGTGCTTGCCCGGCCCGGCACCGCACTATCCTGAAAGGACAGTGCCCGCGAAGGAGTCGTATGTCTTGCTGCCATGGGCCGGAGCGTGAAGGCGCCGCCACCTCTGCCACCACGCCTGCAACTGTTGCCGGAACCGAAACTGGCCCGGCTAACGGTGCCGCGCCGGCTGTCAGTCCTGCCGCCCAGGACCGTGTTATCGAGCAGGTCTCCCTGCCGGGCGGTAGCTTCCTGATGGGCGACGCGTTCGACGAGGGCTATCCGGAGGACGGCGAAGGGCCGGTGCACGAGGTGGCACTGTCCCCGTTCACGGTGGACACCACGGCAGTGACCAACGCAGAGTTCCAGCGTTTCGTCGCCGCCACCGGCTACCGAACCGAGTCCGAGGTCTACGGCTACTCGGGTGTGTTCCACCTGCTGATCGCCGCCGATGCCGCTGACATTTTGGGCCGGCCCGAATCGCTGCAGTGGTGGGTCACGGTCCGGGGTGCCGATTGGGCCCATCCCCATGGACCCAAATCCTCGTGGCAGGACGTTCCGGACCACCCCGTGGTCCAGGTCTCGTGGAACGACGCCGTGGCCTACTGCCGGTGGGCAGGCCGGGCGCTGCCGACCGAGGCGCAGTGGGAGTACGCCGCCCGCGGGGGCCTGGCGCAGGCGCGCTACCCCTGGGGCAACGAGCTGGTGGAACCGGGCGGAACGCACCGCTGCAACATCTGGCAGGGCATCTTCCCCACGGACAATACGCTGGACGATGGTTTCCTCGGCCCGGCCCCGGTGCGCAGTTTCCCGCCGAACGGCTTTGGGCTTTACGAGACCAGCGGCAACGTGTGGGAATGGTGCGCGGACTGGTTCCTGCCGAAGTACTACCGCAAGTCCCCGGCGGACAACCCGCCCGGCCCCACCATCGGGCAGGGCCGGGTCATGCGCGGCGGCTCGTTCCTCTGCCACGATTCGTACTGCAACCGCTACCGGGTGGCGGCCCGTTCCAAGAACACCCCGGACTCCGCGGCCAGCAACATCGGCTTCCGCACCGTCGCAGTTTGAGCGAGCCGGCAGGTGACGCGCTCCGAAGGGTGCGCATCGCCGTCGTTATTCGAAGGCAGCGGCCATGGCGCGGTCCAGTTCCACGATCTGTTCCGGGTTGTAGTCGGCTTTGTCGCCGGGGGTGTAGCGGACGTGGCGCAGCCGTCCGGTGTACCGGTAGCAGCCGTGGCGCCGGGACAGCTCCCAGTCCACCGGGCCGCCGCGGTCCAGCCCCACGCTGATTCCGGCGAACGGTGCCATCCCGGTCAGCTGGAAGACGTCCGGCAGGACGGCCAGCTGGCGCCCATCGATATGCAGGCTGATGGCCCACTTGAAGTCCGGCAGCGCGGCAAACTCCACCCGGATATCGCGGAGCCCGGGTTCGATCGGGGCGCCGATGCGCTTGACCTCGCCGTACTCGTTGTAGGCCAGGACCAGCTTGCCGTGCTCGATGAACAGCACATAGCCGCCGCCCTGGTCTCCGTGCGCCACCAGCACGCCGCCGTCGCCGGCTGCTAGCTCCACCTGCGCGTCGATGGTGAAGGAGCGCAGCCGGACCAGCTTGGCGGAGCGGTAGCGTTCCAGCGTCGGCGCGCCGGGGTACAGCGTCACCGGCTGTTCCAAAAGCAGTTCGCTGGCCGGCCGATTGCGGTTGAACGAGCCGTCGTCGTTGAGCGGGTAGACCTGGTTCCACCAGGCATCTGCCTGCCATTTCGCGGCGAGTTCGCGCACCTTCTCCGGATGTTCGGCGGCCACATTGACCAGTTCGGTGGGGTCGGCTGCCAGGTCGTACAGTTCCCAGCCGTCGTGTTTCCAGCCGGGACCGTTGGGTTCCGGGGCAATCGCCTTCCAGGTCCCGGCGATGTAGCCGCGGCGGCCGTTGAGCTCGGTGTACTGGGTGGTGTGCTCCGACGTCGCCGCAGCGTTCCGCAGCCAGTTGCCGAACGGCACTCCGTCGGTTTCCCGTGCCGGCAGTCCGTGGCGTTCGGCCAGCGGCTGCACGCCGGCAAGTTGCATCAAGGTGGGGCCAATGTCCACGGCATGCGCGAACTGGTGGCGGACGCCGTCGTCATCCGCGGTCCGGGGCAGGCCGGCCGGCCAGGACAGCAGCATCGGCACCCGGACGCCGCCGGCATGCGGGAACGTCTTGTACATCCGGAACGGGGTGTTGGACGCGTAGGCCCAGCCGCGCGGGTAGTGCACGTAGGTCCGCGGCCCGCCGATCAGCTCGGGATCGCGCGGCACGTCCGGCTGCCAGTCCATGGGCAGACCGGACCGCGGTGCGGAGAAACGGCTGAAGTAACTGCGCGTTCCGGTGTCGCCGCCCTCCGAGGTGCCGCCGTTGTCCGAGGTGAAAACGATGATGGTGTTCTCATACTCACCTAGCGCCTTCAGGTGGTCCGTCAGCCGGCGCAGGTTCTGGTCCACGTTGTCCACCGCGGCGGCATAGGCCTCCATGTAGCGGGCGAACAGCGCCTGTTGTTCGACACTGAGCGAATCCCACGGCACCACGTCTGAACCGGGTTCACTGTTGCGCGGGGCGCAGGCCGTGCCCTCCGGAAACAGCCCCAGCTCGACCTGCCGGGCGAACCGCTCCGACCGGATGTGGTCCCAGCCGGACTCGTACCGGCCGCGGTATTTCTCCATGTCCGCCGCCTTGGCCTGGACCGGTCCGTGCACCGCGGTGTGGGCAAAGTAGAGGAAGAAGGGCTTGCCCGCGTCGCTGCTGCGCAACTCGGAAATCATCCCCAGCGCCTGATCGGTCAGGTCATCGGTGAGGTAGTAGTCCTCCGGATATTCGTCCACCACCACCTGGCTGTTGTCCCGCACCAGCCGGTGCGGGTGGAACAGCGAGGTGAAGCCGTCCATGCAGCCGTAGTAGCGGTCGAAGCCGCGCTGCACCGGCCACGAGGACTTCTCGGCGGCATCGTGCATCTTGGACTCCACCGTCAGATGCCATTTGCCCACCATGAACGTGGCGTACCCTGCCGCCCGGAAGTTCTCGGCCAGTGTGGGCGCGTCCGCCGGCAGTTCCATGGCCGAATTCGGGAAGCCTGGATCCATGTGCGGCACATAAGCAAACCCGGCCCGGTGCGGGTTCATCCCGGTCAGCAGCGCGGCCCGCGCCGGAGCGCACATCGGCGGCGTCTGGTAATTCCCCAGCCGGTACCCGTCCGCGGCGATGTCGGCCAGCGCCGGGGTGTCGATCTCGCTGCCAAACGGGGCGATGTCGCTGTACCCCATGTCATCCATCAACATCACGACGACGTTCGGCGCACCTTCCCGGGCGCGCGCGGCCGGCTTCCAAGCCGCGATGGATTCACTGGCTTTCTCGGCAACGGTTCCTTCGAATCCGGTGTAGTCGCGCACCGGGTGCGGGCCGTTGTGGAGCTGATCGTTCATGGTTTTCCTTTGGTGGTGCCGCCGTCCACCCGCCGCAAGGCAACGGGTGGACGGCTGGGGTTAGTGCAACGGCCTTGGCCGGTTAGTGTGTCAGCCGATTTCTGCGCGGTGGCTTTCGCGGGTCATCAGCACGGCAGCGGTGCCCGCGGCGATGACCAGGGCCCAGAAGGCTGCCACCAACCCGGTCCCTCCGCCGGCGGCGAGGACCAGACCGGTGGCGATCATCGGTGTGAAGCCTGCCCCGAGCACCGATGCTCCTTGGTAGGCGAGCGATGCACCGGTGTAGCGGACGTGGGTGGGGAACTGCTCCGCGATGAAGGCGCCGATCGGCCCGTACAGCAGCCCCTGGACCAGTCCGTTGCCCACAACGATGGCGACGGCGAAGCCCCACATCGTGCCGTTGTCCAGCAGCGTGATCAGCGGGTAGGCGAGGACAATGCCGGTGATGCCGCCGATCACCAGCATCTTGCGCCGGCCCACGCGGTCGCTCATCCGTGCGGCCCAGAACGTTACGATTAGGGTCATGACCGCGCCGGCGGCCTTCCAGTTCAGCACCCCGGAGCGGTCAACGCCGTTCTCCACGGCCACCGAGACGCCCCAGACGGTGAGCAGGCCCTGGCAGCAGTAGAAGCTCATGGTGGCGACGAGGGCCAGGACCACCGCCTTCGGGTGGTTCCGCAGCACATCCAGGAGCGGCATCTTGCGCTTTTCGCTAGCGTCCTCCAGTTTGGCGAACATCGGCGACTCCGTCACCTTCAGCCGGATCACCATGCCGACCACGATCAGGACGGCACTCAGCAGGAACGGGATACGCCAGCCCCACTCAAGGAACTGGTCGCCGGTGGCAGCCGAGACGGCGGAGACCACCAGCGTGGCCAGAATGGCGCCGGCTGGTCCGCCGGCATTGGCGAAGGAGGTGGCGAAGCCGCGCTTGGACTTCGGCGCGTGCTCGAGCGCCATCAGTGCGGCGCCGCCCCATTCACCGCCGACGGCGACACCTTGGACCAGGCGGAGGATGACCAGGGCGACCGGGGCCGCGATCCCGATCTGTGCGGTCGGTGGAAGCATCCCGATGATCATGGTGGCCACGCCCATGATCAGCATGGAGAGCACCAGCATCTTCTTGCGACCGATCCGGTCGCCGAAGTGTCCGAAGACCACGCCGCCGAGCGGCCGGGCCACGTAGCCGGCGGCCAGCGTGGCAAAGGAAGCGAAGAGTGCGAAACCGTCGCCTAGGTTGGCGAAGAACACGTGGCCGAAGACCAGCGATGCGGCCGTGGCATACAGGATGAAGTCGTAGTACTCGATGGCGCTGCCGATGAAGCTTGACGAAAGGATGCGGCGCATCTCCCGCGTGTTCAGCGAATCGTTTGCTTCCGGCAGCGTCGCCGGAGTCTCTACCGCCGTGCCGGTGTTGCTGGTTCTCTGCACGTGGAGCTCCTCGAAGGTTGGGGGCGGACTGATTGCTTCAAGTGTGCTGCAGGCCACATAATATGGAAAATCAATTGTTTCGATGCGACCCATCAAGAGGACTTATGACAGAGCTCACCCTGCGGCAGATGGAGTACTTTGTGGCGGTGGTGGACCACGGGTCGGTCACGGCCGCGGCCGCAGCCTGCCACGCCTCGCAAGCTGCTGCGTCCATGGCCATTGCACAACTCGAGAAGTCCTTGGGGGCTGACCTGCTGGTGCGCAGTCGGTCACGCCAGATTGCCTTGACGCCGGCAGGAATCGAGTTCGCCTCGCACGCCCGGGCGGTTCTCGAGCGGGTGACCGAAGCAGCCGCCTCCATCTCCGACAATCTGGGGCAGATTCGCGGTCCGCTACGCGTTGGTTGCAGCCAGACGCTCTCGCCGCGGCTGGTGCCGCCGCTCGCCGAGTACTTCACCAAGCACCACCCGGAGGTGGACCTGCGCTTCACCGAAAGCTCGGCCGGAGCCGTCCAGGAAGGCCTGCGGGAGGGCCGCTTGGACGTCGCGCTGGTCTATGCGCTCCAAGCGGACGAGGATCTGGACCGAGAGATCGTCAAGGACATCCAACTCCAGCTGGTGCTGCCGCAAGACCACCGCCTGGCCAAGCGGTCCGCGGTGCAGTTGAAAGATATTGCCGCCGAACCCGCGATCCTGCTGGACGTTCCGCCGACCATTGAGCGGTTGACCACCGTGGCCCGACAGGCCGGCCAGGAGCTCAATGTGCGCTGGACCAGCGCCAACATGGAGACCATCCGCTGCATGGTGGCCCGCGGCCTCGGCTACTCCTTCGCCAACAGCCCGCCAGTCGATGGCACCACCTTTGACGGGCTCCAGGTGGTGCACCGGCCGGTCGCCGATAAGCATGCCCGCAACGCCATCGTTGCCCTGCTGCCGGCCGGCCACGCTCCCCCGCGCCGGGTCGCCGCCGCCGTCGAGGTGTTGCGCCAGGCCGAAGCCGCCCGGCCGGAGGCGCCGTGACGCCGCTCCGATGCCCAGCCGACTGGGCTGACTCCGCGCTTCAGCCGAGCCGCGGGGTCCGCGGCGGCTCGGTGCGGCGGGACCCGGTGGCTTCGAAGGCGGCAGCCAGGGCCAGCAAGGCGTTGTCGTCATAGGCGCGCCCGGCGAAGGTGAGGCCTACAGGCATGCCGATGTCCGTCGTCGTGCCCATCGGCACCGTAACGGTGGGAATACCCAGGTGGCGCGGGACCAGGTTGCCGTTGGCCACCCAGATGCCGTTGCGCCATCCGTGGTCGGCGGCGGCCTTGTTGGTGTCCATGTCCACGGCGCCGACGTCAGCAACGGCAGGGAAGACTACGGCGTTCAGCCCGTGCTGGTCCATCCACAATTCCAGATCCACCCGGCGCGTTTCCTCGAGTCCACGCACGCCGTCCGCCAGATGGGGAATGTCAGTGAAGGAGGAGACAGCGTGTTCCCGGATGTGCGCGGGGTACGCCGCGATGTCGTCATCGAACCCGTTGTAGCGGTCCGGCAGAGCGCCCTCGGGGTGCGGAAAGATGCACGCGCCGTCCACGCCGGCCAGGGACGAGAGCGCGGGATCCCCATTGGCGGCGAGGAAGTCCTCCCAGGCCCATGCCGATAAATCCAGGATCTCTCGCCGCAGATATTCGGGGCTGACCAATCCGCGGGTGCGGACCGTGGCGGCGCCGGGCCGGTCGCCCTCGTAGTTGGAAACGACAGGGAAGTCCATCAAGACCACCTCGGCGCCCGCTGCCTCAAGGTCCCGCCGTGCCGCCTCCCAGAGTTCGATGATCGAGGCCCGGGTCTCGATCCGCTGCCCGGTAGCACCGCCGATCCCGGGCTGTTCGCCGGTGCCGGCCTCGGGGTCGGCGTTGATGTACATCCGCGGCACGCCGAAGCGCTTTCCCTTGAGCGCCTCCCAAGCCCGTTGCATCCCGCGGGGAGCCAGTGCGGAATAGGATTCGGGCCGGACCGAAGAGGCGGCGGGGATGTGCACCCACGGCTGTGCGCGCCAGAAGTCGCCGCGGGTGTCCGGGTCGTCGGCCACGATGACGTCCAGCACTTCGAGCAGGTCGGCCATGCAGCGGGTGTGCGGCACCACCACGTCCATGGTGGGCACCAGCGGCCAGTTGCCGCGCACGGAGATGATGCCGCGCGAGGGGGTGTAGGCGCAGAGTCCATTGTTCGACGCCGGTGCGCGTCCGCTGGACCAGGTCTCCTCGGCGAGCCCGAAGGCCGCGAAGCTGGCCGCCGTCGCGGTGCCGGATCCGTTGGACGAGCCGGATCCGAAGGCGGCGGCGAGGAAGTCTGCGCTGTAGGGGCTTTCGGCACGCCCGTAGAGACCGCGTTGCATGCCCCCGTTGGCCATCGGCGGCATGTTGGTCAGCCCGATCAGCACCGCTCCTGATGCGCGCAGCCGTTCGATCGCGAACGCGTCGCGCTGGGCCGCCAGGTGCTCGAAGGCGGGCGAGCCTGCCGCGGCGGTGAGGCCTTTGGCCAGATAACTGTCCTTGGCCGTATACGGAATCCCGTCCAACGGACCGAGCGTCTCGCCGCGCGAGCGCCGTTGGTCCGAAGCGCGGGCATCGGCCAGCGCCTCATCATTCATGACGACGACGGCGTTCAGCCGGGGGCCGGACTGGTCGTAGGCGGCAATGCGGTCCAGGTAGATCTGGGTTAGTTCCTCGCTGGTGGCCTGTCCGGTCCGCAGCGCCTCGCGCAGCTGCGCGATCGAGGCTTCCACCACGTCAAACGTGCCCATCAGGCCGCCGCTGCGCCGAGTGCGGGCTGCTGCTGGGTGATGCAATGGATCCCGCCGCCGCGGGCCAGGATGGGCCGCGCGTCCACCGTGACCACGCGCCGGCCGGGATAGGCTTCCGCGAGGATCTCGGCGGCCAGCGCATCCGCCCGGTCCTCGCCGTAACCGCAGGCAATCACTCCGCCGTTGACCACCAGGTGGTTGACGTAGCTCCAGTCGACGAAGCCGCCGTCGTCCTTGAGAGTTTCCGGAGCTGGCAGCTCAACGATGTCGAAAGGTTTGCCCGCGGCATCCACCTGGGTCCCGAAGAAGTCCCGCAGCTGCCGGCTCACCTCAAAGTCCGGATGTGCCGGGTTGTTCTGCCTGTGCAGCAGGGTGCGGCCGGGCGAAGGAAACGTGGCCACCATGTCGATATGGCCGCGCGTGCCCAGCTCCTCGTAGTCCCGGGTCAGCCCCCGCGGCACCCACACTGTGTGCGTGGAGCCCAGGGTGCGGGCCAGTTCCGCTTCGATCCTTTCCTTGTCCGCGTAAGGGTTCCGGCCAGGATCGAGCTGGACCGTTTCCGTCACCAGCACCGTACCCTGACCGTCAACGTGGATGGCGCCGCCCTCGTTGACCAGGAGGGAGCTGACCAGCTCGGCGCCAGCTTGCTCGGTGACGAAACGGCCGATGCCTCGGCTCTTCTCCCACTCCGCCCAGGCCGGCGCGCCCCAGCCGTTGAAGGTCCAGTCCACCGCACCGAGCACGTCCGGCCGTTCGTCGTCGACCACGAAGGTCGGTCCGATGTCGCGCATCCAGAACTCATCCAGCGGCGCTTCGGCATGCTCGATCTCCCTGCCCAGCATGCGCCGGGCACGTTCCCGTTCGGTTGGATCCACCACCATGGCCACCGGCTCAAACTCGGCGACGGCGTGGGCCACGGCGGTCCAAGTGTCATAGGCTTCCTCAGCCGAGGCGGCGTCGTTGCCCAGCGTCAGCCCCGCCCTGGGAAACGCCATCCAGGTCCGCTCGTGCGGTGCGGTTTCCGCCAGCATGCGCCAGGCCATGGAACCTCCTGCTGTCACCGGGCGGGACGCGTCGTCTCCGCCGCCTGCGCCGTTATTGATCAACTGGCCAATAACGTGCAAAGTACTTTAGGCTTGCCCGTGATGTCAAACACCAAACCGCGACGGGCCCCGCGCAAGGCCCCGGCCGAACGCTCCGCGGAGCTCGCCCAAGCGACCCGAAGCATTGCCCTGGAGCAGGGGCTTTCCGCCATCACGCTGCGCAACGTCGCCCGGCGTGCCGGTGTTGCCCCGGGACTGGTGGCGCATTACCACCCCTCCGTGGAGATGCTGGTGGCCGGCACCTTCTCCAGCATTGTCGCGGCGGAAACCGAAGAGGTTGCCGCCCTGGTCGCCGGGACGGGCACGCCGCAGCAGGGCCTCAGCCTGCTGCTCGAGACCCTCCTGGACGACCGCCGCCTCGATGTGACGGCGGTGTGGGTGGAAGCGTGGTCGCTGGGCCGCCGCAACGAAACGCTGGCCAGCAGCGTGCGGGAGCAGATGGACGCCTGGCAGGCGGTGATCCGGGATCTGGTGGCGGCCGGCGTTGCATCCGGCGATTTCAGCGCTCCGGATGCGGAATCCGTAGCGTGGCAGATCCTGGGCATGGTCGACGGGTTGAACGCGCAGGCTCTGGTGCGCTGGAACGGTGTCGCCGACCGGCACACCCACCTCGCCCGCGCCGTCGAGGCGATCGTCGGTGCGGCGCCGTCGTCCCTGCTGCCCGCGGCGGCGCCCGGCAGCGACCGCTGAAGGCCAAGCGTGGTCATTTGTTGAGGCACGGTATCGGCCGCTCGCCTTCGGGAGGTGAGCGGCCGACGTCGTTCTGGTGGGGTTACTTGTTCTGGTTGATCCGGATCATGTTGCCCGATGGGTCGCGGACGGCGCAGTCGCGCGGACCCCACGGCTGGTCCATCGGTTCCTGCAGGACTTCCGCCCCGAAGGAGACCAGCCGCTCGAAGAGTGCGTCCAGGTCGTCGGTGCGGAAGACCAGCATGGGAAGCACGCCCTTGACCAGCAGCTCCTGGAGCTGGTCACCGTCGGCCTGGGAGCGGCCGGCGTGCGGAGCGGACAGCACCAACTCCAGCTCCGGCTGGTCCGGACTGCCCATGGTGATCCAGTGGAAGCCCTCGTTGGCGACGTCGTTGCGGACTTCCAGGCCGAGTCCGTCCCGGTAGAACGGGATGGACTCCGCGGGGTCGTTGACGGTGATATTGCAGTACTGAAGTGAAATGCTCATGCGCCCAACCTACGCAGGGGCCGGCGCCGCCGCTTCTCGAATCCTGCTCGATCGCGGGTCGATGGGCCGCGTCAGCAGCTTCGCGATGCAGGGCGGCATCGCTTCGGCCGCTTCGTGGCTCCGGCCGCGGTAGGAACTGGGGCTCTCGCCGGTGAGTTGGCTGAACCGGGCGCTGAAGGAACCCAGCGACGTGCTGCCCACTTCCATGCAGGCATCCGTGACGCTCCAGCCGGCGCGCAGCAGCGCCATGGCCCGCTCGACCCGCCGGGTCATCAAGTAGTTGTACGGTGTTTCGCCATAGGTTGCCTTGAACCGGCGGGAGAAATGCGCAGGCGACATCAGCGCCTTGGCCGCCATCGTCGGCACATCCAGCGGCTGGGCGTAATCCCGGTCAATCAGGTCCCGCGCGCGCCGCAGATGGGCCAGGTTGGCCAGCTCCTCAGGATTCACAGCTTGAGGTTACCGCGCTAGGGAACCTGGCGGAAGTTCTGCGGAGTGCATCCGCTCCACCCGGATCCGCAACCATTGCACTGCCACCTCGGTTGCGCCACGCTAATCACGTGGAACAGCGACCTGATCGCCAGCAGGCTGCCCGCGCGGCTGGCCCTGACGCTTCCCGTCCGAAGGCTGCGGCACGCGGCGCCGCAGTGCTGGCACGTGAATCCAGCGAGTTCGACCGCGGGCTCAGCTTCTACGACGTCATTTACGGATTCGCCATCACGCTGCTGGTCACCAACATCGATGCTCCCTCCGCGGAAGCCTGGCAAGACCCGCGGGCACTGCTCGAATCAGGCGTGGTGCACCAACTCGCCGGCTTCGCCCTGAGCTTCGGCGTGATCGCCGTGTTCTGGCGGATAAACCTCCGATTGATCAAACGGCTCTCCGCACTCGATTCGGCGACGACGACGGCCAACCTCCTGGCTGCCGCGTTCGTCATCCTGATTCCGTTCACCACCCAGGGCGTGAGCGACCCGGAGACAACTTTGCTGGAGCTGACCACAGTGCTTTACGCCGCGAACATCATCCTGGCGTCCTTGGCCCAACTGCTGATGTTTGAGATTGCCCGTCGGCACGGTCTCGAAATCGACCCGATGACTCCTAGGCACCACGCAGCCTTTGTGCTCGATTTCCTCGTTCCACCCCTGGTGTTCGCGGTGTCAATACCCATCGCTTTGGTAGCCGGCGGCACGGCGGGCAAGATCACTTGGGCCGCGCTCATCGTGCTGGGACCGGTCTCGGGTATCCTCGCCACCCGGGTCCAGCAATCGACAACAGGCCCTTGATCCCGGCGCATACAGGCCGTTGATGCGGCACGGCTGAGGGAAATTACCGGGCCAGAGGTCCAGATTGGGCCGCGGACTCTGTGCTTATCCCAGATGTACAGCTAGCCTCTCCGATACCGGCAGCTCGCGCGAGCTGCCGGTCCCATTGTTCGCCGGCGTCCCAGTCGGCCGCGTTCGGGGATGAATCGCTCAACCTTTGGAGGACATGCAGTGAAGCACCAGCCCAAGAGCAGCACCAACCAGCCTGCGGCCAAACCCAAGCGCTACCGCAGCCTGGCAGCGGCGGCGGCCCTCGCCGTCGTTCTTCCCTTCAGCGCCGCGACGCCGGTGCTGGCCGACGCCAACTTCCCCTCCACCGAGGGCAACACTAATATCTCCAGCATCCTGACCTACGACGATGTGGTGAAGGAACTACGCAAACTGGAGAAGACCAGCCGCTTTGGCGTGGACGCCTTCACGCTGGAAGAAGCGGGCACGCAGGTCAACAAGTCGGAACAGGGCCGCGATCTCTGGGTGGCCACGGTCGGCAACGGCGCCGAACACGTGTGGATCCAGGGGCGCATCCACGGCAACGAACCCTACGGCACCGACTCAATTCTGACACTGCTGAAGGACCTGGGGACCAACGGCTCGTCCGAATACCAGCTGCTGCGCGACAAGTTCACCTTCCACTTCATCCCGATGTACAACCCGGACGGCGCGGAGGCGAACATCCGGCACACCATCCTCTGGGACCAGGCCAACGGCCTTCCGGAGTTCGGTTCCAACGGGCGCGAGCAGCGGATCGACCTGAACCGGGATTGGACGCCCAACGGATTCGTGGCGAACGAATCGCTGGCGTTCTACGAATACTGGACCGATGTGAAGCCGGCCTACGGCATCGACATCCACCACCAGGGCCTGAAGAAGGAATGGGGCACCGGCGACGACGTCACGCTGTCGCTGGGCATCTCGCTGGCCCCGGGCGGGCCGACCCTGCCGGGGATCAAGGACGGCGCCTACGACGAGCTGACCCGCCAGATGCACGTGTACGTGTATGACGAACTGTCCAAGTACGGATCCATCAACATGGACCGCTACCAGGTGGGCAACGGCCAGGAGATCGACATCAAGGGCGGCGTGGTCTCGGCCATGATGCTGGGCCTGAACTACCAGGGGATGAACCCGGAGGGTCACTCCAACCCGGTGGTCTTCTTCGAAACCTCCGGCAACACCTCGGACGGCAGCCTGGGCCAGAAGGCCCGCGGCAAGAGCATCAAGCAGAACCTGCTCGCCATGAAGGAGCTGCTGCTGGGCCTGGCCACCGGCGATGTCCAGCAAGAGGACGCCGACCGCTGGGAAGACATTCCGCACCAGCCGGTCACCGGTTACAACACCGACTACGCCGGAACCATCCCGGTCCCGTAGCTCGAACACAGCAGCGCCCCTGCCCAGTCCGGGCAGGGGCCGCTGCTTGTGCGCTAAGAGGGGCTACGCCTCCACGATGATGACCGTGACCACCGGCTTGCGGCGGAGGGCCCGGTCGGACCAGCGGATCAGGGCCTGGGCAATCGCCTTTTCGGCCTCCGGGCCGGTCTTGTCCCCGCGCAGGCCCATCAGGGTCTTCTCCACGATGCCGGTGGCCTTCTCCAATTGTTCCACCGCCGGGGCGAAGCCCACCGGGAAGAATTCCGCTTCTTCTTCCAGCCGGCCGGTGTCCGGGTTGACGATCAGCAACACCGTGACCGCGCCGTCTTCGGCCAGCCGCAGCCGGTCCTGCAGGGAGGCTTCGGTGGCTGCGCCCGGGACCATGTTTTCCACGTAGACATAGTCGGCAGCGATCTGGCCGGAGACCCGGGCCACGCCGTCCTTCAGGTCGATGGTGGTGCCGTCTTCGACGATCAGCGCGCGCTTCGGGTCCACGCCGGTGCGGATGGCCAGTTCGGCGTTGGCCTTCAGGTGCCGGTGCTCGCCGTGGACCGGCATCACGTTCTTCGGGCGGACCAGGTTATAGCAGTAGACCAGTTCGCCGGCCGAGGCGTGGCCGGAGACGTGGACCTTGGCGTTGCCCTTGTGCACTACGTTGGCGCCGCGCTTGGTCAGGTCGTTGATCAGCCGGTAAATCGACGATTCGTTGCCGGGCACCAGCGAGGACGCCAGCAGCACGGTGTCGCCCTCGGTCAGGTCGATCATGTGGTCGCCGCCGGCCATCCGTGCCAGCGCCGCCATCGGCTCGCCTTGGGAGCCGGTGCAGATCAGCACGGCCTTGGTAGGCGGCAGCTTCTCCAGTTCCTTGAAGTCCACCAGCACGTTGCGCGGGATGTTCAGGTAGCCGAGCTCGCGCGCCGTCGTCATATTGCGCACCATGGACCGGCCCACGAACGCGACCTTGCGACCGTACTTGTGGGCCACGTCGATGACCTGCTGGATGCGGTGCACATGGCTGGCGAAACTGGAGACGATCACGCGGCGCGGGGCGGTGCGCATGACCGTGTCGATTGCCGGCACCAGATCGGCCTCGGCAGCGAGGAAACCGGGGACTTCGGCGTTGGTGGAATCCGGCAGGAACAGGTCCACGCCTTCCTCGCCCAGCCGCGCGAACCCGGCCAGGTCGGTGATCCGGCGGTCCAGTGGGAACTGGTCCATCTTGAAGTCGCCGGTGGCCAGCACCAGGCCGGCGCCACTGCGGATGGCCACGGCCAGGCCGTCCGGAATCGAGTGGTTCACGGCCAGGAATTCCAGGTCGAACGGGCCGAACTTCTTCCGGTCGCCTTCCTTGACCTGCACCATCTTGGCGCTGATCCGGTGCTCCTGCAGCTTGGTCTTCACGAATGCCAGCGTCAGCTTCGCGGAGATCACCGGAATGTCGCCGCGTTCCTTCAGCAGGTACGGCACACCGCCAATGTGGTCCTCGTGGCCGTGGGTGAGGACAATGCCGACGACGTCGTTCAGCCGCTCACGGATGTAGGAGAAATCGGGCAGGATCAGGTCCACGCCGGGGTGCTGCTCCTCCGGGAACAGCACGCCGCAGTCCACAATCAGCAGCTTGCCGCCGTACTCGAACACCGTCATGTTCCGGCCGATCTCACCGAGCCCGCCCAGTGGCACAATGCGCATGGCGCCCTTGGCAAGTTTCGGAGGGGTTTGCAGCGGCTTGGTGTTCATGAATCCCGATCTCTGTGGTGCTATTTATTTGCGGGCTACGACGCCCTACGCCGGATTAGCCGGCACTGAAGTCTTGGTTGGCCGACACACCGAGGCGCTTCGACAGCGTTCCGCGCAGCACTGTGGACGGAAAGCATACTTGCCCTGACTTTACCATCGCGCACGTTCCCGGATCACCGCCAATCCGGCCCCACAAGGCCTACAACCCAGACGACGACGACGGTGCTCGCCTTTTCGTCCGAAACGCCAACTGTCCGTGCCGGTCACCCCCGGCACGGACAGTTGCGGCACCACGGGCGCCTCGGTGAATCCTTAGCTTTGCTCCGCCGGGAGGTCCACCTCGATTTCCGCGAAGTCGTCGCCTGCCTTTAACTGGCAGCCCAGCCGGCTGCGGGCATCGTCCCGCGGGGAGGCTGTGCAGTCCAGCATCTCGTCCTCGTCCTCGCCGATCTGGGGCAGCCCATCCAGATACTCCTCGCGGACGTAGACATGGCAGGTGGCGCACATCGCCTGGCCGCCGCACTCGCCCACAATGCCGGCCACGCCGTTGCTGACTGCGGCGCGCATCAATGAGGTGCCGGGGTCGGCGTCGACTATGTCCACTCCGCCGCCGGGCTGGTGGAAGCTGATCTTGGCCATGGGGTTTCCTTCCTGGCGCGTTCTACTGCGCGGGCTGGGTGGCAGTTGCCGGCACTGTTCCGAGCCCGGATTCCTGTCCGGGTTCGTCCCCCAGGCTGCGGTCTTTGGACTCGGGCATGAAGATCACGGTGACCAGGCTGACCGCGGCGATGATGGACAGGTAGACGATCACTGGGGTCAGCGAGGCGCCGCTGCCGCCGTAGAGGTTGGCCAGCACCAGCGGGGTGAAGCCTGCACCGAGCAGCGTGGCGATCTGGTAACCGACGGAGGCACCGGTGTAGCGGGACGATGTGCCGAACCGCTCGGCGATGAACGCCGCCATTGGCCCGTACAGCACTGTTTGGGTGACGATGCCGAGCGTGAAAGCCAGGAAGATCGAGGCCATGTTTCCGGTGGAGAGCAGCGCGAAGACCGCGGGCGTGACCGCAATGAACAGGATGTTGCCGGCGATCATCAGCGGCTTGCGGCCCACCCGGTCGGAAATCCGGCCCATCAGCAGCGTGGTGCCGATGCTGATCACCCCGGCGCCGGCGAACGCGAGCATCACGTCGGAGCGCGGCACGCCCAGCGAGACGGTGTAGGTGATGGAGAAGGTGGACAGCAGCGTCTGCAGGGCAAAAGCGGACGTCGCCGCGAGGATTACCGTCACCAGCAGGCCCGGCCGGCGCAGCACCTGCAGCAGCGGAATGGGGCGACGGGCCGTCGGCGCTGCGGCGCGTTCGGCAGCTTCACGCTCCAGCGCCTGCTGGAAGACCGGGCTCTCCGACACCCGCGTGCGAACGTACAGCCCGAGCAGCAGGAGGACGAAGGACAGCAGGAACGGCACACGCCAGCCCCAGCTCAGGAACTGGTCCTGCGGCAGTGCCGAGAACATGCTCATCATCAACAGACCCAGCACCGAACCGGTCGGCGCCCCGGCGTTGGTGAACGATGCGGCGAACCCGCGGGCCTTGGGGTCCGCATGCTCCAGCGCCATCAGCGCGGCGCCGCCCCATTCCCCGCCCACGGCGATGCCCTGGAGCACCCGCAGGAACACCAGCATCACGGCGGCCCACGGCCCGATCAGCTCCGGCGTGGGGACCAGGCCAATCGCCGTCGAGGCGAGCCCCATCAGCATCATCGAAATGACCAGCAGTTTCTTCCGGCCCAGCCGGTCACCGAAGTGGCCGAATATGATGCCGCCCAGCGGCCGCGCTACATAGCCTGCGGCGAAGGTTCCGTAGGAGGCGACCACGCCGGCCCAGGGATCCAGGTTCGCGAAGAACACCGGCCCGAAGACCACGGCGGAAGCTGTGGCGTAGAGCAGGAAGTCGTAGAACTCGATGGTGGTGCCCAGGTAGCTGGAGAATATGACGCGCCGCCGTTCGCGTACGGTGGCGGAGCCGGGAGCCATGCGTGACTGTGTATTCGTAGACATCATCGTCCTTCTGGTGGGTGGGTGAGGGTGGTGCGGGTGGTTGGATTACCAGGCGACCGGAAGGCTGGTCATGCCGCGGAAGACCCAGCCGTCCCAGGTCTCGCTCCGGTCCGGGTCCTGGCGCAGCGCCGGCAGTTCCCGGTACAGCATCGGCACGGCGATCTCGCCGACCGCTTTCTGCGCGGCCCACTTACCGGCGCACTGGTGCACGCCGCTGCCGAAAGCCAAGTTCGGCCCGCCACTGCGGTGGATATCGAACTCATCCGGGCGGGTGAACTGGTTCCGGTCCCGGTTCGCAGAGGCCAGGATCATCCCCACCTGCGTCCCGGCGGGGATGGCAACTCCTGAAACAACGACGTCGGACACCGTTTCCCGGGTGATCATGCCGATCGGGGAGAAATAGCGGGTGCCCTCGGTGAAGGCCTGCTTCCACAATCCGGGGTCGGCCAGCAGTTCGGCCTTCTGCCCCGGCGCGCGGTCCAGCAGCCAGACCAGGTTGGTGATCATGTGCTGCGGTTCGTTCACTCCGCCGGAGATGGCCAGCTTCACGTTGTTGCGGACTTTGTCCTCGTCCATGCCGGATTCCAGCAGCATCGAGGTAATGGAGGCGTCCGGGGTGCGGCGCAGCCGGGCAATCGTCTCGTCCAAGGCGGCATCGCATTCCATCCGCGAGACCTCGCAGCGGTCCCAGATCTCCTGCCGATCCAGCACGTTGCCGGTGCCGGCGATGAAGTCGCGGGACCAGCGGGCCAGATCCAGCGGCTCCACGCTGGTCATGCCCAGCATGTCGCACAGGTTCTTGGCGGCCAGCGGTTTGGCAAAGTCGAGATTTAGGTCGGCTTTGCCGTTGCCCGCGTCCAGCATGCGGTTCAGGTAGTGGCGGGCGTTCGCCTCGAACTTCGCGGCCCAGATCTCCATGATTTGCTTGGGCCGCAGCGTGCGGTTCATCGGTGCCCGCTCCGCTGCATGTTCCGGGTCGTCCTTGCGGATCATCGGCTGCCCGCCCATAGCCCGGACCATGGTGCCGCCGGAAACGTTGGAGGAGAAGATCTCCGGATGCCGCTCACCGAAGCTGCAGCCCTCGTAGCTGGAAATGAGGACCTTCTTCACCGCGGGAGACCAAACCACCGGCGTCTCCTCGCGCAGCCGGGCGTAGCTCGGATACGGGTCGCGCGCCAGCTCGGCCGGCTCCAGCCAAGAGGCCTCCGGCAAGGTCTGCGCGGTGGCAGTCGGTGCGATCGTCATGATCCGCCTTTCGGTCAGTCAGGCCCGTCCTTCGCCGGGCCCTGCCGAAAGTATGGTGTGGATCACAAGGACTCATGCGTAGAATTCGTATCATGCGAATAAGTAGCGGGTGGTGACGTGGCCAGGTCTTCCGGCGGCAG
Organism: Arthrobacter sp. NPDC089319; assembly: GCF_040684925.1. Lineage (NCBI taxonomy): Bacteria > Bacillati > Actinomycetota > Actinomycetes > Micrococcales > Micrococcaceae > Arthrobacter > Arthrobacter sp. NPDC089319. The sequence continues at coordinate 269,390 of NZ_JBFBGZ010000002.1, read as the reverse complement.
GTCTGCCATCTCGCGTGCAGTGGATGTTCTGGAAGCATTCGACCCCTCCAGCAATGAGCTGACGCTGACCCAGATCGCTGCCCGCACCGGCCTGCCGATGGCCACTGCGCACGGCATCGTCACAGAGCTGGTCACCCTCGGGCTGCTGGAGCGGCGCGGCCGGGAAGTTATCCTCGGTGTCCGGCTGTGGGAGCTGGCGGTGCGCGCCCCGGGTGTTGTGGGCCTGCGAGAAATCGCCCTGCCGCATCTCGAGCGAGTCCGCGATCGGCTGAAGCAGCACGCCCAGCTCGGCATCCTGCAGGGCGGCGAGATCCTGTACCTCGAGCGCCTGTCCGCGCCGGAGTCGGTGGTCAACTTCACCAAGGTGGGCGGTCGCATCCCGTGGTACGCCACGTCCAGCGGCCTGGTGCTGGTTGCCGACGCGCCGCCCGAACGGCAGGAAGAGGTCCTGGGCCTGCCGCGCCCGCGGTTCTCGGTCGAGCCGCATCCCAGCAGCGCCGATCTGCGGCCGGTCCTGGCCAAGGTCCGCCGCGAAGGCCACGCCGTGACCCGCGGCTATATCCATCCGGACGCCACCGCCGTCGCCGTCCCCATCAAGGGTCCCTACGGACACGCCGTGGCGTCCATCGCCGTCGTCGTCCCGACCGAAGGTTTCCGCCCCGCCCCGGTTCTCGAGGTCCTCGCACCCGCGGCCCATGCCGTGAGCGTGGACCTGAAGCAGAACTACCTGGGCTGACACCGGGCCCGAGCGCCTCCCAAGCCCGACCGTCCGATTCGGTAGGGTGGCTAAGGTGGCTGCCGGACTCCGGACCACCGCGAGACCAAGTGAAGGAGCCAGCGACGGACCGCGTGTTTGCTTCCCGGCCGTTGTTGCCGTGGGTGGTTCTGGGCATTGCCATGCTCGCAATCAGCCTGCGGGCCCCGATCATCGCGCCGACCGCCGTCCTTGGCGAGATCCAGGCGGACATCGGTTTGACCGCTGCCGGCGCGGGACTGCTCACCGGACTTCCGGTCCTGATCTTCGCGCTGGCCACCCCGCTGGCCACCCGCACCATCAGCCGGTGGGGCCCCGAAGCCACCGTGTTGCTGTGCCTGGGCGGCGTCCTGGCCGGGACGGTGATCCGTTCCCTGGGCCCGGCGTCGGTGGTGTTTGCCGGCACGGCGATCATCTCCGTCGCCATCACGCTGGGCAACATTGTGGTGCCGGTGCTGATCCGCCGCGATGTGCCGTGGAACCGGGTATCGGCAGTCACCGGCGCCTACTCGGCCATCATGAACGTCGGATCCATGGCAGCAGTGCTAACCACCGCCCCGCTGGCTGCGCTGGTGGGATGGCGGTGGGCGCTGGCGGCCTGGGCCGTGGTGGTGGCCATCGGCTTGGCCTACTGGCTGCCGACCGCCCGTCGCCGCCGCGCAGCGCTGGCGTCCGACCACAGCGGCGCGGGGCCAGAAGGGCCGTCCGGGCGCCCAGCGGCTGCCAGCGGCCGGGGCACCGACGGGCCGGGAGCCCCTCGCGCCACCGCATCGACATCGCTCCGCGGACGAAGCAACCGGTGGATCGTCGTGGTGCTGACCGTGGCGTTCTGCGGGCAGTCGGCCGCCTACTACGCCACCACCACCTGGCTGCCGCTGCTGCTGGCCGACGTGCGGGGACTGTCCGCCACGGCGTCCGGTGCCAGTGCATCCCTGTTCCAGGTCGCCGCCATTGTCGGAGCGCTAGGAGTGCCGCTGCTGGCGGCGCGCACCCGGCTCTGGGTGCCGACGGCGGGGATTGCCGTGCTGTGGATTTCGCTGCCCATCGGGCTCCTCCTTGCACCCGACGCCTACCTCCTGTGGTCCGTCACCGGCGGCATCGCCCAGGGCGGTGGATTTACCGCGATCTTCTCCGTCATCCCCCGCGTGGCCCGCACTGACCAGGAGGCGGCGACCGCCTCCGCCCGCATCCAGACCGGCGGATATCTGGCCGCCACGTGCGCCCCGCCGGTGGCCGGATGGCTGCACACCTTAACCGGCGGCTGGACCGCGCCCCTGCTCCTGGTCCTGGCCCTGACGCTGGCGTTTACCGTCGCCGGCCTGTCCGCGGTGCAGGCCTCGGAGCGGCGGTACCCACGTCCCTGAGGACGACGGCGGTGCCGTCTCAGCGCGTCATGCCCCACCGCTCGCTGCCCGCCGACGGCATAATCGGAAGCTAGGTTCATCGGTGCCGTCCGGCCATGGCAACGATGTCCGGGATCGAGCAGCCAAGGAGGCCGAGCGCGTGCAGGAGAAGCTGTGGAGCAGGAATTTTGTGCTGGCCATCGGCACCAACCTGTTCATCTACATCGTGTTCTACCTGCTGATGACGTCCATGGCGCTCTATGCGGCGCAGCGGTTTCTGGCCTCCGACGCCGGGGCGGGCTTCGCTTCCAGTGCATTCATCGTCGGGGCGTTGATCTCACGGTTCTTCGCCGGGCCGCTGATTGACAACGTGGGCCGGCGGCGGATCTTGCTGATCAGCCTGGCAGCCTTCGTGGCCGTGTCCCTGCTGTACGTTCCGGCAGGTTCGCTGACGGTGCTGCTGGCGCTGCGGTTGGTCCACGGTGTGGCATTCGGTCTGGCGAACACGGCGGTGACAGCCGGTGCGCAGGCACTGATCCCGCCCACCCGGCGCAGTGAAGGCACCGGCTATTTCGCGGTTTCCACCACGCTGGCCACCGCGGTCGGCCCGCTGATGGCGGTGCTGCTGGTGACGGACGGCAATTACGACGGCGTCTTCCTCTTCTGTGCGGTCTGTTCGGTGGCCGCGATGCTGGTGACCCTCGCCCTGCGGTTGCCCGAGGCACCGCCGGCACCCACCGCCGTCGTCAATCAACGCGACCTTGGCGGCGGGCCGGAGAAACCGCGACGGAGGCCCGCCGCCCTGCTGTCGAAAGTCTTCGAGCCGGCGGTCCTGCCGATCACCACGGTGGTGCTGGTCGCCGGCCTGACCTACTCCGGAGTGCTCTCCTTCTTGGCCTCGTACGCGGCCGCAGCCGGCGCCGCGGATGCCGCCGCACTGTACTTTGGCGTGTTCGCCGCCGCCGTGCTGGTGTCCCGGCTGACCGCCGGCAGGATCCAGGACCGCCGCGGCGACAACGCGGTGATCTACCCGGCCATGGCGCTGTTCGCCGCCGGGCTGGCGCTGCTGGCACTGGGGCCGACGGTCTGGGTGGTGGTCGCCTCCGCTGTGCTGAGCGGGCTGGGCTTCGGCACCCTGCTTCCGGGCACACAGGCCATCACCGTCGGACTGGTTCCGGAGCGCAGGTTCGGCACCGCGCTGGCCACCTACTACCTGATGCTGGACATCGGCACCGGCCTGGGCCCGGTGCTGCTGGGCCTACTAGTGCCGCTGACCGGCTTCGACGGCATGTACGCCTGGCTGGGCGGGCTGATGGTTGCCTGCATCCCGTTGTATTACCTGGTGCACGGCCGAGCGAGAGTGGCGGTGTCCTGACACTGGTCTGGGCCAAGGCTTCTTGAGGCCTCGGGGCGCAGTCCACGATGCGTCAGGGCTTCTTGAGCCCTCGGGGGTGCGGCACAGGATGCGCAGGGCTTCTTGAGCCCTCGGGGCGCGGTAAAGGATGCGCCACATTGGTCGCAGCAGCCCAAGAAGAACTGATCCTCCAGACCACTGTCACCTCTCACGGCCAGGTGCGCTGCACCCCCAGCATCAGGAAGCCTTCTCCTCCGAGGAGCAATGTGGCGCATAGTGTACGGGCGGCCAGGCTTGGCCAGCCCTCTCCACCGGCGCCCGCGGGCGCCGTACACCAGCTCGCCCTGTTACTTGAATTACTTGTTAGCTGCGTCATGTTTGTCGTACAGTAGCTAAACCGACCGGTTATTCAGTTATAGAACCCGGTGTTCAAATATAGAACAGGCCAGCCGCCAACGGCACAACGAAGTGAGGACATCCCGTGCAGTTCCACCACCACGGTTACGTATCAGGCGACCCCCGGGTCAAGCCCGCCGCAGGCGTCGGCATCGACCGCCCCGAGGAACTTCCCGACGAGGTCGACGTCCTCATTGTCGGCTCCGGTCCGGCCGGCATGCTCGCCGCCGCCCAGCTGGCCCAGTTCCCGAACGTCACCACCCGCCTGGTGGAGCGCCGCGATGGACGGCTGGTGCTGGGCCAGGCCGACGGCATTCAGGCCCGCAGCGTGGAAACCTTCCAGGCCTTCGGCTTCGCCGAGCAGATCACGGCCGAGGCGTTCTGGCTCACCGAGATGAACTTCTGGCGCCCGGACACGGAGAACCCCCGGAACATTGTCCGCGGCGGCCGCGCCGTCGACGACGAGATGGGCATCAGCGAGTTCCCGCACCTGATCGTCAACCAGGCCCGCGTACTGGACTACTTCGCCGAGGTCGCCGCCAACTCCCCCACCCGCCTGACGCCTGACTACGGCTGGGATTTCAGCACCCTCGAAGTGACCGATGAGGGCGACTACCCGGTGAAGGTGACCCTGGTCCGCAGCGCCGGTCCGGACGAAGGCACCGAACGAATTGTCCACGCCAAGTACGTGGTGGGCTGCGACGGAGCCCGCAGCAAGGTCCGCGCCTCGATCGGCAGCACCTTGGCCGGCGACAGCGCCAACCATGCCTGGGGCGTCATGGACGTGCTGGCCAACACCGACTTCCCGGACATCCGTACCAAGTGCGCCATCCAGTCGCACGACGGCGGCTCCATCCTGCTGATCCCGCGCGAAGGCGGCTACCTGTTCCGCATGTACGTGGACCTCGGCGTGGTCCCCGACGACGACAACGGCAAGGTCCGCCAGACCACCATCGAGCAGATCATCGCCAAGGCGAACGAGATCATGACCCCGTACACCGTGGACGTGCGCAGCGTGGCCTGGCACAGCGTGTACGAGGTGGGCCACCGGCTCACCGACCGGTTCGATGACCTGCTGCCGGAGGACGTCGGCGCCCGCACGCCGCGCGTCTTCATCACCGGCGACGCCTGCCACACGCACTCCGCCAAGGCCGGCCAGGGCATGAACGTCTCCATGCAGGACGGCTTCAACATCGCCTGGAAGCTGGGGCACGTGCTGGAGGGCCGCAGCCCGGAGAGCCTGCTCTCCACCTACTCCGCCGAGCGCCAGGTGGTGGCCAAGAACCTCATCGACTTCGACAAGGAATGGTCGACGATGATGGCGAAGAAGCCCGAGGAGTTCAACGACCCCTCGGAGCTTGAGGACTTCTACGTGCGCACCGCCGAGTTCCCGGCCGGCTTCATGACCGAGTACACCTCCTCGATGCTTACCGCCGAGGCCAAGCACCAGGACCTGGCCGCCGGCTTCCCGGTGGGTAAGCGCTTCAAGTCCGCCAAGGTCTCCCGCGTCTGCGACACCAACCCGCTGCACCTGGGCCACCTTGCCGAGGCGGACGGCCGCTGGCGCATCTACGTCTTCGCCGACCAGGCCAAGGCCGGGGAGTCCGCAGCTGTTGCGAACCTGGGCGAATGGCTGGCAACCGCACAGGATTCGCCGCTGGCCGCCACCCCGGAGGGCGCTGACCTGGACGCGTGGTTCGATGTGAAGGTCATCTACCAGCAGAACCACGAGGACGTTGACATCAACGCCGTGCCCGCCGTGTTCAAGCCCCAGGTCGGCCCGTTCCAGTTGACTAACCTGGAGAAGGTCTTCGGCACCGCCAAGGACGAGGACATCTTCGACGTCCGCGGCCTCTCGCGTGACGGCGCCGTCGTGGTGGTTCGCCCGGACCAGTACGTGGCAAACGTCCTGCCGCTGACCGCGACGGCCGAACTGGGCGAGTTCTTCGCCCCGCTGCTGCCGGCCCGCCAGCCGCAGCACTAACCAGCAGATCAGGAGGACGACGGCGGCGCGCAAGCACCGTCGTCGTCCTCCTGTTTATAGACAATTCACCGATATACCGCGCCACCGCCTTGCCCGGCGCGGGAACGAGGAGATGGAAATGAAACGCGCTGTCACCGCCGCAGCAGCCGTGGCCCTGATGTTGACATCGTGCGCGCCCGCCGACCCCCCGATCCAAAGTTCAGCGACAGCCACCGATGCCGGCTTACTGGTCGATTTCGGTCTCGACGGCATGGACACGGCCGGAATCATTGACCACCTCGACCGGCTGGATACGGCCCAGCGGCCCACCGATCTGATGGCCTCGGTCCGACAGGACGAGCTGCTGCTCAGCGACGGGGCCCAAGAGCTGACCCTGGACCTGCCTGAGGATCGTTCCTACCTGTCGATCGCACCGTACCTGAGCCAGACCCACGAGTGCTTCTTCCACAGCCTGACCACTTGCCTGGGCGAACTGGGCAATAAGAGCATCAGTGTCAAGATCACCGACGGCGCCACCGGGGAGACCTTGGTCGAGGAACAGACCGAAACCTTCAGCAACGGATTTGCCGGCTATTGGATTCCGGACAACGTCCAAGGGACCATTGAAATCAGCTACGCCGGCCACAGCAGCAGCACGGACTTTTCCACCAGCGACGACGGTGCCACCTGCATCACCGATCTCCGGTTGACGTAGCACTAACCACCCTGCGCCTCGGCCGATCCGGTGCTGTCAGCGCAGGTCCAGCCGCATGAGGACGCGGGGAAACCCATTCAATACCGAGCCGGTGTTCGCCGCTTTGCTGAAGCCGGCCTGCTCGAAAAGTCTCCGTGTGCCCACATAGGCCATGGTCAGGTCCACCTTTCCGCCGCGGTTGTCCACCGGGTACCCCTCAATAGCGGGGGCACCGTATCCGCGTGCGAACTCCACCGCTCCCGCCAGCAGGTGGTGCGAAATGCCCTTGCCTCGATGCCCGGGCCGCACTCGGATACACCACACCGACCACACGTCGAGGTCGTCCACCCGCGGGATTTTCCGGCTGGTCGCAAAGCTGGTGTCGGCCCGCGGGTGCACTGCCGCCCAGCCCACCACCTCGCCGCCGTCGTAGGCCAGCACGCCTGGCGGCGGATCTTCCCGGCACAGGCGTTGCACCACGTCGCCGCGCTCAGGTCCGCGCAGCGCCACATTGTCCTTCGCCGGGAGTCGATAGCTCAGGCACCAACACACCGTCGCGTCGGCACGCCGCGGCCCCACCATGGCTTTAACGTCCTCGAAGACGTCAGCTGCCCGAATCTCCACCGCCATGCACCCACACTGGCACCATCAACCGGCCCCGGCAATGGCCCCGGCTGCCGGCCTGTTAGGCTGCGGGTCGGCGCCGCGGTCCGGCCATGTGCTCCCTCAGCCGCCCTCGCGGCTCACCATTTCGTTGATCCAGATGGGCGCGAACGGGGAGGTGCAGTTCGGCGGCGTGGGATAGTCCTTCAGCACCTCGAGGCGTTCGCCGATGTCGAGCGCACGGGCGCGGTGCTCGGCGTGCTCGATTCCGATCTGGGCCAAGGTGTGGTTCATGGCCCACTGCAGCCGGTCCGGTGCGTCCTTCATCTCCGCCTCGACGGTGTCCAGCAGCCCCGGCAGGTCCAGCCCCTCGGGTTTCTTTGCCACCCGTTCGGTGGTCAAGGCCCAGCCGGCGCTGGCAACCACCGGATCCGGATCAGCGGTCCAGGCCACGCGCAGCTCTTCGGCGTGCGGGCTTTTCTTGACCACATAGTTCACCAGCCAGTCATGCACCTTGGGAGCACGCGACTCGCGCAGCATGGCATCCAGTTCATCGCGTTCGAAGGCCTTCGGCCGGCAGATCAGCAGCGCCAGTAGCCGGGCCGCGGTGTTGTCCGTTGCCCACAGTTCGCGGGCCAGTTCCTGCTGGGTCTTCAGCCGCTTCGCCACCGCACGCAGCTTGGACAGGTTCACGCCATGATCGTCGCCGCGCTTCTCGTTCGCCTCGCGCATCTTCGGATCCTCCAGCGTGGCCAGCTCGGCCATCACCTCGGCCACCGTCGCCTCGGACATCTCACCCTCCCGGTCACTCACGTCTGAGATTCAGCCTACTGGAGCAACTGCTCACGCTTGCAGTCCGGGGAGACAGAAGAGTTCCCGAAGCCTGCACCTCAGTACGGCCGGAAGCCGCGGGCGGACCTGCGCGGTCGGAAATTGGCGGCTGGCCGGCGCGGGACCGTTAGTAAGGAGCCACTGCCCCGCCGTGTGCCGTTAGTGCGGGCACGCTTCCGCAGCGATAGCAGCCTGGCCAGAGCGTAACGGTCCACCGTTCCTGCCTTCTTACCCTGCAGCAACCAATGGCCGATCATGTCGATCCCTTCCTGCACCCCGGTAACGGGAATTCCAGTCGGGGAAATCTGGCACCCCGGCGTGAACGTGACATCCCCCGGGGCGTTCGCATGGACGATGACATGGCAGCTCATTTCAGCCCCGACCTTGGCGGTCAGCGGATGGGTCTGGAGAACATCCATGTGAATGGTCCTCCGCCTCAGCCCGCGCGGATGGACGGAAGCCAGTGTCTCGCTATCGACCCATTGATATTGCCCGGGCTTCCAGAACTTGGAGTCGATATACACAACCCGGTCCCCATTGATTACTGCGTGATCAACGTCCGCCACATGACTGCCCGGGAACCGCAACCCGTGGAGGATGCGCGTCCCGGGAATGGCCAGCAACGTTTCCAGCGCATGCGCTGTCCACCGCTCGCCCTCCAGACCTTTGGCGATGTCCTCCCGCCGAAAGCGGGTCCACCCACTGATCAACGCGTCGCCAGGTGCGCCGAAGACCAGTTGCCGGGCAGTTTTCTTGGACACCGCCTGGCGCCAATAACGGGCGACGGCACCGATGCACAACCACAGAATCAGCACCAGAACGAGTGCGACCGTCAAAAACTCGGGTGCGCGGCCGAACGCTGCACCCGGCATCGCGGCCACCAGAACCAATGTCAGGACAAGGCCCAGCAGCATCACCACGATGATTACCAGAACGCGTAGTGCGCCGTAGCTGCCACCGATACGTTCCGCTGCTGGCCTCGGCGCGGCCAACCACGACAGCTTGCTCGGATCGAATTCCATGAACGGCGAATACACCGTCTCGGCCGGCATTGGATCCGGATTGGCCCCCAGCTCTCCCGGAAGTTTCATGCAGTTCCCCCAAACCACGTGAAGCAGAGACCGACAGTATGCCTCACGCTGCTCAGGGCGGCCCGAAAGATCCGGTAAAGATTTCTACCAGTGGTATCGACGGGAGGGCCCGTTCACTCACACTTCGGGCTGTGGCAAAGCTGAGGCGGTTTCTTCGCAGTCGTGATGGTCCTAGACGTCTTGGCTCAGTACTTCCCGGCCTGCGCGCTGCCAGCCGAGCGCCGGCGCGACCTCCCGGGCCGCGACGGTCAGGATTCGGCGCACCACGCAGGCCGGGTAGTCGAAAGGCAACGCGATGACCAGCTCGTCCGCTGCCGCGAGCGCTACGTCGCCGGCGAGCGCTGCCGCGATCTGCTCGCCGGAACCGGCGGCCACCCGGCCGAACTGGAACGGCAGGTCCGGGTTGCCGCCTTGGCGCTGCGCGTCGCGGTCCAGCAGCCACTGCAGTTCCGCTTGCTCCTGCGCATTGGTGTAGGGCGCAATCTGCCGGCTCACCGATGCGTGCCAGCGCCAGCCGGCCACCTTGGCATGCTCTGCCCGGTAGGCCTCGATGCACGCCAGCTGGGCCTCCTCAAAGCTCAGCTCGGTGACCTCGGTGTTGAGCGTGGAGAGCTGCAGGCCCAACCCCTGCCGTCCGGTGCGTTCGGCGCTGGCCAGCGACCCTGCACCGTAGGCGATCCGGCCGCGCAAACCCGGACTGACCGGTTGCACCGGCAGCTCGGCGCCGGCCTTGGCGAACGGCACCTGCTCATCGGCAACGGCAACCGACCGGCCTTCCACCGCGTGCAGGAACCGCTGGACGCGCTCGTCCACCACGGCCCGCAAGCTGCCGTCGATGGAGCCGTAGGCCTGCGCGAACGTTGCCTCGTTGTTGGAGTAGCCGGAACTCAGCCCCAGTTCCAACCGGCCGCCGGTCAACAGGTCCACTGTGCCGGCTTCTTCAGCCAGCCGGACGGGATCCTCGAAACGGATCGGAGTGACCGACGTGCCCACCCGGATCCTGCTGGTTCGTTGGGCGGCCGCGGCCAGGAACGGCAGCGGAGCCGAGAGGTAGTGCTCCAGATGGCGATGCCGGACGTAGCCGACGTCGTAGCCAAGGTCCTCTGCCAGTTCGAAAAGCTCCAGCCCCTCATCCAAGCCCCGGGACCGGCCGCCACCAATTCCGGAATGCTCAACAAAGGCCAGGAAACCCAAGCGGAAGGGCTGCGGGGCGGCATCGGTCATGGAGTTGGTCCTTTTCGGTGGCTGGGCGCTGGTCTTCCAGTCAATTATGCGTGCGGTCCTGCCGCACCCCGGCGTTACGTTTCGCTACGTCATGGTCGGACTTACGTCACAGTCGACGGGGGATTGATCCTGTCCAGGAATTCGTTGTCACGGGGAGACCAGAACGGGGAGACCAGACGAGAGCAGGGACCCTTGCCAACCGAAACCAGACACCGCCCACGTCTGCACGCGCGCAGGACCGTCGTCGTCCTCGGCATAGACGGTGCAGGCAAAACAACGACGGCGGCGGCGCTGGTCACGGCCGAGCAGGCGGCGGGCAGGGCTGCCCAGTTGGTTCGCAATCCGGCCGGACGGCGTTGGCTGTCCCGGGTTGCTGCACGTTGTGGCATCAGCGTTGCACCGCGCTGGGCTGACCGGTTCGAGTCAATGGTGCGCCTGATCAACGTGCTGACCGCCCAACTGCGGGCGGCCGTGTTCCCTGGCACCACAGTGATGGACCGGCACTTGCCGTGCCAACAGGTGCTGCGCGCAGTGCGCGGGCTGCCCCGGGGACGCTTTCTGCCCTGGCTGGTCCAGGTATTGCCACAGGCGGATTCGGTGGTGCTGCTGGACCTGCCTGCCGGGGCGGCTCAGGCGCGGATCAACGCACGGGGTGAGGATTCCGAGTCAACGGACTATCTGCGGGCGGCACGAGAGGCGTACCTGCGGATGGCCAGGTCCTCGGGCTGGCACGTGGTCGACGCGTCCGGGTCGCGCAGCGAAGTGCTGGATCGCGTCCTGGCCGCAGTGGCTCCGCCAGGCAAGTAACTGGAGACAAGCTGAACGAAGGCTGCACTGGGTGTCTGCCCGGCGATAGCTACGCCCACCCGCCCGCCGACAACGCCCCTCCCGCCCGGCAGCGGCACGTCCGCCGGGCACGTCCCCACCATGGGGAGTGCTCCCCATTCAGTTCATAGAGGCTTCATGGAACAGTGGCCGAAGAACGGTTAACCACGGAGGGCGGGACGGGCATGGGCAGCTGGCGGATCAATCCGAGGCAGCTCCACGTGGTCCTGGTGGATGTGGCCGCCGACGGCCAGTCGCTGGACAAGGCGGCAGGCGACGCCGCAGCGGCCGGCGAGCAGGCGGCGTCGTTGTTTGGCAGCGCCGCCGATGTGGCGGAGGCATTCGCCGGGTTCTGGTCGCCGCGGAGCGAAGTCGGCCAGCGGATCGCCGGCCTGGTCTACGGCAAGTCCCGCGTGGTGGCAGAAACGGCCGAACTGTTCGTCGACGTCGACGGGCAAATGTCCGCTGCCGCGGCTGACTTCGCCGAATCGCTGAATGCCGGTGACGCCCCGGTACTTGCAGCGCGCGGCTTCGGCCCGGTGCCGCAGCCGTGACTACCAGGCTGGGCACTGTCCCTGAACTCGATGTGCCCTGGGACCAGCTGTCGGACGCTGTGGAGGAGATGTCGCGGCGCGCAGCCTCCGCAGGCAGCTACTTGGTGGATGCAGGCGCTGCGTGGTCGGGGCTGAAGGACGCCTACCGGCAGCCGGACACCGAACTGGAGGTCCACGCCGCGCTGGCCGAGCTGGATGGTCCGATGCAGGAGTGGACTGCGGCGTTGGCCGCGGCCCGCGATGCCTTGGCAGCGTTTGTTTCCGCGGGACGTCCATTGCAGGCGGAGGCGGAGGAATTGGCTGCCGCACGGCCCGCACTCGCCGCGCAACTGGCCACCGCGCTGGACGGCGACGACGCGCAGGGCGACAACCAGGCGGAGCGCGCCCTACGCCGAGCGGAAGCGTTCAATGGCCGGATAGCCGCGCTGCGGGCTGACTGGCAGGCGCTGAGCTCCGAGACCTCCGCAGCGCTCAAGGGCATCAGCGGCGGCACCCTCGATTCGCTGCCGGCCACCCCGCTGCTGGCCGCCTCCGCTTCGCTCCCGGCGGCACCGCCGTGGGCCAGTTTTACCAGCAGCCTGAACGAGCGTTTCGGCCCACTGGCTCCGGAATCGTACCTGGCCTCGCTGACCGGGCTCACCGATCAGGAACTGCGCGACTGGGCGGCGGCCAACCCCGAAGGCGCTGCCGTGCTGGCCGCCAACACACTGCCGGCCTGGCGGCTGCCTGGCTCGGCCGAGGCGGTGATGGCCCAGGCCATGGCCAATGACGCCGCGCTCACCGAAGCCGGGATCAGCGCCATCCGAGACGCTTGGAAGGGGCTGGCGCCGGATGACCAGGAACGCCTGCTGCTGCTCTACCCGGCGGTGTTCGGCGTGCTGAACGGGGTTCCGTTCGCCAACCGGATTCGCGCCAACACCCTCACCGCCGCTGGCTACCGCGAAACGGTGGCGACCCAGCAGGAGCAGCTCGGCGCCAAGCCAGACCTCAACGACTACCTTGCTGACGCACGGAATACGCACGGGCATCCGCGGGCCGTGTACCAACAGGCATACAACCGCTACACGGCGGATCTCGAGGATTGGCAGGCGGAACACAACCGGCTGGCGACGCTGCGCACGGGACTGGACTTCGCCGTCGAACATCAGCTGCAGGTGGTGATGCTCGGGCTGGAAGGCGATGGACGGATCGTCACCATGGAAGGCGCGCTGGGACCGGGGACCCGGACCATCGCCACCCTCGTGCCGGGGACCGGCGCGGACCTTGGCCAGCTGGAAGCCTATACACACCGGTTGGATGCGGTGAACGGCGAGCCCTCGGCGGACACTGTCTCCTTCTACTGGCAAGGCACCGACCTGCCGGATGAGATCAGCGACAACATCACCGCCTCGTTTAACGAGGACGGCGGCCCGTTGCTCGCGGCGTTTGACCATGCGCTGGACCTGGAAGCCCGGACCGACGCCCGGACCACGTACATCGGCTACAGCGCCGGCGGCTCGCTGCTGGGCACCGGCGAGCGCGAAGGCCTGGATTCCACCAACATTGTCTACGTGGCGCCCGCCGGCACCGGACACAACGTGGGCAGTCCCGCGGACACGGCCAACCCGGACGCGAACCGCTACTGGTTGCAAACCCGCGACGACCCGATCTCCGCCGCGCAGCTTCTCGGCGGCGGCTACCACGGCCCGTCCTTCTGGCGCGGCGGCAGCCCCACCGCCATGGATCCGGTCCGGCTGGAGACCGGCTTCCTCGCGCCCGAAGACCCCGGCTCGCTGATGGGCGGGCACACCGACTACTTCCGGCGGGACTCCACCTCGGCCACCAATATCCAGGGCATCATCGAAGGCACCGAGGTCAGCCCCTACGTCGAGGACCAGATCCACCAGACCTACTCCCCCTACGGCCCGCTCATCGTCAACCCGCTGGAGCAGAATCCCGAGGACTACGCCTATGGCAACCTTGAGACCGTGACGGTTGAAAGTCTGGAGAAATGACCATGCGGGAGTCCTTCCCAGCGCACCGGCCGTCCCGTCTGCGCGGCAGAGCACGACGGCGTCCGCCCGCCTTCGCCGCGTCCCTCACCACCGCTGCTGCCCTGTCCGCCATCATCCTAGGAGGCTGCGCGATGCCGCAGGAGAACCAACCGCAGGAGAGCCAAGCAACCTCGCAGGACTACGGCCGCCAGCTGGAGCAACTGCTGGCCCAAACCATGGCGGAGGCCTCCTCTGCCGCCGACCTGAAGGTAAACGTCCTCCGCGAAGAGACCTGCCTGCGCCCCGAGAACGAACAGCCGCAGACCCAAACCGCCTGGGTTGCCCGCGCCACCGGCGACGTGGCGGACACCGAGCAGGCCAACGCGACCCTCGACGCGGCCGCCGGTTACCTGACCGCGCAGGGCTGGGAGCAGAAGAACGAAACGACCGCGCAGACCGGGGACGTGCGCAAACTCTACTTCCGCAACGGCGACCTCGGTGCCACCGCCGCCCACCACACCCTCGGCGGCCCCGGTACCGTTGTCCTCTCCTTCAGCAGCCCCTGTCTGGACCACCCCGAGGACCACCGCATGGTCCGTTCCGAACAGGACCCGGAGTACGGCAAGAACAGCCAGTACTACGACGACGGCGCGTAAGTCGGGCTCGGGGAACGACGGCGGCGCTCCCCTGCAGCGGGGAATGTCGCGCTTCGTGTCAAGGGCAAAGCAACAGCTCAGACGCCGGTCAGCCTGAGTCGAGTCGGCTTACTTGAGGAACTTGGACATGCGGCGGTCCGCGAGCAGTTTGCCGCCGGTCTGGCAGGTGGGGCAGTACTGGAGCGATGAGTCGGCGAAGGACACTTCGCGGACGGTGTCGCCGCAGACGGGGCAGGGCTCGCCGGTACGGCCGTGCACGTGCATGGCCTTGCGCTTGGAGTCCTTCAGTTCTTTCGCCGGGCGGCCGGAGGCTTGCTCGATCGCCGACTCCAGCACCTGGTGCATCGCCCAATACAGCCGGTCCACGTCCTCGGGGTCGAGCTTCGCGGCGTTGGCGAACGGGGAGAGCTTGGCGGCGTGCAGGATCTCGTCGCTGTAGGCGTTGCCGATGCCGGCGATGGCCGACTGGTCGCGCAGCAGCCCCTTGATCTGCCCGCTGTGCGAGGCGAGCATCTGCGCGAAAGCCGGGGCATCGACGTCGAGCGCGTCAGGTCCCAGCCGGGCAATGCCCGGCACATCGAGCGGATCCTTGACCACGTAGACCGCCAGCGATTTCTTGGTTCCGGCCTCGGTCAGGTCGAATCCGGGCGCTTCCTCGCCGTCGGCTGCGAACCGCACCCGCAGCGCCATGGCTCCCTTGCCCGGCCGCAGGCGTCCCGGCTTCAGCGCATCGGACCAGCGGAGCCAACCGGCCTTGGCCAGGTGCATCACCAGGTGCGCATCGCCGGCCGTGATGATGATGAACTTGCCCCGGCGCGCCAGATCCGTGACCGGCTGGGTGCTCAAAGCTTCGAGCGGCACATCCGCCGTTTTGAGGACCGAGAAGGACAGCACCTCAACGTCCGCGATCCGGGCTGCTGGCCCCTCCGGCGGAAGCAGCTTCGACCGCAGGAAATCGACCAGTCCCTGCACTTCAGGCATCTCCGGCATGCCCTCACGGTAGCGCAAAAAGCGCGGCTGGGCGCGGGTTGTGGCGAAGCAGCAAACCGGGCAAATAAGGTGCCCGAAACCTCTACCGCAGCGCCGTTGGAGCTTCTACCCTTTTCTATACTGCTCCGTCTGTCGGGAAGGAGGGGTGCGGGAACCGCCGGCGTCGGGGCCTGCCTGCCCGACGCTCCGCCGGAGGATTTCACCCGGGACCGTCGGCCGGTTTTCGCACAACGGATCATGTGGCCCTTTCGACGCAACAGGCCTGAAGAGGTCGAGTTCGACGACCTGATGGAGACTGCCCGGCGCCCGAAGAAGAAGCGGCGGCGTCGGCGCTTGGACCTGTGGCTGGTGAGTGTCGCCGTAGCGGCCTTTGCCGCGGGGGCGCTCGTCGCGCCGGCGGCGGTGGGGGTGTCCGCCGTCGGAAATTCCGTCCTCGACATGTGGCAAACCCTGCCCACCGATCTGCCGGTGGACCGCCCCTTGGCGCAGCGTACCGTCCTGCTGGACAAGGACGGCAAGGAATTCGCCCGGTTCTACAGCGAGAACCGGGTTGATGTTGAGCTGGACCAGGTGTCGGAGGCCTTCAAGAAGACCCTGGTCAGCACCGAGGACGCCCGCTTCTACGAACACGGCGGGGTGGATCCCCTCGGTATCACCCGGGCCCTGTTCCACAACATCACCAGTACTGATGTCCAGGGCGCTTCCACCCTCACCCAGCAACTGGTCCAGAACATTCTGGTCAACCATGCGCGGAACGCGGAGGAAGACAAGGTGGCGGTCGGCGACACCTACAACGCCAAGATCCGCGAAATGAAGTACGCCGTCGCGCTGGAAAAACAGCTGCCCAAAGATGAGATCCTGCTGCGTTACATGAACGCGGTCTATTTCGGGAACCGCGCTTATGGGGTGGAGGCCGCGGCCCGCTACTACTTCAGCACGTCGGCGTCGGAACTCAATTATGAACAATCGGCCCTGCTGGTGGGGCTGCTCAAGGCGCCGACCGCCTTCGACCCCTTCACCCACCCCGAGGCCGCCACCGAACGGCGCAACACCGTACTGGAGGTGCTGGAAAGCAGGGGGGTGTTGTCGGCGGACCAGGCGCAGGCCGCCCGCAAGGCACCACTGGGGGTAAAGCGCGGTTCCGAGCCCTCCGGCTGCGGCGGGTCCAAGTACCCGTTCTACTGTGAGGCAGTCCGGGAAGAAATACTCTCCAACCCGGCCTTCGGGAAAACCGCAAAAATCCGCGAGCAGCGCTTCAACTTGGGCGGGCTGACCCTGACCACCGCGTTGGACCGGAAGGCTGCCAACGCAGCACAAAAAGCCGTCGAGAAGGCGCTGGGCAATGGCAATCGGGGGGCTTTGGGCACCGCCGTCGTGCAGCCGGGAACCGGCCATGTAGTCGCCATCGCGCAGAACCGCGAATGGGGCAAAGGCAAGGGCAAGACCCAGGTGGTCTACGTTCGCAACGCGTTCCAGGTCGGGTCGGCCATGAAGCCGATCGTGCTCGCCACCGCGCTCACGCAGGGCATTCGCACCTCCACCAAGTTCCGTGCCGACGGCCCCTACCGCTCGAAGAAACTGGACAACCCGAAGGGCGGCTACATCAACTACGACAACGTGGACTATGGAGTCATCAACGCCCGCCAAGCCGTCCGCGCCTCGGTGAACATCTATTTCATCAAACTCATCGAGCGTGTCGGTGTCATCAACGCGGCCAAGATGGCCAACAAGCTCGGCATCACCTCCATCGACCCGGACAAGCTGAGCGGCAGGGAGGGCTCCCTTGCGCTCGGTGCCTACGAAGTGACGCCGCTGCAAATGGCCAGCGCCTATGCCGCCTTCATGAGCAACGGCACGGTCTGCAAACCGGTCATGGTGATCAAGGCAGTCAGCACCGACACCAAAAAGAAGCTGCCCGTGCCGGACCCCGACTGCCACCGCGCCATCAAGCCCGCCGTCGCGGACACCGTGGCGAATGTGCTCCAGGAACCCTTCAATCCGAGGGGAACCCTGGGACCGCGGATCGAACTTGCCGGCAACCGGGAGGCCGGGGCCAAAACCGGGACCACCAACGACTTCGCAGCGAACTGGATTGTCGGCGGCACGCCACAGCTCACGGCTGCCGTCTGGCTCGGTGACCCCCGAGGTGGAGCACAGCACCCGCTCACCAAACTCACCGCCTACGGCAAGACCTACGAAGACCTGACCGGGTCCGAAGTGGCCGCACCGGTCTGGAAGGAGACCATGGACGGCGCGCTCAAGGGCGAAAAGAAGCTGGAGCTGCCCGAGGCCCGCCGCTCGTTGACCAAATAGACCTACCGCCCGCCCGCGCCTGCCCGCACGGTTGCCGCCGTTCGGCTGGTCCAGCACATAGGGTTGATGTGATCATCACCTGAACTGGAGGACCGACCACCGATGGCTTCTGGCGAACTCGACTTCTCGTCCGGGGTTCCGCTGTACCGGCAGATCAAGGAGATCCTGCGCCGGGAGATCGCGGACGGGGTGGCGGATCCGCAGAAGCCGATGACGGAGGCGCAACTGCTCAGCCGGTTCGAGGTCAGCCGCGCGCCCATCAGGCAAGCCCTCATGGAGCTAACCAGTGACGGGTACGTCTACCGGAAACAGGGCAAAGGGACCTTCCCGGCCAGGGGTCTCCGGGTGCACCGGCCGGCCGATGTCCAGTCCGGACGTTTTTATCAGTTCCTGGTGGAAAGCGGGATGCATCCGTCGTCGAAAGTCTCCACCCCTGACTGGGTGGAACCGCCCGCCGAGGTCGGCCAGCTGCTGGGCACCGACGAACACGAGAGGCTCCTGCATTTCACCCGCTTGATTTCAGTCGAGGGCGCACCGCTGGCCGAGGCGACCGTGTACATCCGCGCGCCGCGCGACTTCAACCCCACGGTGCAGGAACTGGAAGAGAGCGGTTCGGCCTTCGAACTGCTGGAGCAGGGCTACGGCATCACGCTGGGCCGGTCGGAACACGAGGCGTGGGCGACGGCGGCGACCGCCGACAACGCCGCCACCTTGGGCGTCGGGGTGGGAAGCCCGCTGCTGGTCATCGACACGGTTTTCCGCACCGCGGGCGGCCGTCCCATCGGCTGGCGCACGGCCCTGCACCACGCCGAAAACTTCAAGTACCGGTTTACCCAGTAGCTCCGCTACGGCCTGCTCGGGTGTGCCCGGCGGCGGAACGATGCGGTGCGCCGCCGGAGCGGCGCGGTGCAAGCGGAGCGGTGCGGTGCGCCGAGGCGACCGACTCACACCTTGCCCGAAGGCAGCTGCTGTAGCCGCCACGCGATGATCTCGCGCATGAGCTCTGTCGGGAGCGGGGCGTCATGGCGCAACTGGATCAGGTGCTCGGTGGTTCCAAAGTCGGCCAGCTCTGTGGAGAAATGCGCGATCGCGTCTGGGGTTGGATAGAACCCGATGTGGCGCTTTGTTCCGGTGAAGAAGAACAACGGCTCGGTGCCGAGCTTGAACGTCGGCATACGCCAACTGATCGATTCTTCCGCTTCCTCGGGCACAGCCGTCCGGATCAATTCGTACACGGGCAGCAGCCGATCCCGAATATCGCCGTCGTACTGGTCGATGTACTCGATGATCGAACTGGCAGTCATGGCGGTCTCCCTTGTAGCCGACGTCAGGTGGGGCGACGGTCGCAGCTTGAGCGATGCTGCATGCCGATCCTATTACAGCCGCACCAGGCACCTCCTGACGGCCCCAGAACAACCGGCGGTAATGGCGTTGACTTTCACCCGACATCGTGTAAACCTAGTTTACAGGTAATCGGGGTCACATCTTCGGGCCGTCGGCAGCCATCCGGCCACGCTCGTTCCCTTCGCTTACCGACGCCTGCACCGAGTTCGGCGAGGAATCCATCCAGAGGTCGCGGTGCATGATCCTTCCCAGCGCGTGACGCCACGGCGTGACGTACAACGAAAGGTTGTGCCGATGACGGATACAACGACTTCCACCCCCGAAACCGTCAACACGGTCCTTGGCCCCGTTCCTGCTCACGAGTTGGGCGTGGTCGCGGTCCACGAATCGCTGCTCTCCGTCCTGCCGGGCGCGCAGTATGCCCCGGACATTTCCATGGACCGGGCCGAGATCTTTGAGGCCCTGGCAACGAAACTCGCCGACTTCCGCGACAAGGGCGGTAAGACCATCGTGGACAGCACCGGCATGTTCCATGGCCGCGACCTCAAGCTCTACGAGGCACTGTCCCGCTCCACCGGGGTGCACATTGTTGCTTCCACCGGCCTGGGCCCGGAGGAAGAACTCGGCGGCTACTTCCTGACCCCGCAGACCAACCCGCCCACACCGTGGCCGGCCGAAAAGTTCGAGGACCTCTTCGGCAAGGAGGTCATCGAAGGCATGGTGGTCCCCCGCGTTGAACGACGCGCCGCTGCCGGTATCGTCACCACCACGGCCGACCGCTCCGGCATGACCCCCACCGAAGAGTCGCTGTTCCGTGGCTCCGCCCGCGCCGCCAAGAACACCGGCGTGCCGGTTTCCATCCGCTTCGGCGCGGACGTCCTGCACGACCTGGACGTGGTCCTCGACGAGCAGATCGGTGCGGACCGCGTGCTCGTCGGGGATGTGGACCGCAAGGACGCCGCCAAGTTCGCCCTGGAGATTGCGGGCCGCGGAGCTTTCGTCGGCATC
Source organism: Arthrobacter sp. NPDC089319 (assembly GCF_040684925.1). Lineage (NCBI taxonomy): Bacteria > Bacillati > Actinomycetota > Actinomycetes > Micrococcales > Micrococcaceae > Arthrobacter > Arthrobacter sp. NPDC089319. Next base: position 249,474 of record NZ_JBFBGZ010000002.1, on the reverse strand, counting down.
GACCACGTGGGCCTGGACGACGACGGGGATTACCTGACTGACCGCGAACGTGCCGACCTGGTGCTTGAACTCGTCAAGGCCGGGCATGCGGACAAGGTCATCCTTTCCGGCAACTCCATCGGCGTCGCCAAGGGACTGCCGGAGTACAACCTGCCGTACAGCCACGTGCTGGCCAGCTTCGTACCTTTCCTCAAGGGCCAGGGCCTGAGCGACGACGACGCGCAGACCATCCTGGTGGACAACCCCCGCCGCCTGCTGACGGTGCGCTGACCGCCCCAGGCGAGCACCGCCGTCGTACATCAACAAAGCTTTTCTAATCACGAGGTGAGGGTCTTGACCAAAGTAAACACCGTGCTGGGAACCATCCCGGCTGCAGAACTGGAAATCGTGGCGGTCCACGAACACATCGGCTACGGCATGCCCGGCTCGGAGCTGGACACCAAGTGGTGGAAGTCGCCGGAGCAGGCGTACGAGGAAACCGTGCCGAAGCTGCGGAAGTTCCGCGAGTACGGCGGCGGCACCTTTGTGGACGCCACCGGCATCTGCAACGGCCGCGACATCGACTACTACCGGTCGCTGTCCCGCAAGACCGGCGTCCACATTGTGGCCTGCACCGGCTTTGTGGGCGGCGACACCGCGCTGCCGCACTTCTCGCGGGCGTCGGTGGACTACCTGACGAAGGTGTTCATCCACGAGATCACCGTGGGCATCGGCGACACCGGCGCCAAGGCCGGGGTGATCAAGGTCGGCGTCAGCCGCGGCGGCAAGATGACCGAACTGGACAAGCGCATCTACCGTGCCGCGGCTCGGGCCGCCGTGGTCACCGGTGTGCCGATCCTGACCCACCTGGCCATCGACCCCGAACCGGCCGTGAACATCTTCAACGAAGAGGGCCTGCCGCTGGACCGGGTGCTCTTCGGCCACGCCGACGACGGCCTGAACGCCCCTATCACCCCGCACGACTGGATTTACGAGCAGGGCGGCCGCATCGGCTTCGACACCTTCGGCTACGACCTCGAACTGCCGGACCCACCGTTCTGGGGCCGCAAGCGTGCCGAGCGGATGGAGCACTTCGTCAACCTGGTGAACAAGGGCTACGCGGACAAGCTGCTGGTCTCGGCCGACGCCAACTGCAGCCCGCTGGGCTGGCCGGGCGTGAAGGGCCACACCATCAACTACATCTTTGAGGACATGCTGCCCGACATGCGCGCCGCCGGCATCGACGACGCCACCATCAAGCTCCTGCTGGAAGACAACCCGGCGGACTTCCTGTCCATCAAGGCCTAAGCACCGACCATTGATCCGCACCCCGCCGCGCCACAGACGACGACGGCGGGGCTCACCATCCATCCCCGAGGTCGCCACTGCGGCGTCCAGTGAAGGAACACAGAATCATGAAGACTTCCGAAATCCAGAACCTGAAGGTTGCCATCGTCGGTGGCGGCTACGCCGGCGCTTCCGCTGCCCTGGCGCTGCTGCAGCTCGGCGCCGATGTGCACGTCTACGAGCAGGCCCCCGAGCTCGGCGAAGTGGGTGCCGGCATCGGCCTGCGCCCGCCGACCGTCGAGGTGCTGCGCAAGTGGGGCGTGTTCGAGGAGTTCGCCAAGGTTTCCGCCCCGTCCGAGGCCATCGAGGTCTACCAGGCCAACGGCGAGCTCATCGCCCGCGACCCGTGGCCGGGCATCAACGAATACGCCCAGACCAACCACTGCCGCATGGTGCACCGCGGCGACGTCATCGAGACCCTGCTGCGGCTGCTGCCGGCCGAGCGCGTGCACATCGGCCACAAGATGATCACCGTCACCGACAACGGCGACTCCGCCACCGTGAAGTTTGAGAACGGCGTGGAGGTCACCGCCGACCTGGTGCTGGGCGCCGATGGCATCCGCTCCAGCGTCCGCAACCAGATCTTCGGCGAAGTGCAGCCGGTGTTCTCCCACACCATCGCCATGCGCGCGGTGATCTCCGCCGACGACGCCTACGGCCTGGTGGAGAACGACAACTTCCGCGTCTACGTGGGCCTGAACGGCACCACCGTGTACTTCCTGCCGCTGCGCCACCGCAACCAGGTGTCCTTCGACATCACCGCCCCGAGCGACGACACCGCCTGGGCGCCGGAGGTCACGCACGAGTACATCGGCCAACTGCTGGAAGGCTTCGACGAGCGGCTGCAGAAGATCGGCCAGGAGCTGGACATCGCCGCGATGACCAACCGTGGCGTCTACGACATCGAGAAGCAGCCGAACTGGCATACCAACAGCGTGGCGCTGGTGGGCGACGCCGCGCACGCCATGCTGCACCACCAGGGCCAGGGCGCCAACTCCGCGATGCAGGACGCTGCCTGGCTGGCCGACGCCATCAAGGACGGCGCCGACCTGCAGGACGCGCTGCGCACCTACCAGGCCAAGCGCAAGCCGATCACCGACGTGCTGCAGGACATCTCCCGCAAGCCGTTCGACATCGGTGATTCCTTCCCGGAGACCACGTCCTTCAAGAAGGGAGCTGGTGTCGAGTGACCATCCACCCCGAGATCGGCAAGCTCCTCGCCACGCTGCCGCCGTTCGACCACAGCGTCCGGCCGGACCCTGCGGGCAAGCGCGCCGGCGACCTGCAGTTCGTCGCTCCGCTCGAGGACCGGCTGCCGCTCCACGCCGTCGAAGACACCGTGGCGGACACCGCGGTGGGCGACGTTCCGGTGCGGATCTACACCCCGGCCGAAGCAGATTCCTACGGCCTGCTGGTCTACTTCCACGGCGGCGCGTTCTTCTCCGGCAGCTTGGAAACGCACGACCACGTGGCGCGCGCGCTGGCGAAGGAGAGCGGTTACAAGGTCATCTCCGTCGGCTTCCAGCTGGCACCCGAGGTGCCCTTCCCCACCAGCCTGCAGGAGTGCTACGCCGTGGTCCGCTGGGCCGCCGAGCAGGGCGACAGCCTGGCCTGGGACGGCACCCGCCTGGCGCTGGCGGGCGACAGCTCGGGGGCCAACTTCGTGGCAGCGGTGACGGCGACGGCGCACGACGACGGCTTCGACCGGATCACGCACCAAGTCCTCTACTACCCGTCCGTGGACCTGGACTTCGACGAGGACCGCTACGCCTCGCTTCGCGAGAACGCCACCGGCTACGGCCTGGAAACCCCGGCCCTGAAGCCGTGGAACTCCTTCTACGTCGAGAGCGGTGCGGATCCGGCCGATCCGCTGGTCTCGCCGATCAAGCGCGAGGACCTCTCCGGCCTGCCCAAAGCCCTGGTCATCACCGCCGAGTACGACCCGTTGCGCGACGAGGGCGAACTCTACGGCCAGCGATTGAAGGACGCCGGCGTGGACACCACGGTGAGCCGCTACACCGGGGCGAACCACGGTTTCGTCCAGAACTTCTTCTGGATTCCGGAGTTCTACCGGGCCTTCCAGGAGACAGCGGAGTTCCTGAACCAGGGCTAAGCCACCTCAGGACCCTCCGGCCTCACGAAACGGCGGCACGAGTCTCTTGACCGTGCCGCCGTTCTGTGTCCGGAGATTTCATCTACCCATGCCCGTTCCCGGGCCTTCACCAGAAACCATTGCTATGACAACAATCAACATCAGGGACTTCATCAGCGAGTCCGGTTTCAGCCGCTTCCACGCCGGAATGTTGTTCTGGGCCTGCTTCATCATCACTTTCGACATGTACGACCTCGTGGTCTACGGGTCGGTCCTGCCGGTCCTCATGCAGGAATGGTCCATGGGTCCCGTGGAGGCCGGCGCCATCGGCAGCTATGGGCTCGTCGGCATGATGGTGGGCGCCATCCTGTTCGGAATCCTGGCCGACAAGTTCGGCCGGAAGCGGATGCTGACCATCAGCATCATCCTCTTCAGCGTCGCGACGGCCCTTTGTGCCGTTGCCCCCGGACCGGCCGTCTTCTCGGTTCTCCGCGCCTTGGGCGGTCTGGGCATCGGCGGCATCCTGCCCAGCGTCATTGCCATGCTGACCGACTACGCGCCGAAGAACCGGGCCAACACCTTGGTGGCCGTGGTGATGTGCTTCTTCTCGGTCGGCGGTATCCTGGCCGCTTTTGTCGCCATGGTCCTGCTGCCCGCGTTCGGCTGGCAGAGCGTCTATGTGGTGGCCGTGGTGCCGCTGCTGTTCCTGCCGGTCATGGTCAAGTACTTCGTGGACTCCCCGGAGTCGCTGCTGGAGCAGAAGCGGTTCGACGCCCTGCGGTCCGTGCTGGCCAAGGTCAACGGCCAGGCGCAGATCCCCGCGGACGCCCGGTTCACCGCGGTCCAGGGCAAGGAAGAGGGCAGCCCAGTGGGCGCACTCTTCAAGAACCGCCGCGCGCTGGGCACGCTGATGATCTGGGTGGCCTTCTTCATGTGCCTGCTGATGATCAATGGCCTGACCATCTGGCTGCCCAAGCTGATGGTGGAAGTTGGATACCCGCTTGGCTCCAGCCTGACCTTCATGATCGTGCTCAATGTGGGCGCCATTGTCGGCACGCTGGTGTTGGGCAAGCTGTCCGACAAGTGGGGCGTGAAGCGGGTGCTGGTTCCCATGTTCGTGGTATCTGCCGTCTCGCTGACGCTGCTGGGCTTCGGCACCAACATGGCGATTCTGCTGGTGCTGGTGGCCATCACCGGCGCAACCACCATGGGAGCGCAGAACATTTCCTACGCTTTCGTGTCCCAGTACTACCCGTCGTTCATGCGCTCCACGGCCATCGGCCTGGCGTCGGGCGTCGGCCGGATGGGCGCCATCGTCGGTCCGACGTTCGGCGGCATCCTGCTCACGCTCAGCCTCCCGGTTCAGATGAACTTCCTGTTCTTCGCCATCCCGGGCGTCGTTGCGGCGCTGGCGTTCCTGTTCGTCCCGCTGACCGCCAAGAAGCGCCGGGATGGAATCAGCAGCGAAGCTGCACCGGAGGAAGCTCAGGCCTCCGCTTCCTGATCAGACTGAGCACGACGGCGGTGCCGCCTTTCGGGCCCCGCTCACCACGGCGGCGCGCACCCCACGAAGGGTGCGCGCCGCCGTCGTGAACGCCCGTCGTATGCGCGCCGTCGTGGGTGCCGCCGTCGCCCTCCTCATCGCCGCCCTCAACCGAAACGACTCCGCGGATATGGCCCCTCTTCGAAGTGAAAAGGGGCCACATCCGCGGAGTCGTTTAGGGTCGCGGGCTGTTGTAGCGGGAGGTGTGGGAACGCCTCGGATCGCCACGCGGGCCTAACGGCCCCGGTTGTCGACCAAGCGCAGCGCGTGGAGACACGATCACCGGTGGTCGACCAAGGCCGCTTGCGGCCGCGTGGAGACACGATCACCGTGCGCCTCGGATCTCCACGCGGGCCTAGCGGCCCTTGGTCGATCAACGGAGGGTCACTGCTGCGCTTCAAACTCCTGGCGGTAGCCGTGCAGCGTGATGAAGAACGGGGAGGGCTCCAGCGCCGGGTTCCCGGTGTAGCCGATGGCTTCGGCAACCGGCTCGAACGGGGAGTACGCGGAGTCCGTGGCCTGCAGCCCGTCCTGCAAGCACTGCCGGGCGGCGCCGGCGATGCGGCCTTCGAGATCAATGCTGAACTGCAGGGCCTCCCTGGCGCCCTCGGCATCGAGGCCAATCTCGTAGGGAACCCCGTTCGCGTCGCGGTACGGGTGGCCCAGGAACAGGCGGTTGGGCCGGACCTCGTCGCGCAGGTATTCCAGACTCTTGCGGTACGCGGCCGGCTCCTCGTAGCCGGGGAAGCCGTTGGCGGCACCGTGGGCCTGGACCGCGTCGCCGACGAAGACGTCGTTCTGCCCGTCGATCACGTAGGCCACGGAGCCGGCGGTATGGCCGGGAATGTGGTGCACGGAAACGGTCACGCCGCCGCCGAGGTCCAACTTCTCGCCGCCCTGCACCAGCAGCGTGGGCTCCATCTCGCCGGAGATCACCTTGTTGGCGGCCTGCGTCTGCTCCTCGATGGCGTTCGGGTTGTCCAAGTACTGCTGGCGTACCTGGACGTAGTTGTCCACGTGCGCGCGGCGGGAGCGCAGCAGCGGCGCGTCGCCCTGGTGGATCACCACCTGCGCCTTGCGTCCGGTGAGCTCCCACAGCGCGTGCGCACCGCCGAGGTGGTCGATGTGGCCGTGCGTCAGCAGGATCCAGCGCACGTCCTCGATCCGGCGGCCCAGCTTCTCCAGCTCGGGGATCATGCCCTCCACCGGCGAAGTGGTGATTCCGGTGTCCACAATGGCCCGCTCCGGGGCATCGATGAAGAAGCTGTAGAGGCCGAACCGGCCCCACGGCGACACCAGCGGATGGACTTTCACGTCGTGCGTCATGCTGCTCTCCTCAACTCCGGAACCGGCTGGATAGCCCTCAACCATTGTGGGCCCGAGCCGCTGCGGCCTTGCCCACATGAACTTTATTATAATAATATGTCTGGAGCGAATGCCCGCCTGTAACGGCTCGGGGCACTCGGCCGCTGACAAGGAGTTGCACACATGACTGATTTCACGACGTGGAATGCCGGTGGGGAAAAGATCGCCATCCGCAAGGACCTCCGGGTGCCGATGCGCGACGGCGTGGAGCTCGCCGCGGACGCGTACCAGGGCATGGATGAGAAGCCGCGCCCGGCACTGGTGGCCCTGAGCCCCTACGGCAAGGAGCTGCAGGCGCTGGCGCTGACCACTCCGCCGCAGCGCCGCCCCAGCCCGATGTGGGACGGCTGCATCGAGGCCGGCGACATCGCCCGGATCGTCAAGGAAGACTACGTCCACGTCATCGGCGACCTGCGCGGTTCCGGCGCCTCCGGCGGCGAGCACATCGGCAACTACAACGCCGGCGGCGTCTCGCTGGGCCAGGACGCCTACGACTTCATCGAGTGGGTCGCCGAGCAGCCCTGGTGCGACGGCAACGTCGGCATGGTGGGCATCTCCTACTTCGGCTCCATGCAGGTGCTGGCCGCCGCCGAGCGTCCGCCGCACCTGAAGGCCATCTTCGTCTCCGGCGGCCACTACGACTTCTACGAGACCACCTACCACGGCGGCGTCATGTGGTTCATGCCGCGCGCCGCCCGCGAAGGCCGCGGCGGCGACTCCGGCTGGGCGTTCACCGACGGCGTCAAGTCCCGGATGATCGAGAAGTACTCCCCCGAAGAGCTGAAGAAGCTCGTCGCCAAGCGCCTGCAGGACCCGGACGTGGCCGCCTGGCCCAACCTGGTGCACGTGCTGAACTACCCGAAGAACCACGAAGCCTGGTTCGACATCGTGATGAACGAACTCGACGGCGAGTGGTACGAGGAGCGCAACCCGATCACGCTGGCCCCGAACATCGACATCCCGGTCTGGCTGCAGCTGGACCAGGGCCGCGGCTGGACGCTGGACGGCACCATCGAGTTGTACAACGCGCTGAAGGGCCCCAAGAAGCTGGACATCGGCCCCTACCCGCCCATGCAGTCGCGCCCCTTCATCGAAGAACACGACAAGATGTTCCGCTGGTACGACTACTGGATCAAGGGCATCGACAACGGCGTGATGGACGAGCCCGCCGTCAGCGTCTTTGTCGAGGGCTCCCGCGAGGTGGTGACCGCCGAGGCGTGGCCGCCGAAGGAGATCGAGTACAAGCCGCTGTACCTGCGCCCGCGGCACAAGCTCTCCGCCGAGCGGGAGCTGATGGGCGCCGAGTACGCCGCGCCGGACGGTTTCTACCAGGCCCCGCTGACGGTGACGGACAAGGTCCAGATCATCAACTGGAGCACCGAGACCTTCGAAGAGGCCACCGAGATGGTCGGCACCGGTGCGGCGCACATCTTCGCCGAGATCGACCAGCCGGACACCAACTTCATCCTGCGCCTCTGGGATGCCGCGCCCAACGGCAAGCGCCAGTTGATCACCACCGGCTACCTCAAGGCCTCGCACCGCGAGCTCGACGAGCGCACCACCGAGGGCAACCCGTACCACCCGCACACCCGCTCCGTCCCGGTGGAACCGGGCCAGATCGAGGAGTACGTGGTGCGGCTCTACCCGTTCGCCAACACGTTCATGCCGGGCCACAAGCTGACCGTTGAACTGTCCAACGCCGAACCGCTGGCCGACGAGCACAACGCGCTGCTGCCGCCGGACGCCTTCCACCTGCCGGTGGGCCGCCCCGTCACGCACAAGATCTACCGCGACGCCGAGCACCCGTCCCGGCTGGTGCTGCCCTTCACCACGCGCTAACCCCACAGGGACAACGACGGCGGCGCTCGCCTTGGCGGGCATCGCCGTCGTCCGTTTCTGCGCCCCGAGGCGAGCACCGCCGTCCGCTTTTCGGGTATGGAAGTGGGCCCCGCCGTCGGCCGTTTCTGCGCAGGCGAGCACCGCCGTCGTCGTTGTCTGAACCCGGGGCAGGAAGGGGCTAGCTGGGCAGCTTGTAGCGGGCCTGCAGCGGCTCGGCCGCCTCGAGCAGGATTTCCCGCAGCCAGGTCTTGAAGGCGCCGTCGGCCAGCCACGGGTTCCACACCATGTCGATGCCCAGCGGCTCCACCGGGAACGGGAACTCCTCCACCCGCAGGTCGAACCGGCCCTCGAACTCCAGCCCCACCTGGTAGCGGTGGACCGCCACGCCCCTGCCGGACTGGGCAATCAGGTGCGGCACGAACAGGTGGTCGGACACCCGCTGGCGCACCCGGTACGGAATGCTCTTCTCGTCCAGGATTTCGTACGGGCGCAGCCGCTCCGAGGGCGAGTCCGGAAACACGTGGGGTACCTGCTCCAGTAGCTGCAGGGCGTCGGCGTCCCGGGGCTCGTTCCATGACGCCACCACCACCCACCGGTCGTCGTACAGCCGTTCGCGGGGATGCGGCGAGGGGAACGCCTCCGGCAACAGCACCACGTCGGCGGCGTCCTCCACGAACGGCGCGCTGGTCGCCACGCTGGTGGTGCGGAGCTGCAGCACGGTGTTCGGCGCGCGCTCCGCCAAGAGCCGGCTGAGCTCACTGCCGATCACGAAGGCGGTGCTGTTGGTCATCGCCACGGTGATCTGCCGGGTGTCCACGGCGGGATCGAAGGACGAGGCGCTGACAATGCGCGCCGTCTGGTGCAGGGCCTGCCGCAGCGGAGCGATCAGTTCCGCGGCACGCGGCGTGAGCACCATCCCCCGTCCCTGCCGCACCAGCAGCTCGTCATTCAGCAGTCGCCGAGTCCGGTTCAGCCCGTGGCTCATCGCCGGCTGGGACAGCCCCACCTTGCCGGCAGCCTTGGTCACGGACCGCTCCTCCAGCAGCGCCAGCAGTGGCACCAGCAGGTTGAGGTCGATGGAGGCCAGCCGCGCCAGATCTGCGTCGATCGCGGTCTCGGGCCGGACATCGGCCAGCGGATCGAGTGACGACATGGCAAACCTCCATCGGCGTGAGCCCGGGCACCTCCGGCGCTGTTCGCCCTAGCCTAGCAATCTATTCACCACATGCACATCACCGATAAAAACTATTCATTTGCCGAACATCAGTGGCGCTGCCAAGCTTTCAATAACCCGGTTTGTGAAGCAAGCCACACACGGATTCGAGTGGAGGACACAATGGAAATCATCCTGGACCGGCCGCGCTGCGAAGGGCACGGCCTGTGCGAGGAAGTCGCACCGCAGCTGATGCATCTGGACGATGAAGGCGAACTGGTGCTGGACGTGGTGCACGTCAGCGAGGACCAGCTCGACGAAGCCAAGCAGGCCGCCCGGGTGTGCCCGGTCGCCGCTCTCCGCCTGGCCTGACCGTGCGGATGGAACGCATCATCGTCGTCGGCAATGGCATTGCCGGGCTGACGGCCAGCGATTCGCTGCGCGCCGCGGGGTTCGACGGCGAACTGACCGTCGTCGGCGACGAGCTTCACGCGCCCTACAGCCGGCCGGCGCTCTCCAAGGCGGCATTGCTGGACGCAGAGGAGATGACCTCCCACCAGCTGCCCGCTTCGACGCACGGGGCCCGCGAACTCCTGGGCGTCCGGGCCCTGCAGCTGGATCCGGACCTCAAGTCGGTAGTGCTCGACGACGGCAGCATCCTTCCGTACGACGGCCTGGTAATTGCCACCGGTTCACGGGCACGCCGCCTGGCCAACACCGACCCGGCGGCCAGCCGGCATGAACTGACGCTGCGCACGCTGGAGGACGCACTGGAACTACGGCGCCGGCTCGCCAGCAGGCCCTCGGTGGTGGTGGTCGGCGGTGGCGCCCTCGGCATGGAAATCGCCTCCGGCTGCCTGGCCGCCGGCTGCGACGTCACTCTCGTCTCGCACCTGAAGCCGATGACCCAGCAGCTGGGCCCGCATCTTTCCGAGGTCTTCCTCGCCGCGGGCCTGAGCCGCGGCCTCAAGCTCGCCCCGTCCAAGGCCGTAGGCCTGCGCGAAGCGGATGACCACCCGTTGGTGGAGCTGGCCGACGGCTCCACGCTTGCAGCCGACCTGGTGGTCAGCGCCATCGGCGACATCCCTAACACCGGGTGGCTGGCGGACAGCGGGCTCCTCACCGGCGGCCGGCTGGAGGTGGACAGCCGGGGCCGTGTGCGTCCGAACATCGTTGCCGCCGGCGACGTGGCGGCCTTCCCGACCGGCCGCGGCGTCGCCCGGATCCCGCTCTGGACCAGCGCGATCGAGCAAAGCAAGGCCGCCGCCCTGGCGCTGCTGCACGGTGACGACGCCCCGGAACTCAACTTCAGCCCCTACTTCTGGACCGAGCAGTTCGGGCTCAACCTCAAAGCCATCGGCCTTCTGCCCCTCGACGCCGCACCCGAGTTCCTCGAAGGCGGCGCGGACGGCGGCCCCGCGCTGATGCGCTGGACGCATGAGGACGGCCGCGGCACCGCCGTCGCACTCAATTACCGCATCCCCATCCCAAAGCTGCGCCGCCTGGCCAATCCCGCCCCGGCGCAGGTCCCGTCGCCGGCCTGAGGGCGCGCTGGCGGACACAACCCAACCATCGCCGACATGTCTCGATGTTTTAGCGCCGATAATCTATTACGTAGATGAAACTCTGTGATGTTCGCATTGGATGCGACTTGACTTATCCCGTGTTCCACCAGTTGCGTGCCGACTTTTAGGCGCACTAGGGAACGGGGCCGGTGTGCGTGGAATCCTTCTGCAGGAGCTGCCAGCGCGAAAGTGGAAACTGACCCGCTGTTTGACGAGGGTACGGCTGATCCCAAGTCCGATACCTTAAAGTGCAGGCAACGCAACTTCTAGTACATGAAGGTCCGTATTTCAAACATTGCACGCCGCCAGTTTCACCAGCACTTCGCCTGCAAGCAGACACGGGCCCCTGAATGCGCTCGACAGATAACCAACCCGCGAGTCCCCGTGCCAGTTCGCCGCTATCATTGCTTCGGGCGCCAGAACGGTCATTAGTCTTAGATCCTCTCGATACCTTTCATAATCGGCACGGGATTCGCACCTTGTATGTGACTCTTCAGCTCACATATTTGGTCTTGGGAACTCACAAAAGTGACGAGTTCACTCATCAGAACGTCGGAAACCCGCTGGAACTCGTCAGGGCTCACTCCACTCAGCATCGGCGCATCAGTCCAGGGCCCCATCTGTCCGAATTGAAAAGGCAGGTCAAAACAATGACCACTCAGGAACCCGTCAAGGCTGCTTTGCTTTTCAAAAACACGCAAATAGGTGGGTATCCCTTGTAAAGCGTACGCATCGGCAAGGTCTCTTGAAGGGCCGCCGAAGTGGTATTCAGAGGTGACAGCAACGAGATCTTCGTATGGATTCTCCATATTTGCGACCACACCGTCAGTATCGCCTATTGTGGGTCTGCTCGCTAAAGAAACCCGAAGCGCTGCGACCGCTTCGGCGTCAATCTGACGCAGTTGAGGTGAGTCGAAGAAGAACGTAGAGGTCTCGGTGCCTGTGGTTCGAATGTAAACCGCTTCAACATGAGAAACCCGTGCACTCTCTGTGGCGCTACAGAAGAGGTCGGCAGTGCCTTCGTTCGTCGTCGGAAGATAGGGAGTGGGAACAGCCCCGAGTTCCAACGGGCGACGCAGTACGACACGTTTCGCAGCCTCGAGCAACTCAGTGCGGTCAACGCTCCGCAATGAGCTGGTGCCCAGCTCTCGCCGAACTTCGTCGCTGAGCTGGTCTTGGTATGCGGGAGCCCATGGTCGATTGCTCGCATGACTCAGGTGCGCCACGCGGGCGAGCATTCCGCGAGCAGAATCAGAGGTGCTCAGGAGATGCGCGTACCAGCTTCCTGCAGATTGGCCTGCAACAGTGACCCTCTTGGGGTCACCACCGAAACGCGCAATGTTCTTGTGGACCCATTGCAGTGCAGCGAGAACGTCTGAAAAGGCGGGGTTTCGGTCATCGTTGCTGTAGTCATCCCTGAGATGCGCAAACGGTCCGAGCCGGTAGTTGAAGGTGACGACAACGACCCCGCGCGCACTCATCGATGCACCGTCGTACCAGGGTGCGGATCCGCCCCCTGTCATCCAAGCACCTCCATGGATGAAAAATAATACCGGACACCCTAAACTTTGGATCGGAGTCCAAACGTTCAGAAAGAACGCCGACTCCGACTGCGGGTTTCGGTCAAGGCCGCTCCCCATCGACGATGCAAGTCGGCTCGGCAGCTGGGGAAAGACCGGAACTTCTGAGAGTGCGCTCACGGCAATCTGACGATCACCTTCGATCAGCGAAGAAGCACTGAATCGTTCTCCTAAATGCAACGCAGCGTACTGAATGCCGTAGTAACACTCAACCCCGCCATCGGCGTACCCGGTAAGTCCAGACCGCGCAACTATTTTCATCATACGAGAGGAATCTGCTTAGGCCTCGGGCAGTGTGCCGGGAGGGCCCAACAGTCGGATTCCACAATCTGCAGCTGCTTGCCCAAGACGCTTTTCGGTGTCACGATCCATGCTCCATCCGCGCTGCGGTCCCGGGTAACCCGCAGGGGTGCCCACGGCACGGAAAAAGCGGTCAAAACCTCCTGGAGACAGGATCACGAGCCACTTCGCCTCGCTGTTCGGCGACACCTGGAATGTGTGCGGCACGTCCTTCGGCAACAGGACGCAATCGCCTACACCCGCGTTCGCAACCGTATCTTCTGACCAAAACTTGATCTCCCCCTGGAGAATGAAGAAGATCTCATCCTCACTGTCGTGTTCGTGCAGGGGTGGTTGGGAGCTCGCAGCCGCATGGTGGACGGCCATCACGAGGCGGCCCTCGGTGTCGTCGCTGTCGACAATAAGTTGTACGTTATCGCCCAGAAACCAGAGTGATTCTCGTTCAGATTCTCGCACCACTTTGATTCGGTTTGTCGTGGGTGCAGATGCTTCGATGGACATGATTTCCCTTCAATTTCTGCGTCAGGTGTGAATTTCATGATTTTAGGAAGCTGTTGCGGTCGCCAGTCCACGCACCGGCAATTGCAGGAGCGAGGTCCGGATCCGCTGGAATACTTCGGCCGCACGATCGTCGTCGAGTATGCAGCCATGAACGAGTCGAAGGTGCCCTGCGCCGTGCGGTCCGTATGCGGTTCCGTCGTTAACCAAGACTTTTGCGGTGCGAAGCAGGTGGTCAACGACCTCTGCTGAAGTGCCCAAATCGGAGACGTCGATCCAGCTCAAAATCCCGCTTTCTGAACGTTGCATCCGTACTCCGGGAACGGTCGAAAGCGTATCGAATAGCAAGTTCCGTCGGTACTCGAGCTTTCGGTAGTAAGAGGTCAACACTTCTTCGTCCTCAAGCGCGGCGAGAGCAAGCCGTTGCGCGAGGCTCGATGTCGCGCCACAGACGGTGGTGACGTTGCCGTAGAACACATCCATGATCTCTGCGCAGGCATGGATGTAGGCGACGCGGAATCCACTGAGCCCGTACCCCTTTGAGAATGAGAACACCGTCACGGTCCGATCTGCCATTCCCGGCAGCGCTGCGGGCGATACGAACTCAATGCCGTCGAAGATATGGTCTTCAAAGGCCTGGTCACACAACAGCAGGAGATCGTGTTTCACCACAAATCGTGCCAGCTCCTGCAGCACGGACTTGCGAAAGACTGTACCGGTCGGATTATTCGGATGAGCGATGAAAACCATCTTGGTCATCGGTGTCACCGCGCGCTCAAGCTCATCGAAATCGAGCTGATAACCGCTCTCGGCCGTCATCTTGAGGGGAACAGGGACAGCACCTAAAATCTCGCAGTTCGAGAAGGCCGCCGGAAAGCCGGGTTCAGGAACCAGCACTTCGTCACCCGGATTGAGCAGCGCCATCATGCACATCAACAGGCCAGAGTCAGCCCCTGGAGTGACCACGATATTGCGGGAAGGATCTGCGATAATGCCGTTCTGCGACTCCAGTTTGCGCGCGAGCGCTTGCCGGAGTTCCAGTGACCCCACGGGAACTGTGTAGTGCTCGGGTGCTCCCCCCTCAATTTCCGCGTGAAGAGCCTTCCGGAAGTTCTTTGGGAGGCTCCGATCCGGAGCGAATGGGTCTGCCCACGCCAGGATGTCAATGCCGTCCCGTCGCAGACGGTCGGCAGTTTCCCCGATATCTGACTTCCTGTGAGGCGCAAAAAGTCCACCGGTAAACCTACTCAGACGAGTATTGAGCATATCCGGCCGCACTAGACAGCCCTCAAATCCAGATCAAGACCAACCAGCAGACGTCCATACATCTCGGCGGCGGGGTCGAAATCGCAGGCGGCGTGGTGGGAGGCAACGTGGACGTTGCGGAAAGTCGAAAGAAACTCGCTTTCTTCGTAGATGGCGCTTCCTCCAGCTGCATCGTACAAAGTCGTGACGGCGCGACGGAGCGAATCAATCGCATACACCGCCTGCCACTTGATCGCGGCGCGGTCCTCCAGCGCCGGCAAGCCGTCACGCTCGACAATTGCGTCGAAACGTTGAGCCGAATCGAAGAGCAGCATCTCACTTGCCTTTATGGCAGCGGAAACGCTCGCGATCCGGATCAGCTGCGCTTGCGATTCAGACTTTGCGCGCTCTGTGTAGCGCTCGGTGCGCTCGCGAATGCGGGCGACGTACAGCTCGAGAGAGCGCCTCGCGGCCCCGAGAATGGTGCTCGCAATGAGCACCGGAAATGCAGCGACAGTCGGCATCCGGTACAGGTTAGTAGCCTGACGCAATGCGGCGTCGGAGGGAACTTCCTGGTCCATTGGAACCGATACGCGGCTATCTGGGACGAAGATTTCTTTTAGTTCGACGTCGGGGGATCCGGATCCGCGCATTCCGAGCGTATTCCAGTTATTTAGCGAAGTCACGTCAGATCCGGGGCAGTACATCGCAAGCATTTGACCACGATTTCCCTCTTCGTCTACAACAAAGGTGCGGAACGTCAACCAGGAAGCATGTCGGATGCCGCTCACAAAGTTGAACCTGCCAGAAACTAACCAGCCACCGGAGACCTTTCGTGCAGTCCCGTTCGGCATGATGGCGCCGGCGATAAACGTCCCCGGATGGTGCTGGAACAGTTCATCTTGAATCTCTTCGTCGAGACCACCGAGTTGCCAGGCGTTTCCGTTCGCGAGCATTACGTACCAAGCTGCTGCGGGGCAGCCTTCGGCCACAATAGTTGCGGCCTCGAGTACAGAAGTGAGCTGACCTTCCCAGCCCCCGCAACGGCGCGGCACCAGAATCTGCAGGAGGCCTGCCTCTTGGAGCGCCTGGAAGGAATCATCACTCAGGTGTTTGAGCTGATCAGACTCCCGGGCATTAGCCCGGAGTCGTTCAACAATGGCCCGGGCCGACGCCACGATCTCAGAGTGGGTAGGGAGGGAAACGGAAACAGCTTGATTCATGTGATTTCCTTCAGTTTGGTGATGGTAACTGGTTGGGCAGTCCAACACAGCTGGAGAAAATCCGCGCATCTCAACGGCCGACCCAGTAGACGACGTACTGTCCTGACTGTTCGTTGCGTTCACGAGCACCTCTGCGAGGAAATCATGTGACGGTGTACCGAACTCCGAGACCAGAAGCGCCTCTGCTGCATCGACGAGATGATCGTGTGCGGCACGGACTGCTCGTTCTCGATCACCCGCCTCGATTGCAGCGAGAATGGCGTGGTGGGCGTCGAGCGCGAGCTGCGGCGTGGTCGGCTGTGCGAGAGCTTCCTCTCGCAGTCGAGCCATGTCCGGCTGGAGACGAGTCATGAAGTCTGCGAGCGTCGGGTTATGGGCGGCTGCGAGCACCGCGGCGTGGAAAGCAATGTCGCCTTGCTCCCCCGACTCGCCATCAGCGATCTCTCGCTCCATCATGTTCAATGCATCGCGGATGGCCCGAAGGTCAGCCGGAGTACTTCGCTCCGCTGCGAGGCCAGTGATGAACGGTTCGATTGCGAACCGGGTTTCCATCACGTAGGGAAGGTCCTCAGTAGAATCGATGAGGGCCTCCGCCAGGTTCGACGCAACCTGTCCCGGTTCACGGTCAATCAAATACGCCCCGGATCCGTGTCGAATTTCAATCAGACCTCGGGTTTGCAAGGCCGACAAGGCCTGACGTAACGAGTGACGGCTTACCCCCAAGCTCGCCGACAGTGCGCGCTCTGATGGGAGACGGTCGCCAACGTTCAGAACGCCTTCTTTGATCAACTGGGTAATTCGATCATTTACCTGCTTATACAACGGCCGTCGAACCATCGGGCTCAGCAAGAGATCGCTCGCGGCTTCTCCGAGAAGTTCACTCGTATCTTTCTGCATGCCCGAAATGATTGCAGCAGGTTCAAGTCAATGTCAACCAGTTTCAACCAGTTTCAACCAAAGTGGTTGCACTACTGGACCACTTGCATTATCGTCATCGTATTCACCGCTACTGTGGCGCAAGGGAGACAAAGGAGTTGCCCACCACAAACCGCCGCACCGCCAAGGATCTGAACGATAAATCCCCTCATGCTTCTTTTAACCCGAGTTAATTGCATGCCCTTTCGCTTCTCATCTCCGTCCAAATGATGACGTCTTAAACCGCTTCTACGAATGGTGGTCAACTCACATGGATAGTGCTCTACTGAACACGCTCGACCAAGGCCTCATTTTGGCCTTTGCCGTCATAGGCGTGCTCCTTACGTTTCGAATTCTCGACTTCCCGGACCTCACTGTTGAGGGCTCATTCCCTCTGGGAGCGGCTGCCCTATCAACGTTCCTCGTTGCGAACATGAACCCGTGGATGAGCTTGATCGTCGCGGTCCTTGCCGGCGCTGTCGCAGGTGCGGTGACCAGCTTCCTCATAACCGCGTTACGAATAAATGAAATTATCGCCGGCATCGTTGTCGCCGCTGGAATGTATTCGGTCAACCTAGTAATAATGGGGGCACCGAACAAGAACCTCCTCGGGCACGACACGATCTACAGCGTCGTTCTCGGATCACTCGGGATCACCGAGGGTAGCCTCAGTCGCGCAGCAGTTACTTTCATCCTGCTGGCAATCTCGGTAGTCGTGCTCATTTGGTTCCTCCGCACGGATCTTGGACTGACTATCAGGGCCGCAGGCGCCAATCAGCGCATGGTGCGCGCACTCGGCATGAACACCAGTATCAGCCTCATGGTCGGGATGATGATCGGCAACGGCTTCGTCGCAGCTTCCGGCGCGCTGCTCTCGCAGGCTCAAGGTTACGCCGATGTGAATATGGGCGTTGGAACACTGGTTGCCGCAGCAGCAGCAGTAATTATCGGCGAGACAATCTTCGGCAGACGGAGCTTGCTGATCTGGTGCTCCGGTGCAGTGGCCGGCGCGTTGATTTACCAGGGTCTACTGAACGTTGCCCTCCGACTCGGTATGCCCGCGTTCTACTTCAAGGGAGCCACGGCAGTCCTCATGGTGCTTGCTCTCTACGTCCCAACAGCGATCGCTCAGTACCGTGAGCGGAATCGCCCCTTCCGCGAGGAGGATCTTGATTCCCGTCCCATGAAAGCGAGCGTCCAGTGAAGCAAGTCACAGCTGTCCACGTCGACAATGCCTCTCAGATCTATTTCCCTGGCACGGCGAACCAAGTTCGAGCTCTTCGCAATCTGACGTTGACTATCGCCCCCACTGAGTGGGTGGCGGTGATCGGCAGCAATGGCGCCGGCAAATCGACGCTTCTGCGCACAGTAGCCGGGCTCGAGCGTCCAGCGCGGGGTCGCGTAGAGCTCGATGGGCGCGACGTCACGTCCTGGCCTGAATACCGTAGGGCAAGCATCGTCGCGCGAATCGACCAAGACCCTGGCGCAAGCACCGCTCCCACACTGTCCATCGAAGAGAATCTCGCAATCGCGTACATGCGCGGCAAGCGCCGCTTTCTCAGGCTCGGTGTAACCCCCGCTCGCAGCCGCACTTTCCGTGATGCCCTGGCGGTTTGCGGACTGGGGCTCGAAGATCGCCTCCAGTCACCGGTCGGCAATCTCTCGGGCGGGCAGCGCCAAGCTCTCGGCCTCGTCATGGCCACGCTCAACACGCCAAAGGTCCTACTGCTTGACGAGCACACGGCCGCGCTCGACCCAAAGGCTGCGGCACAGGTGATGGAGATAACTGCACGCCAGGTGCGAGAGCGTCGCCTAGCAACACTAATGGTCACTCACAATATGCAGCATGCGATCGACTACGGGGATCGCCTCGTGATGATGCACCGCGGCGAGATTGTGCTCGATGTTAGGAACCCCGCGAAAGCTCAACTCACCGTATCGAAACTCGTCGAACGGTTTCATGAGGTCTCTGGCGAGTCTTTCTCGAACGACCGCAGCCTCCTCGCCCCCTAACTCATCGGCTCTATGAAATTCCCGCACCGACAACTATTCACAAGATTGGAAAACCATGAAGAAATCCATGTTGCCCACGGTGTCAATTGCAGCACTCGCGTTCGCGTTGACTGCCACAATGTCGGCTTGTGGACAGCCCGCGTCCGGCAGTGCTGAAGATTCGGCAAAGGTGCCGACTATCGGCATCAGTACTATCGTTTCGCACCCCGACTTGGACGCACTTATCGACGGCATCAAGGATGGGCTGGAAGAACAAGGATATGTCGAGGGTGAGGACGTCAATGTGGAGGTCCAGAACGCCCAGGGTAATATTTCGTTGACGACCACCATCGCGCAGAAGTTCGTGGAAGACAAGGTCGACGTCATCGTCGGCGTCAGCACTCCCAGCTCGCAAGCTGCCGTCAAGGCCACCGAGAACAGCTCTATCCCAGTTGTTTTCAGCGGCGTATCCGCGGACCCGTCCTCTGCGGGGCTCGCCAAGCCCGGCAATGAGTCGTTGGGGCGTTTGGTGACCGGCGTGTATACACCTGACACCATCGAAGACCAGCTCGACCTCTTCGCAGAACTGACGCCGAGCCTCGAACGCCTCGGCTTCCTGTACAACCCCGGAGAACCTAACTCCGTTCAATCACGAGACCTAGTCGAGGCAGCTGCCAAAAAACGCGGCTGGACCATCGTCGACGGAACAGTAGCTTCAAGTAACTATGTCTCCACAGCAATGGATGCGCTGGTCGGCAAGGTCGATGCTGTTCTCCTCCCTCAGGACAACACCGTGATGACTGGCCTACAGACACTGATCAAGACCGCTTCTGAAAAGAAGCTGCCTCTCTACACATCTGACACTAGTTCAGTGGAGGATGGTGCTCTCGCCACCGTAGCAACTAACACCTATGAGCAGGGTAAGCAAACCGCGACTATGATCGCGGGCATCCTCCAAGGCAAGTCAGCTAACGACATCACTCCAGAACCGGCTGGTCAGGTGACCACGTGGGTGAACACGACGGCAGCCGACTCAATGGGGGTCACGGTTCCGGCTTCGATTCTGAACTCCGCTCAAATCGCAAAGTAGTACGAGAACTCCGTTCGGGTGCCGGGAACCGTACGAGTCGAGTCAGTCCAGGGTCTGACGGGCTCGATCCTCGTCTCAATGAGAGACTTTCTGCCACTCGACGAGTTCCCACGCCAGATCGGCTGCGAGAGACGCTGCCACGTAACCCTAACAACGTGCATCGCTTCATCCTGCACAAAGAGGCAGTACTCGAAGCAGAAATTCAGACGTGGCAATCAATATCTTGGAAGGAAAAGTCAATGATGACCCTACAGGCAGAAAAGGCTCTGTCGGCCGAAGATTTTAAGTTTGCGTTTCGTGGGCATCCCGCTGGTGTTGGAGTGGTCACCGCCGACATCGGAGAAGGGCCTGTCGCTATGACCGTAAGTTCGCTCATCTCGGTCGGGATCGAGCCGCCAACTTTGGTCTTCTCAGCTTCCGGGATCTCTTCAGCAGCACCGAGCATACTCAAGGCTAAAACGGTTGTCGTGCACCTCCTTGGCGCCGAACAGCTCGAACTTGCAAAATTAGGAGCAACAAGCGGCGTTGAGCGCTTTGGTGAGAAAATAGGCTGGAGTCGCTTGCCGAGCGGTGAACCCTACTATTTGAATGTACCTTCATTGATTCGCGGGCGCGTGAGCCGGGTCGTACCAGTTGGTGGATCGCACCTTGTCGTGGTCGAAGCTCTCCAAAGCAACCCACATGGCCCCGAATCTGCAGAACAAATCCCGCCGCTCGTGTACCACAATCGCTCATGGCATGCTCTCGGCGAGCAGTCCAAACTGCAGTGAGCATTCTCCATGCATTCCGAAGATATCAATTCGTATTTCCCATAGTTGTGAGTAGCAGCAGATGGTAAGCCTTCCAGGGACGCTGCGGACTCTTGGCGGCGCGGGGAGGAGCCGTAGGAGACGCCGAGGCGTCTCGGGCTTGCGCTGCTTCGCCGCTCCGGCGGCTCTGGGCTCCAAAAAACTGATACCGAGCGACATGACCGCAGTCCGCTGATCATACTTTAGAAGGAGAAAAAGTATCCATGGTTGCCAATATCGCTCTGCCAAGAATCATGAAAGTCGGAGGAGGCGCCGTCCATCAGACCGGGAAACTCATCAGCGAGCTCATGCGCCAACGGCCGATGATCGTTACCGACTCGTTTATGCTATCAACCGGCGTCGTGGACGTCATCGCCCAGTCCATACGTGACAGCGGACTGGAACCTGCCGTTTTCACGGGGACTGTTCCGGATCCGACAACTCATTCCCTGAAGCAGGGTGTCAGCGCTATACAGGACCATCAGGCGGACGTGCTTATCGGAGTCGGGGGCGGAAGCGCGATCGACACGGCTAAGGCTTTGGGGATACTCAGCCGTCAAGGCGGGCAGATGCGCGACTACAAAGCTCCCCGAATTAACAATGGGGATGCTATTCCGGTTGTGGCCGTTCCCACCACTGCGGGTAGTGGCTCCGAAGCGACGCAATTTACGATCATTACGGACTCCGAAAGCGACGAGAAAATGTTGTGCGCGGGTATCGCGTTCCTTCCCGCCGCCGCAATTATCGATTACGAAATCACTCTGTCCATGCCTCCTCGCCTTACCGCAGATACGGGCATTGACGCACTTACACACGCGGTTGAAGCGTATGTAAGCCGGAAAGCGAATCTATTCTCCGACTTCTTCGCCCTGTCCGCGGTTAAGGCTATTGGTGAGAACCTCCGGCGGGTAAGTACCGACGGCACCGATAGGCAAGCTCGGGAATCCATGATGCTGGCAGCCACTCAGGCGGGCATCGCCTTTTCAAACTCAAGCGTCGCGCTTGTCCACGGGATGAGCAGACCGATCGGGGCGCATTTCCACATCGCCCACGGCATGGCGAACGCCATGTTGTTCCCGACTGTAACTGAGTTCTCGGCGCCAGCCGCTCAGGACCGGTATGCCGACTGTGGCAGGGCACTGGGGGTTGCCACGGCCGATAGCTCAAACGCCTACGCCACCGACGCGCTCATCAACGAGCTTCGCGCACTCAACCACGATCTCCAGGTACCCACGCCTCACACTTTCGGCATCGACCGTGACGCCTGGGCAAAAAAGACGCCGCTGATGGCCGAGCAGGCGTTGATGTCGGGCTCCCCCGCCAACAACCCGCTTGTTCCCAACGCGGAACAAATCGAGGGCCTCTACATGGAGATCTACGCCTAACGAATGCCCTGCAACTATCCGGGTCACGCCTAATACCTGGCGTCCAAGCCGGAACTGGCATCACCGCCATCCTGGCCCGCAACCCCGGCAAGCCGGTGCACGCCGTGGTCCGTGGTCGGCTCGGTCAATCCCGAGCTGGCGGCTACGGGGAGAACTTTGCCAGCATCACTGTTGCCTCGAATACTGACGGCATACGAGCGGCCGGCGTTCAGGGTTGCCTGCGCTGCCAGGCCCATAAGTCGCTGACCAGCGGCTTGGGGCTTTCGATAGACACAACCTTCGGCGGGCGCCTGGCCGCGTTCCCCACCGTCGCCCAGTCGCCCGCCTGTCTGCGAACCGCACACCCCGGCTCCTCAGCCGTTGACCGCTCCCGCACACCGCCGGCCCCTCAAGCCTCGACGGCAAGAGGGAAGCATGCTTAGTATTTAGGGGCATGCAGTCCGGGCCGCGGGAGTCTGCCGCAGGTACCGGCCACCACCGGCAACCCACTCCTAGGCGGCGATAGTGAAAGCAATGGTGTACCGCGGTCCGTACAAGGTCCGCGTCGAAGAGAAGGACATGCCCCCGATCGAGCATCCCAACGATGCGATCGTGAAGGTCCAGGCGGCGGCAATCTGCGGATCGGACCTGCATCTGTACCACGGCATGATGCCGGACACGCGGGTGGGCATGACCTTCGGCCACGAGTTCATTGGCGTGGTGGAGCAAGTGGGCCCGTCGGTGCAGAACCTCAAGCCCGGAGACCGGGTGATGGTGCCGTTCAACGTGTACTGCGGCTCCTGCTACTTCTGCGCCCGGGGACTCTACTCCAACTGCCACAACGTCAATCCGAACGCCACCGCCGTGGGCGGGATCTACGGCTACTCCCATACCTGCGGCGGGTACGACGGCGGCCAGGCCGAGTTTGTGCGCGTCCCCTTCGCCGACGTCGGGCCCTCCATCATCCCCGAAGGGCTCGACGACGAGGATGCCCTGCTGATGACCGACGCGCTGGCCACCGGGTACTTCGGGGCCCAGCTGGGCGACATTGCGGAGGGCGACACCGTCGCGGTCTTCGGGGCCGGACCGGTGGGTTTGTTCGCGGCCAAGTCGGCCTGGCTGATGGGCGCCGGGCGGGTCATCGTGATCGACCACCTGGACTACCGGCTGGAGAAGGCGAAAACTTTTGCCCAGGCCGAGACGGTCAACTTCGCCGAGCACGACGACGTCGTCGTACACATGAAAAAGACCACCGACTACTTGGGCGCGGACGTGGTGATCGACGCCGTGGGGGCGGAGTCGGACGGCAACTTCCTCCAGCACGTCACGGCCGCCAAGCTGAAGCTGCAGGGCGGCTCGCCCATCGCGCTGAACTGGGCCATCGACTCGGTGCGGAAGGGCGGCACCATTTCAGTCATGGGCGCCTACGGTCCCATGTTCAGCGCCGTGAAGTTCGGCGACGCCTTCAACAAGGGGCTGACGCTCCGGATGAACCAGGCCCCAGTCAAACGCCAGTGGCCCCGCCTGCTCGAGCACATCCGGAACGGCTACCTCAAGCCCAGCGACATCATCACGCACCGCATCCCGCTGGAACACATCGCCGAGGGATACCACATCTTCTCCGCCAAGCTGGATAACTGCATCAAACCCGTCATCGTCCCGAACGCGGGCTAAGGAAAGGAAGACGCGATGCCCTACCGCGCCGAAAAACCCGGCACCCGGCCCAGCAGCGAAGAACTCCGCGCCCGGATTCCCGGCTGGGGCGCCGACCTGGACCCCAAGGACCGGCCGGCCGTGCCCCGCGAGCGGTTCGACCCGGGCGCTTCCGGTGCGCACTGGGACTTCCCGGAGCGGCAGCCGGAGAAATGGCCGCGCGAACGCTCCATCGAACACCAGCAGCTGACGCCGGCTTTCGGCACCTCCGCTCCCCCGAAGCTGCTCTCCGGCGCGATGCGCAAATACGCCTACCGCCGGTTCAGCGAAGGCCGCGCCGCCCACTGGCTGATCCTGCTCGCGGCGGACCGGGTGGACGCTTGGGAAAGCCACCTCCGTTCCTTCGCCTCGCTCCGTCCGGACAACCCGGTCACGGAGAGCGGCGTATTCGGCGAAATCGGGAGCAAGGCCTTCAGCTCACGCTTCGGCCGCAACCGCGCCGACGTCAAGCACCAATGGCTGGACCCGGTGATCGTCGCGGGCCCCTGGCTGCTCGCCGGCGGCGCCGCCGCCGTTGTGGCACTGCGCGTGCTGGCGAAGTCCCGGAAGTAGCCGGCTCTTCCCGCCCCTGGCTCAGCCGGGGGTGAGGACGCAGAACTCGTTGCCCTCGGTATCGGCGAGGCAAACCCACGGCACGTCACCTTGGCCGAGGTCGGCCTCGGTAGCGCCCAGCGCGCGCAGCCGGGCCACCTCGGCCCCCTGATCATCGCCGGGATACGGCTTCAGGTCCAGGTGGACCCGGCCGCACGCCGCCCCATCAGGCGTGCGGAGGAATTCCAGATACGGGCCGACGCCCTCGCTTGAGCGCAGCCGCGCATGATTGTCGGTCGCCCTGTGCAGCGTCCAGCCCATCGCCTCGCCCCAGAACCGGGCCATCGCCCGGGGATCCGAGCAGCTGACCATCACCGCGGCTATCGGCCCGGTGTCCCGGTAGATCGGCCGCGGCTCCAGCACGCAGAACAAGTTGCCCTCCGGGTCTGCCATCACCGTCCACGGCACGTCGCCCTGGCCGATGTCCGCGGGCGTCGCACCGAGATCCCGCAGACGGGCGACCAGCTCCTCCTGATGGGCCTCGGACGTGGTGGCGAGATCGAGATGGGCGCGGTAGTTCACCGTCTCCGGGTCCGCGACTTTGACCACGTCGATGCAGACGGCGGAGGGGTCAGGCCAGTCGAACCCCACCGGCTCAACATTGGTGACGCCGGGCCCCTCGCTGGAAACACCCCAGCCGAGCGCGTCCGCCCAGAACCTGCCGAGAGCCGAGTCGTCCCCCGCCTTGAAATTCACCTGAACCAGTCGCAGCGCCATACCGCCCGACCCTATACCGAAGAAAACCTGATGGGGAGGAGGGGTTAGGCCTTCGAGGTGCTTAGCCGCTTGTTTTCCAGTGCCTGGTATGGGGCCGTGACGGGTGCCGCCGCCTGGGGTTTGTTTTCCGGCGCCGCTAGGACCGCGCCGTGCGGGTCGTTCCGGCACTGGCCCGGATGATCGAGCGAGCTGCACTGCGCGCATGGGTCACCGGGTTGCTAGGCTCACCGCGGAGCAGGCTGGCGAGCACACCGTTGTAGAGCAGCAACAGGACCGCGGCAACCGAGGCCGGGTCCGGGCAGCCCGCCTCCTTCGCCAGCCTCGCCAGCCGCTCCGTGATCATCTGCGTGTCCTGGCGGATCAGCTCGAACACCGGGTCGTTTTGGCCGGCTGGCGGCGCGGGGCGTTCCGACGCGGTGGCGAGGAAGCTGCACCATTGGGTCGGATTGGCGGAGGCCCGGAAGGTATCAATGGCGTCGAAGACCGCCAGCAGTCGTTCCTCTGGGGTGGTGGCGCGCGCGATTGCTTCGTCCCAGTGCCGGGTCCAGTTGTCCAGCCGCCGGGCGAGCACTTCGCGCAGCAGGTTGTCCTTGGAACCGAAGTGTTTGTAGAGCGTCACGATCGCCACTCCGGCCGTTGCCGCCACCCGGTCCACGCCGGTCACGCTGATGCCTTGTTGGAAGAACAGCTCCTCGGCCGCATTCAGGATGCGGTCGCGGGTATTCAAAGGGGGAGCCATGGGACTAGTATAACGCTCGTTATGGTGTAACGGTCGTTATGCTGTCGGAGGCGGGATGAGCAGGGACACTATCGGCACCCAGGCCCGGGATGCCGGCCTCGGGGTGGCGTTCGCCGGGATGCTGTTGATCGCCGCGACTTACGGCATGGCCCGCTTTGGGGTCGGCCTCTTCGCTCCGCTCTTGGCAGTGCAGCGGCCGGAACTTACCGAGGTTCTCGGCTGGGCGGCCGCGGCGCAGTTCACCTCTTATTCCTTGGCTGCGCTGGCCGCCGCACGGTTCGTTGACCGCGCTCCCCGCGTCGGCCTGCTGCTCGCCGGTGCCACCGCTGCCCTTGGATGTCTGGGGGTCGCTGCCGCGTCGTCGCCCTCCATGTTCGTGCTGGCCGTCTTTATCGGCGGAATGGGCGGGGGCTTCGCTTCGCCGGCCTTGGTTCCGGTGATTGACGCGGCGGTCCCACCTCGCACCTCCGCGACGGCGCAGTCGCTGGTGAACTCCGGCACAGCGGTCGGGGTTATTGGCGCCGGAATGGTAGCCTCGTCAGCCGCTTCGGTCGGTCCGGCCTGGGTGTTCATGGGGCTGCTGTGCGCAACGACGGCGGTGGCAGCCTGGCATTTCGCGCGGCCGCGGGCGGAAGTTGGGCTTTCCGCCCGCGCTGCTGCGGGACCGGCCGCGAGGCTCACGGCCAGCAGGGACAGGGAACCCGCGTCGATACTCCAAGCCCGCATCGGGACGTGGCACCTTCTGGCGGCCCCCGGTGTAGCAGCGGTCATTGCCGGCGCCGGATCGGCCCTGATCTGGACGTTCGGACCACTGCTGCTCACGGCGGCCGGATCCGTCGCGCCCGAGCGGGCCGGGTGGCTGTGGATCGCCCTAGGCTTGGGCGGTTTTCTCGGCGTCCTCACCGGATCGCTTGTCCGGCATCTGGGCACGCGGGGCGGATGGTGCTTCTTCGCCGGCGGCCTGGCCCTGGCCAGTGCGGGCGTCGCGGCATCCATGACAACAGGCACCGAATCGATCGCCTATGCCAGCATGGCCGTCTTCGGCGCCTGCTACATGGGCCTCTCCGGTGTGCTCATCCTTTGGGCCCGCGACGTGTGGCCTGCAGCGCGGGAGCCGGCACTTCCATGCTGTTCATTGCACTGGCAACGGGCCAAGCGCTCGGGTCGGCAGGCTTCGGGCTGGCCCGCGGGGCCGCGCCATCCGTTGCCCTCGCGACTCTAGCCGCCGGCATCCTCGTCCTCGGCGGCCTTATCGGGCTGATCAGTAGACGGCGGCCCGCCGCCTAATCTGCGAGTTCGACGACCTCGAACTCGAGCAACTCCGCGCCGCTGGCCACCGGCCGCTGGTCACTGTTGTGGTCCCGCGGCGCCCGGTTGTCACGCCAGTTCTCAAAGTCCTCGCGCGTAGCCCACTGCGTGTACACGAAGTAGCGGTCCTCGCCTGCAACGGGACGCAGCAGCTGGAAGCCTTCGAATCCCGGAGCGGAATCAACCGCATGCTTGCGGGCTGCGAAGCGGGACTCCAGCTCGGTGCCTGAACCCTCCGGGACCTTCAGCGCATTAATGACGACGATGGACACGATGCTTCTCCTCTCGGGGCCCGAAACAGTCCGGGCCGTACCGCCTCCACGCTACCCGGGGCTGCACCATCCTGTGCAGCTTCGGGTGGGCCTAGTTAGAAACTGCTTCATCATCGTAAACAGAGACCGTCGGCTCGATTCGGTCCGGCTGCACAACCTCGCACCACGCCTCGAAACCGACCTGGAAGGCAACGATGCCCGCTTCTGGCAGTGCGATCTCGATGGCTTCCAAGATCTCTTCGGGACTTACGCCGACCTTTAGGGCCACCTGAATGTGGCTCTTAATTTGCGCTTTACCGGCACGCAGGACTGTCAGACTCAATATGAACAACAGTTCCTTGGTTCCCCGGTCCAGTCGGCGCTGTTGTAGATAGGCCGCGGAAACCAGCGAGTTGGTGGCCTGCAGGACCGGGAAGTCTGCCGCAGCCATGTATTTGTGATAATCCAAGACGTAGCCGCGTTCGGCAGCCATTTCATTGACGTAATCCTGTGCTGCCGATGTAGGCATGGCGAGTTCCTTTCGCGCTCTACGGCTCTGTTACCGGAGATCGATTCAAGCTGGCACTGAGATCGATAGCCGCCTGGTGCACTCGTTTGCCGATGGTTTCGAGGGCATCATGCTGGATTCGATATTGCGGTCCGGCCACGGACAGGGCTGCCACCACTTGTCCGCCGACAACCACCGGCGCAGCGACGGCGCATACTCCGTCGTCCAGTTCTGCCCTACTGATCGTGAAGGGCTGTTGCTGCTGTACTTGCAGTGCGCCGACGAAGTTGTCCACTTGTTCGCCCTGCAAGGAAGGAACCATCCGGGTCAAGTAGCGGCGGATCCAGTTCTCCCCTTGGCTGGCTAGAAGCAACTTCGCTCCTGCACCCCGGTGGAGTGGCAGAATTTCTCCTGGAGCGTACGAAATCCTGACCGTCATGTCGGACTCGCGAATCGCCGTGCAGGTGGCGTAGTCGCCGGAGCGTTCGATCAAGAGGGCTGTTTCCCCTGTGCTCTGCCTCAACTCCTCCAGCACAGCCTCACCTTCCAGTCGCAAATGCGTGGACGTGTTTACCGACTGAGCTAAGGCAAGCACTCTGGTAGTTAGGACATATTGGCCTCCTCCGGCCTCTGCCACCAAGGCCAGTTCCCGGAGAAGGGAGACGTAACGATAGGCAGAGGGGATGGAGATTTCCACGAGCGAGGCGATCTCCTCCACTGTTAATGACGGTCTTTCCTCAAAGAGCATCAGGACGTTGAGGACACGCCGGGCGCTGTCGACGCCTGGGGTTTTCCCGCTCATCGCCATAACGTTCCGCCTCCCTTCTTTACTGGATAGCTTCGGATAATACAGTTACAGAAAGCGGCTGATCCGTTTGGTTAGGAATCAAACGTTGCCACGAGCCGGGCCTGCTCCAATATATTCTCGGAATAGGCGGCAAGGAACTCTTCCCTCGTCGGTGTGGCCTCCACGGACGTATCGAGTGCATATACCCAGAAATAGTAGTGATGCGTTCCGTGCCCCGCAGGCGGCTGCGGTCCGCTGTACTCCTTAGCGCCCATGGTGTTCGGGCCCAGCCGGAGCTCCCCGCTCAGTTCGCCTTCCTCGGGGTTGATCCCGTAGACGACCCAGTGCGTGAACCCGTTGGCCAAGGGTGCGTCAGGGTCGTGCATGATCAAGGCGAGTTCTACGGTTCCAGCAGGAATTCCGGAGACCGAGACGCTGGGCGTTTGGTTGCCGAAATCAGCAGCATACGTATCTGGAATACGGCTTCCTTGGCGGATGTCGCCGGCTGTTACGTTGAGATCTTTGATATTCAACGGCATTAGAACGTTTTACCTTTCATTTGGTGGGAAATTTGCGAGAAGGGCTTCCAGCACCACTTCCGGTGCGGCTTCTGGGATGTAGTGGTCGCAGTCGGGCACGGTGACGTAGTCGAAGTCCGGCCGGAGCTCCTTAGCCAGGAGAAAAGCACGCTCGGAGACGATGGCGCTTTTCTCCCCACGAACCACCACCACCGGCCCGCGGACCTCGGTGAAGGCCTCGCGGAAATCCGTGCGGAAGCTGTCGACCGTCCCTCTCATGGCTTCCGGTTCGGCCAACGGCAGGTAGTGCTTGCCACGCTTTTCATACCCGTAGAGTGCCCGGGCTTCAAGCGCTTTCCTCGGTGTTCGAGGGTAGCGCTCGGCCAGGTAATCAACAATCTCGTCGAATCCGTTGAACTCTCGGTGACCTCCCAGGACGCGGTGTTCCAGGTTATCGATTACTTCGGGTTCCACGAACGGCAGGTAATCAACGGCGATGACTCCCGCGATGCGCTTTGGCTCCATGGCGGCTGCAACAATGGCATTGCGAGCGCCCAGAGAGTGACCAACGAGCACCACGTCTTCCAGACCGAGATGCGCCGCCAGACCGAGTATGTCGCGAGCGAAATCCCGCTGCGAGTAGCCGCGCTCTGGCTTGCTGCTTCGGCCATGCCCACGCTGGTCCACCGCGATCGTGCGGTAGCCCTCGCCCAGACCCGCCATCACACCGTCCCAAACGCCGAGACTGGCTGACGTGCCGTGGAGGAAAAGCACCGGCCGGCCCTGGCCGGAATCCCGGAAGCAGATCTTGGTGCCCGCGATGTCGGCGTACTGCAGTTCTGCGGTTTTCATCTGTCAGACGGGAGTGATTTCGGACAGTGTCTTGCGAACAGCGACCAGGCCCTTGATGATGTCGGCACGTTTGGCTTCCACTTCCCCTTCACCGTAGTCATACAGGCCTTGGCCGCTCTTCATGCCCAGCTTTCCACTGGAAGTCAGCGACTTCACGAGGTCCGGAACGTCGGCGCGCGCATCCAGATCCTGGTTTAGGTAACTTGCCACTGACTCGTAAATGTCCAAGCCCGCCATGTCCACCAAGCGCATCGGGCCGATGACGGCAAGTTTGTAGCCGATCCCCCACTTCACGCAGGTGTCGAGATCCTTCTGGGTAGCGATTCCTTCCTCCAGCAGGGCCATGCATTCGCGCAGGATCGCATAGAGCACGCGGTTCTCGATGAATCCGGCTTTTTCCTTCTGCCGCACCGCCTCATAGCCGAACGATTCGACAATGGTGACGAGTTCCTTTTCGACCGTTTCGGTAGTCTTCTCGCCCTTGATGACTTCGATCATAGGAATGAGGTGTGGCGGGTTGGACCAGTGCATGCCGATGAAGCGCTCGGGGTTCTGCATGCTTTCGGCCATCGTGGTGATCGGGATACCGGAGGTGTTGGTCGCGATGATGGTGGTGGGGCTGACTATCTCCTCAACCTGCTGAAGCACCATCCGCTTCAGTTCCAGCTTCTCCGGCACTGCTTCGATCACCAGGTTGGCGCCCTCCAAAGCAAGGCGCTGATCTGTCTGGTAGGTGACCGATCCGCCCTCGACCACGGGGGTACCGAGGTCATCGAGCGCTGCGGTTGCACCATCAATTACTTTTTTCGCCCGGTCCAGAGCGTCCTGACTAATGTCGTTCAGCCGGACCTGGCTGCCGCTGCGTGCCAGAAGCGCTGCGATACCGGGTCCCATGCTCCCCGATCCGATGACTGTGGTGATGGTAGGGATTGCCATGTCTCTCCTTGTTTCTTTCCGGCTGGTGGTTACGGGCAGTCACTTCTCCAGGCGGTCAAGCTGGCGGTTGTAGTAGTTCCAGAAGTTGTTCCGCGCCTTGGGCCGGTAAATCTCCTCGATCTTGAACGCGGTTTCTTCGGCGGAGGGGAGGGTGTATTCCAGCCCGGAGGTGGCCAGCGTGAGGTGGAACTTGCAGGCTCGCTCAAGGAAGACGCCGGCCAAGGTCACGTCCTGGACCGTGGAACCCACGAAACTGCAGCCGTGGTTGCGCAGCAATATCGCCAGTGAATTCCCCATGGCGTTCGCATGCTCCTTACCGAGCTGCACGCTGGTGATGATGTTCGACGTAAGGTCAAAGCGCGGGACACCCTCCTCCGCGAACCAGACCCCCTCGTTGGTATACGGGCCGAATTCGGCGGTGGTCGTGGCAAAAGCAGTTGTGTAGAACGGGTGGGAGTGGCCGATAAAGTTCACATCCGGGCGTGCCAGGTAAAGCTCGGAGTGAAGAGGCCATTCCAAGTGCAGGATGCCCTTGCCCTCCAGCACATTGCCCTCGAAGTCGACCAAGATGAAATCGTCGGCTTGTACCTCGTCCAGGCCCAGGTTGCCCCGCTTGAGCCACATCCCGCGGCCTTCCGGGTCCCGGTAGCTCATGTGGCCCAGGGACATGTCACCGTGGCCTTCCATTTCCAGAATGCGGTGTGCCCGCGCCAACTGGTGGAGCGTGCTGTAGACCGACTGGTCGTTGCTGTACAGGTTGTTGAAGTCTTGCATTGGAATCTCCTTGCTTGGTGTGTGATTGGGGTCAGGACGCGGAGGCCCGGAATTCGGCGACGGTCATGCCTCCGACCCGTTCGTGGATACGACCGCCGGTGGAAACCGCGGCGCAGATTAGCAGTTCGTCGGCCCGGGGGCCGTCGGGAACCTGGAAGGGAATCGCATCGTAATGCGAACGCACATAGACCTCATCCTTGAAAGCCAGCGGGATGTCGATTGCAGTACCCGCGGCCGCTGTCTTGGTCGTGGACGAAATCCAGGCTTTGCCTCCCCCGACGGCGTCGCGGAAAGCGTTGCCGAAAACGGTGGTGATGCACGCAACCACATGGTCTTGCTCGCCCGCGACACCGGCGATGCCGCCCTTGCCATATCCTTCAACTTCGCGGCCGCCGAGCAAAGCAGTCGCTCGACGCCCCAACTCCGTGCCGAGGGCCGCGCTCGGGTCGGTCAGCGGCGAGAGGTCATGGACGTACTGGCCGGCGAAGGGGTTTTTAATGATCACGCCCACACAAGCCTTGATTAGCGGTTGTTCGGCCGCCGGCCCGCCTTCGTGGACGATTTCTTGAACAGTGCTCTGGAAGGCACGGACCTCGTAGAAGTCCCCAATCAGGTAGGTCATGCTTTGGCTCCAATCAGTGCGTGACGGCCAGGATCCGTGGGATCGTACTTTGCCGTTTCAAGGTTTTCGTCAGTGAACTGGTTGCCCTGTGACATGCCGCGGTTTGCCGCATAGTCAGCTGAGCGACGCTGGCAACGGTCTGTGATCGGATGCTCAAGCCGGTCCCATTCGACCAATGCGTCGGGCAGATCGCTCACGCTGGCCTCAGTCGCAGCCACGGCCATGGTGTAGGCGTTTTGCATGGCGCAGCCGGCCCCTTGTGCCAGCGCTGGGCACATGGCGTGAGCGGCATCGCCGATAAGGGCGACCCGACCCTGGCTCCACTTCTCCAGCACGGTTGTTTGGTAGCCGTAGTACTTGGGGTCTGGCGCGGTGGAGGCCGCCTTGAGGACAGGGGCAAGTTCGGGATATGCCGACGTCCAGAGGTCAAGGTCAATGGGTGTGCGGCTTCCCTGTTCGTCGGCGCGCGGCGCACCGAGGGCAATGTACAGTTCACGCTCGTTGCACGGTACATAAAGGACGCGCAGGTAACGCGGTTCCAGGTTCCAGAAGTCGATGACGTTGTCCCACTCGCCTTCGCCCAGCTCCTCTTTCAGCCGCGGGACTAGGAAACGGGTGATACCGTCGCGGGACTTCCACCGCTCCTGCTCAAAGCCGATGGAGTCACGGACCTGAGACTTGACGCCGTCCGCTCCCACAACCAGGTCTGCCTCGAGCGTTTGCCCCGAGGCCAAGGTCAGGAGCCCCTTCGGCGAAGCCCCGACCACCTTGGATCCGGTCACAAGTTCGACGCCGGCGTTCTGCGCTGCACCAAGCAGGCTCTTATAGAGGTGCGGCCGGGTAGCCGTGCGCCAAAACAGTCCGCCGAAATCCTCTCGGGAGACACTTTCATGGTGCATGCGCGTTTCGTAGAATGGCGGCGTCATGGAGTCTTCCATGACTGCGTCGAGGGCTCCGATGGCTTCCAGAACCTTGAGGCTGTTGTGCCACAGCACGATTCCAGCGCCCTGTTCGCGCAGTTCAGTTCCGCTCTCATGCACGCGGACTGTCCATCCCATACGGGCCAGTGCCGTCGCTGCGGTCAGGCCGGCAAACCCTGCGCCGGCGATCTCCGCGTGCCGCCCGTTCTTGCCTGTAGGCATCAACATTTTGTCCTTCCGGTCCGGTTACTTGGCATTCGAGTTCTCGACGAACTCATTCGTGTAGACGTCCGACGCCCCGGGGGTCGTCTTGATGACACCTTGGTCCGAAAGGATCCCGATGGTGGATTCCCACATCTTCTCGTCCATGGCCCCGAGCCCGTGCTCTGAGGTGTTGTCGGATGTAAACGTGTGATCGATGTCAGCCTGCAGCTGCTTGGCGAACAGCTCTTCATTTTCAGCAAGTTCCGCCGAGGTGCCGGCCAGCAATGCTGCCGTCTCTTCCGGATTTTCTGCCACCCACTCGAAGGCCTTCAGGTATGCATTAGTGAACCGCTGCACCAGGTCCGGGTCCTTCTCGATGAGCTCATCGGTGGTAAAGAGTCCGGAACCGTAGGCGTCATAGCCAAAGTCGGAACCCATCATGATGCTGAGCTTGCCCTCGCCACCGGCGTGCTGCTCCAGCAGGGGGACCTCGGCATCGACGTAGCAGACGACGGCGTCAACTTGTCCCTGCATCAAGTAGTTCTCGTAGGGCGGCGTGACCGTTAGTTCGGTAACTGCCTTCTTGTCCACACCGTTTGCGGCTAAGAGCGCTTGGTAGAAGATATAGGTTGAACCGGCAGGGTGGACGCCCATGGTCAGTCCGGACAGGTCGGCGGGGCTCGTCAGTTCCACGTTGTCCTTGAGGGAACACAATCCCAGGGGCGAAACCTGATTGACGGCTGCGATGGCCTTGACTTTGACGTCCTGGGTGCGGGCCGTGACCAGGGAGGGCAGGTCGGCGAATCCAAAGTCGGCACCGCCGCTTCCCACCAGGCGGAGCGTATCGGGTGAGCCGCTGCCCTTGTTGATGGCCTTGACATCGATGCCCTCTTCTTCGAAGTAGCCCTTCTCTTGGGCTACATGGAACATCGCGTGGTTGCCGCGTACCTGGTAATCGAGCTGCACGGTCACTTCGTCGAGACCGTCGGCTGGCGATTGGGCAGCGGAACCGCTGGAGCAGGCTGCAAGGAAAAGAAGGCTTCCGGCCGCGCAGGTTGCAGTGAAAGAACGAGAAAGACGCATTGATTTCTCCTTAGCGGGAACTAACTGGTTAGTTGGTGGACTGCAGGGCTATGTGGGGGAACTTGCGGACCAGCAGGTACTCTGCCAGCGACATTGCGTAGTAGAAGACCAAGCCCAAAAGTGAGACCAGGATCAAAGCGGCGAACATCAGCGGAGTGTCGAGCTGGGTGGAGGCGAACTGAATCAGGTAGCCGAGCCCGGCCTGTGCGCCGGCGAACTCCGCCACCACTGCACCGATAACCGCGAAGGTGATGGCAATCCTCAGTCCCGCAAACAGGTACGGCAGCGAAGTCGGGATCTGGACCTGCGTGCAGACCTGGTTTTTGGAGGCGCCAACGGAGCGCATAAGCAGCAGTAGCTCCTTGTCGATGCTCTTCAGTCCGACCAGCATGTTTAGAGTGATCGGGAAAAACGCGATGACGACGATCAGGACAATTTTCGGAGCAAGCCCGTACCCAAACCACAGGATGAAGATCGGTGCCAAAGCCACCTTGGGAACAACCTGAAAGAGTACAATCAGCGGGTAGAGCGCTCGTTCAAGCCAACCAAACCTTGCCAATGCGACCGCTATCGCGATACCGACAACGATGCTGATGAGGAAGCCGTAGAGAATCTCTTCGGTCGTTACCCAAGCCGCTTCAGCGAGCAGCTCCCGCGATATCCACATCTCGGCGATGAATTCGCTGGGCTTGGCAATGACGAAGCTGGAAAGATTGAGCAGGTCGACCGTTATTTCCCAGATCGCAACAACTGCGACAAAGACCGCGAGGCTCGGCCAATTTTGATTTAGCCAGGATTTGATTTTCCGACCTGGGACTTTTTCTCGTGTCGTCTGTTTTGGAAGGTCGCGACGTGGCATATCGTCTCCACTGTGAAGTGCTTGGACAGTGCGTCCGTTTCGGCTTTCCGGCATTACGCCACCACCTTCGGTTCAAGCTGATGCCTTAGATGGGCGGCGTATTCCTGGAAAGTGGGATCGTCGAAAACATCGAGCGTGCGCGGACGGGGCAGGTCGATTTCGAGGGTTTCAACAATGCGTCCCGGGTTAGTTCCCATGACATGGATGACGTCCGAGAGGAATACGGCCTCCGGGATCGAGTGCGTGACGAAGACAATCGTCTTCTGGGTCTCTGCCCACACGTCGGCTAAACGCAGGTTCATCTCATCGCGCGTGATCGCATCCAGCGCTCCGAACGGTTCGTCCATCAGCAGGATCTGCGGATCCAGCGCCAGAGCTCGAGCGATGGATACGCGCTGCGCCATGCCGCCGGAGAGTTGATGCGGCAGCTTGTTCGCAGCAGCAGTGAGCCCCACCATCTCGAGGGCTTTGGCAGCAGCCTCATCGATGTCCGCGCCGCGCTTCTTGCGCGTGGCAATCTGGCGCAGCATGCGCACGTTGTCGATCGCGGACTTCCACGGAAGCAGCGCTGCCTTCTGAGGAACCAGACCGAATTGACGGTTTTTTACCGCATCAGCGACCGGCATTCCATTTACTGACACGTTGCCAGACGAAGCTTCTTCAATACCGCCCAAAATTTTTAACAGCGTGCTTTTGCCGCAGCCTGAGGGCCCCAGCAAAGATACAAAACTCTGCGGTCGGATTTCTATGTCCAGATCTTCAAGAACAGTTACTGCTGAACTGCCGGATCCATAACGCTTTTCCAACCCTTGGGCTTTGATACCTTCGAACTCCATAAATTGCGCCTCTCCGCTAGATAGCTCATGGGTTCTCACGATGTGATATCTCTCTCTTAGATGACGAGAATACCGGGGCAATCAGATTCGGTCAATGGATTTTCCGAAATCTTTTTTGGACCACTCCCCGAGGGAACTGTGGCCCCAAGACCCTTCGCCACTCCGGCCCGCGGCAACAGTGAGCGCGACGCACCCCACACCCGGCAACCAGGCCGGCGAGGGGGAATCCGAGAGCGGCGGGTGGACATAAAGCTGGCCGGGACACCCCTCGACCCTCGTAGTCGACGGGATGGCGGCGGGCACGGCAGGGTGCTATCCGGTCAGATGCGCCGGCCTCAGGCGGAACCCAACTTCGAGTGAGACAATACATACGTATGCATGGAATGTTGCCGCAGGGGCCGTCGCTGTGATCTGTGGGACGGCTACCGCCACCCCAGGCTTCAGACAAAGGAGACGCCATGACGTTCCCGGTTCTTCAGGACAAAGTCGCCATCGTGACAGGCGCAGCGCAAGGCATGCGCGTCCGGCGGCGGGGAAGCCTTCTTCGTGAAGGTCGACGTTTCCCAGGGTGAGGACGTGAAGGCAATGGTCGCCGCCACCGTCGAGAAGTACGGCCGGCTCGACGTCGCAGTAAACAACGCAGCACTCACCCCCGTCAGTCGCCGCTCCACGAGATGGACGAGCAGTACTGGGACCGCCTGATGTCGGTGGACCTCAAGGGCGTCGCCCTCAGCCTCAAGTACGAAATCCAGCAACTCCGCGCCCAGGGCGGCGGCGGATCGCTCATCAACTTTTCCTCGGTGAGCGGCTTCCGCCTGCAGCCGGGAAACCCGGCCTACATCGCCGCCAAGCATGGCGTCGTCGGCCTAACGAAGGCAGCAGCCCTCGAGAACGGTTCTGAGAACATCCGCGTCAACTCGGTGGCCCCCGGCGCCATCGACACCCCCATGCTGCGCGGAGCGCTGGAAGAGATGGGCATCGACCCGGAGGCCTACGCCCCGCAGCTCAGCCTGCTCAACCGGTTCGGCGAAGCCCGAGAGATCGCCGAGGCCAGCCTCTGGCTCGCCTCCGACGCATCGTCGTACGTCACCGGCACCACCATCCACGCAGACGAGGGCTACACCTCCCACTAGAGGAAGTGCGATGAACCCATAAACGGCCCGGGCCTGCCGATGCAGGACCGGGTGCCGCGATGAGCCCTGTGTGAATCGACCCCGTGGGTCAGACAGATTCCTTCTCAGGATCTAACCGGAGCGGGTTTGCATCCAGGCTAGAACGTTGGGCCAATGATCGGCCTGCGGATCGATGAGCTGGACGTGGTCCATGCCGGGCTGAACGGATAGTTCGATCTGGGCGCCGTGTGCCTGTGCTTGGCGGACAAAATCGTGGGTGTGAGCCAGAGGCACTCTCAGATCGGCATCCCCGTGGACCACCAAGGTTGGCGTGCCGGCATGGGTCTGCTGCAAGGGCGATGCATCGTGGTAAACATCGGGGCGGCCGGCACCGAAGTATTCAACGACGGCGCCTTCTGCCAGATCTTCGGCATACGTCCGCGCCACATCGGTCACGGGGGCCAGCGCCACGACCCCATCAACGGGTGCGGTGGACAGCAAGACGAGCTGACCGCCTACGGAATGACCGATCGTGATGCGTGACCCCGAAAACTGCTGCGCCCAGGCGCTGTCCGTGACGGCACGGATCGCCGCGTCCACATCGTCGCGGGGATCGGGCCAGGCACTGTCCGCCGCTCCACGCCGGTATTCGACGTTTGCCACGGCCCACCCTCGAGAACACAGATCGGTGGCCAAGGGGTTCATCAGGGAGGCATCGAACTGTGCGCGCCAATAGCCGCCATGAACCAGGATGGCCAGGCCACGGGACGCTGCAGGGTTTGCGGGGCTATAACAATAAATCCGCTGAGCAGAGTGTGATCCATAGGCGATTGTCTGGCTCATTTCGACCGGGGTATCCACGGGTGTTGCCCCCTCTATGTGTTGATATAACAGGCCCTGCCAGGCGCAGGTGGCAGCGACGGCGGGGCTACGTTTGCCCGCCCCGCCGTCGCTGCCGTTCAACCAGCTTGGTCCAACAGCTACCCTGCCAGCGCCGGCTCGACGGACTTGACCGGCTTCCAGCGTAGATGCGCGTCGGGCACCTGACCGCTGGTTTCCTGCAGGAGTGACAAGCGCGGACGTACGGCGTCGGTCCGCGAGCTCGGCGGCTTGCGGCGTCCGGCACGAAACTGCGGAACCCATGCCACCCCGTCGCCACGGTAGTCCTGCTCGGCCGCGGCGTGCAGCGTCCAATGCGGGTTGTACAGGTGGGTGCGTCCCAGGGC
Organism: Arthrobacter sp. NPDC089319; assembly: GCF_040684925.1. Classification (NCBI taxonomy): domain Bacteria; kingdom Bacillati; phylum Actinomycetota; class Actinomycetes; order Micrococcales; family Micrococcaceae; genus Arthrobacter; species Arthrobacter sp. NPDC089319. The sequence continues at coordinate 211,040 of NZ_JBFBGZ010000002.1, read as the reverse complement.
AATCAGGTCGGCGCGGCCTGCCAGCAGGATCGAATTCGCGTCGTCGTAAGAGGAGATAGCTCCCACGGCGATAACCGCGATGCCAGCCGGAACCGCCACTTCCTGCCGGATCCGGTCGGCATACGGGGTCTGGTAGCTGCGGCCGAAGCGCGGCTTCTCGCCCTTGGCAATCTGGCCGGTGGAGACGTCGATGCCGTCCGCGCCGTGGGCGGCGAACGCTTTGGCGATCTCCACGGCGTCGTCCAGGGTATTTCCGCCCTCGATCCAGTCGGTCGCGGAGATGCGCACGGTCAGTGCCTTCTCCGTTGGCCAGACTGCACGGACGGCGTCGAAGACTTCGAGCGGGAAGCGCAAACGGTTTTCCACGCTGCCGCCGTATTCATCGGTCCGCCGGTTGGCCACCGGGGAGAGGAACGACGAGAGCAGGTAGCCGTGCGCCGCGTGCACTTCCAACAGGTCGAATCCGGCCTCGTCTGCCCGCCGTGTGGCGGCGACAAAGTCTGCCACGACCTTGTCCATCTGGGCACGATCCATTTCCAGCGGAACCTGGTTGTCCGGTCCGTAGGGCAGCGGCGACGGGCCGACGACCTCCCAGTTGCCGGAGTCCAGCGGCTGATCGATGCCTTCCCACATCAGCTTGGTGGATGCCTTGCGTCCGGCGTGGCCGATCTGGGCGCCGATCTTGGCTTCGGAGTGTCCGTGGACGAACTTGACGATGTCTTCCCAGGCGTCACGCTGTTCGTCCGTGTAGAGTCCGGTGTCGCCCGGGGTGATACGGCCTTCCGCGGAGACGCAAACCATCTCGGTCATGACCAGGCCGGCACCGCCCATGGCCTTGCTGCCCAGGTGCACCTTGTGGAAGTCGGCGGGCATGCCGTCGGTCGCGGAGTACATATCCATGGGCGAGACCACGATGCGGTTCTTCAGCTCCAGGCCGCCGATGCGGTAAGGCTGGAACATTGCCGGTGCGACCGATTCCAGCCCCTGTGAAGCGGCGAAGCGCTCTTCCACCTGTAGTGCGAATTCGGGGTCGCGCAGCCGCAGGTTGTCCTGCGTGATGCGCCGGCTGCGGGTGAGCAGGTTGAAGCTGAACTGGACCGGGTCCTGGCCGGTGTACTGCCCCACCCGCTCGAACCATTCCAGCGAGGCCTGCGCGGCGCGTTGAGTCGACTCGACCACGGGGCGCCGCTCGGTTTCGTAGGCCTCGAGCGCCGCGTCCACGTTCGGGTGTTCGTGCAGGCAGGCGGCCAGTGCCAGCGCATCCTCCATGGCCAGCTTGGTGCCGGATCCGATGGAGAAGTGCGCGGTGTGCGCCGCGTCGCCCAGCAACACGACGTTGCCGTGCCGCCAGCTGGCGTTGCGGACGGTGGTGAAGTTCAGCCACTTGGAATTGTTGGCCAGCACCTGGCGGCCTTCCAATTCTTCGGCAAAGATCTTGCGGATCTTTTCAATGGCCTTCTCGTCCGAGGCGCCCGGCGGGAAAACTTCATTCTCCGTTTCGTCGAAACCGGCGGCCCGCCAGACGTGCTCGGGCATTTCCACAATGAAGGTGGACCCCTCGTCGGAGAACGGGTAGCCGTGGATCTGCATGACCCCGTGCTCGGTCTCCTTGATGAAGAACTTGAAGGCCTCGAACACCAGGTCGGTGCCCAGCCACATGAACTTGTTCGGCCGCGGGTCGAGATCCGGCCCGAAGGAATCGGCGTACTTGGCGCGGGTCTGCGAATTCACCCCATCAGCCGCCAGCACCAGGTCGTAGCCGGCCTCGAGTTCCTCCACCGGCGGGGCCAGCGTGGAGAAGCGCAAGTCCACGCCCAGTTCCGCGCAGCGGCGCTGCAGCAGTTCCAGCAGTTCCTTGCGGCTCATGGCCGCGAAGCCCTGGCCGCCGACGGCGATGGTCTCGCCCTGGTAGTGGATATCGATGTCCGACCACCGGGCGAAGCGGCGGCTCATGTACTCGGCAACCACCGGGTCGGCGTTCCCGATGCCGCCCAGCGTCTCATCGGAAAAGACGACGCCGAACCCGAAGGTGTCACTGGCAGCGTTCCGCTCCCAGACAGTGACCTCGTGCGCCGGATCCAACTGCTTCATCAAGGCTGCGAAGTACAGGCCGCCCGGGCCTCCTCCAACGATTGCGATTTTCATGTCTGTTCCTTCCGGTCTGTCTACGCCGGGTTGCCGGCCAGGTCTGATGCCTGCTGCAAGACGCTTTCGCGCAGTTTGAAGTGCTGGAGCTTTCCGCTGGGGTTGCGCGGCAATTCGGTCACGAAACGCACATCCCGCGGGTACTTGTAGGGCGCAATGGTCGCCTTGACGAAGTCCTGGATTTCCTTGCGTTTGGCGTCGTCGCCGGCCACACCCTCGCGCAGCACAATGAAGGCGCAAACGATGCTGCCGCGTTCGTCGTCTGGCCTCCCAATCACGGCATTCTCCGCCACATCGGGATGCTGGTCGATCGCCGCTTCCACCTCGGGGGCGCCGATGTTGTAGCCGGACGAGACGATCATGTTGTCCGAACGCGCCTGGTAGACGAAGTAGCCTTCCTGGTCGCGCAGAAACGTGTCGCCCGTGATGTTCCAGCCGTTCTGCACATAGTTTGCCTGCCGCGGGTCGTCCAGGTAGCGGCAGCCGGTCGGGCCGATGACCGCCAGCCTTCCGGGCTGGTTGACCGGGGCTTCGTGGCCGTCGTCGTCCAACACCGTGGCACGGAAACCGGGGACCGCAATGCCGGTGGCGCCCGGACGGATGTCGTCTCCGGCGGCGGAAATGAACACGTGCAGCATCTCGGTGGAACCGATCCCGTTGACCAGGGAGAGCCCAGTGGCCTCATGCACCGCCTCCCATGTCTCGTGCGGCAGGTGTTCTCCGGCCGACACCGCAATGCGCAGCTGCCGGAGCAGGTCCGCGCGCCCTTCCTTTAGGATGGCGCGGTAGGCGGTGGGGGCGGTGAAAAGCACGGTGGCGCCGGCTTGGGCTGCATGTTCCGCCAGCTGCACCGGGGTGGCCCGTTCGGTCAGGAGCGCGGAAGCCCCGAACCGCAGCGGGAAGACCACCAAGCCACCCAGCCCAAAGGTGAATGCCAGGGGCGGAGATCCCGCGAACACGTCGTCGGCGGCGGGCTTCAAAATGTGCCGGGCGAACGTGTCCGCGTTGGCCAAGATGTCACGGTGGAAGTGCATGGTGATCTTGGGCGTGCCCGTTGTCCCCGAGGTCGGCCCGAGCAGTGCCACGTCATCCGCAGCGGTGGCTACGTCGTCGAACTCTCCGCTCTTGGCAGCACACCTGACCGTAAGGTCATCGGGGTCGTCCGCCCCGTAGGTCATGACGGCGATGCCTTCCCCCACCGCCTCAGCAAGCCCATCAGCAAAACGGGCATCACTGATCGCAGCCGACGGACGCGTCAACTGGCAGATGGTGGCCACTTCGCTGGCGCGCAGCACCGGCATGGTGGTGACGACGACGGCACCGGCCTTGAGCACGCCCAACCAGGCGGCCACAAGCCACGGGTTGTTGGGACCGCGCAGCAGTACCCGGTTGCCCGGAACCACACCAAAATCTTCTGTGAGCACCTGTGCCACCTGGTTGGCCCGCTGTCGCAGTTGGCCGTAGCTCCAGGTCGTGCCGTCCGGAGTGTGCAGGGCGGGCCTGTCGCCCCCGAAGGCGGCCACGGCGTCATCGATGAGGACCGTGGCAGCGTTGAGACGGTCCGGATACTGCAGTTCGGGGAGGGTGAATTCCAGGATTGGCCACTGCTCGGCGGGCGGCAGGTGGTCGCGCGTGAACGAGTCCACGTGTGCTGACGGGGACAGTTCCATGGCGTTCCTTTCAGTGGGACGAATGGGGGGATGAGCGGGAGAACCGCTTGGGGGCGTCCGGTTGTCCGAAAGCCCCCGGTCGGCTCAACGTGCGGCGCGGATCATGCCTTCTTGGGCAACCGTGGCCAACAGCCGGCCGTCGCGGTCGAAGAACCGGCCGGTGGCCAGGCCCCGGTTGCGCTGGCCGGACACCGCTTCCTGGGCGTACAGCACCCAGTCGTCGAGGCGGCCGTCGCGGTGGAACCACATGGAGTGGTCCAGGCTGGCGGTCACCAGTCCCGGCTCCGCCCAGTAGTGGCCCTGCGCGCGCAGGATCGGCTCCAGGATGGTGTAGTCGCAGACGTAGGCCAGTGCGGTGCGGTGCAGGTCCCGGGTGGCACGTCCGTCGGCCTGATCAGGCAGTTGCCCAAACGCCTTCACCCAGACAGCCTGCTGCGGCACCTGTTCGCCCTCGATCTGCACGTACACCGGGCCGGGCACATGCCGCATGTCGAAGCTGCGTCCGCGCGACCAGTAGGCCGCGGCGTCGCCTTCGACGCCGGCCAGCACGTCCGCGGCGCTGCGCAGCGAATCCGGGTCCACGGCGGCGGGCATATCCGGCTGGAATTCCGGGCCGTCCTCGGGCACCTGGAAGGAACCCATGGCCGCGAAGACGGTCTTGCCGTCCTGCCAGCCCCGCACGCTGCGGGTGGAATAGCCGCGGCCATCCCGCAGCTTCTCCACCTCGTAGCGGACTACGGCGCCGATATCCACCGGGCGCATGAAGTAGCTGTGCATCGAATGCAACTGCCGGTCCTCGCCCACCGACCGCATCATGGCCGCTGCGGCCTGTGCCACCATGTCCCCGCCGTAGGCCTTGGGCCACGGCACGTACTGGGTGGCCGCTTCGTAGGCTTCGTCGTGGAACTGCGGCTCAACGGCGGTCAGTTCGACGGCGCGCAGGAAGGTCTCGGCCGTCGGCGCCAGGGTGTCCTGGGCAGTTACCGTGTTCATGCCCTGCGGTATCCTTCCAGCGTCTCGTCCGGAACCTCGTCCAGATTCACCACGATGTTTTCCGGTGTGCGGGCGGTGAGCCAGACCAACTCTTCGGTGATGGACATGTTGGCTTCCACGTGCGGCATGAACGGCGGCACGAACACCCAGTCGCCGGCCTTCATGTCGATGAATTCGGAGTAGTTCTCGCCGAAGTAGATCCGGCCGTGGCCACGCAGCACATAACCGCCGGTTTCGGCTTCGCCGTGATGGTGCGGCAGCGAGCGGTAGCCGGGAACGTTGGAGACCTGGCCGAACCAGATCTTAGTGGCAGGGGTGTGCTGGATCGAGACGCCGGAAACCCGGACGCAATCGCCGGACTGGGCGGTGTTGGTGTCCTCGCTACCGGACCGGGTGACCACCGGGACAACTTTCCCGTCCGCGCCGGCGTAGACCGAGTTGTCACCCTCGGTGCGGTATTCCGTGGTTGTTTCACTCATGGTTGCTCCTCTTTAACAGGGGTGGATGGGAAGGTGCCTCAGCTGCGGGCGGCGGGCTCCGCCGTCGTTGTTCCGGAGAAAGCCGGTGCTGGTTCCCGCATGCCGCCGACGGGCTGGATGCGGACTTGGTTCTCAAGGCGGCCGATGCCGTCAATTTCGGTGACAAGCACATCGCCGTCGGCCAGGAAGCGCGGCGGAACCATGCCCATGCCCACTCCCCCGGGCGTGCCGGTCAGGACCACGTCGCCCGGCCGCAGCGTGGTGAACTGCGAAATATAGGACAGCAACCTTGCCGGCCCGAACACCAGCGTGCGGGTATGGCCGCGCTGCACCAGTTCGCCGTTCACGTAGCCGCGGACTTCCACGCCGGTTCCGTCGAATTCGTCAGCGGTCGCCAGCACCGGCCCCAGCGGCGTGCTTGCGTCGAACGCCTTGCCCTGGAACCACTGAAGGGTCCGGCGCTGCCAGTCGCGCATCGAGACGTCGTTGGCCATGGTGTAGCCGGCGATGGCGGCCTCGGCCTGGTCCTCGTCCGCCCGGGTCAGGGTGGCGCCGACGACGACGGCCAGCTCGGCCTCCCAGTCCACGCTGTCGCTGCCAGCCACGGTGATTCGGTCAGCCGGCCCGGCGAGCGTGTCCGCGAACTTGGCGAACAGCGTGGGGTACTCGGGCAGCTCGCGGCCCATCTCCTGGATGTGGTCGCCGTAGTTCAGGCCGCAGCAGATCACCTTGCCCGGACGCGGCACCACCGGGGCCAGCTCCGTGTCAGGGACGCGGACGACGGCGGTGCTCACCGCAGTGCGCACCGCTTCCTCAGCTTTGGCACGCCAGTCCGGGACCGCCAGCAAGGCTCCCGCGTCGGCGGCCGGCAACGGCAGATAGGTGCCGGCCTCCAGCTGGACGGCGGCCATGGTGCTGCGCGGACCGGTTCGCAAGGTGGCCAGTTTCATGCGGTTTCTCCTTTGGTATTTCGATGTGTCGACTTTTTTACGGCCGTCACATATGCTCAACGTACACGATTGAAGAGACCTGCACCAGAGTTTTTTGCAAACTGACGAAAAACCAGCACGCACCAACACCAAGGAGAGAGCAGATGAGCAACCAGTCAGCCGTCGGCAATCGCACCATCAACCCGGCTTCGCTGCCCAAGCCGTCCGGCTACGCGCACGGGATTCTCGCCGGAAACATCGTCTATCTGGGCGGCCAGACCGCACTGGACAAGGGCATGAACATTGTCCCGGGCGGGATTGTGGAGCAGTTCCGACAGGCGTTTTCCAACGTGCTCGCCACACTGGAGGAAGCCGGCGGACGCCCCGAAGACCTGGTCAGCGTGACCATCTACCTCACCGACGTGGACGATTACATGGCCAACGGCCGGGAGATCGGGCGGCTTTGGCGGGAGATGGCCGGCACAGAATATCCGGCCATGGCAGGGATCGGCGTTTCGCGTCTGTGGCAGAAGGAAGCGCTGATTGAAATCCAGGGAATCGCGGTGATCCCGGAGCGCTGAGTCAAACGCAGAGCCACGCTGTGTGGGAGGGCGGAGTCTTTCCGCCCTCCCACACTTTTGTCACCACGGCCGCCTCACCCACGGCAGCGCCGGCGGTCAATGCCCCTTGAAGGCCTCGGCGAGCCACCAAGCGCCGCCGTCGGAGGCAATCCGCGCGTCAATGACCAGCGGCGCGGTTCGCGGACCGGCACTGCTGTCTCCAGACTGGCGATCCTCATAAGGAAGCCGCCGTCCCCGGTGCCCAGGACCGACTGCAGCACTTCCAGCACCGCCCGAGCCGTCTCGGCACTATCACCCAGTACGCCCAGTTCGACCGGCCGCTCGGCACCCAGTGCCGAATCTTCCAAGTCGACCTGGACCGGAGTTCTGCAATCCTGCCGGGCGCTTTTAGGCTGCGGCGACGTCCGCGACCAGAGACTGAGCGTGCGCTTCGGCCAGCGGGCCGACAAGTCGGTGGACACCGAAGAACGTCTCCCGGGCTTCCGGTCCGCGCCAGCCGTCGGGCAGGTACTTGAGCGGCAGACCGGGATCACGGTACGGCAGCCGCCGCCACAACGTCAGCATGGGCACGTAGTACCGGAAAGCATCCCGCCTGATGTCAGGATCCGACGCGGCCAGCGCCCTCGCGGCATCGTCACCGACGCGCTTAGTCCATGCCTCCAGCGATCCACCGTAATAGTCCAGAAATTCGTCGATCTGGGCCGCCAACGCGTCGAGGTCCCACCACTGCGCCACCTTGGCTCGCATATCCGATTCGTACTCGCCCGTGAAGAATTCCACGTACTCGGCCAGACCGCGGTCTTCGAGCCGCCGCCGGGCGCTCTCCCTCACGGCAGCCGGAGCGATCCAGACCCCCGCCGACATGGATCCGAAGCCCAGCCGGGCCAGTTCGGCGCGGAGCTGATGCCGACGGTCCCGCATTGACTCCGGCACCGAAAAGATCGCCAGCACCCACCGGCCGTCCGGGTCTCCGCGGTGCGGTGCAAAAATTCGCTCGTCGCCCTCCTGCACCATTTCCAGCGAGCGCGGCGACAGCTCGTACCGGGCCGCTCCACCGCTGCGTACACTGTTGAGCACACCCTTGGCCTTCATCCGGGAGACCGCGGAACGCACCCCCGGGGCGTCGTGTCCCAGGTCGCCAAGCATGTCGATCAGTACGGACACCGGCAGGGCGGACCCGCCCCGCCGCCCGTAGAGGCCGCAAATGGTGAGGATCAACTGCTGGTGCTGCAGTTGCGGCGCCGGAATCTCCATCATGCCTTTCCCGCGCGCGCCGACTGAACGCCGGCGCCGCAGATGACGGCGCGCATGTGGTCGGGCCATGGCTGCGCGCCGTCGCTGTCAGCCGGGACGTAGGCGGTGGTGAAGGTTCCGTGGGCTGCCAAACCGCCCGGCGACTTCTTGTGCGCGTGGCCGTGGACCTCGAACGCGAACGTCAGGGACGTCCGGCCCACCTGCTGCACTGACAACCGGGCGGTCACCCGCTGGCCGAACCACAGCTTGGCCCGGTAATTGATCACCTGCTGCACCCGCGGGGCGCTCGGGAAGTACTCGGGCAGCTCCAGTCGGCGGAACATCTCGGCTTCAGCCGCCTCGACCCACCGCATGATCACGGAATTGTGCTGGTGGCCGGCCGCGTCGGTATCGACCCACTCTACGGTCCGTTCGATGCAGACCTCCGGCAGACCGCCGTCGTTCCCCTCCATGATTCTCCCTTCACTGCAATCCACGTCCCATCTTATGGTGCAACGATGACGGAGTGCCCCGTCCGGTCGATAGACTTCGGTGACTGCTTCGTTCAGCCGTTGTAGACGAACCGTTGCTGCAGGCGTGCGCCGGTGCGGTCCGGGTTGAGCATCAGCACGCTCAGGACTCCGACCACCACCAGGTAGACGCCGATCATCCAGAACGCCGAGTTCATGCCTTCACCGAGCCTGGCTGCCATTTCGGCGGTTAAGGTGCACACTCCCAATAGTCGTGCATCTCTCATCCTAAGTCGGCCGCTGATTGGCTGCGCCCGGCGGCACCGGCGGTCAGATAGGCTCGTTGCGTGCGCGCTGAAGACGAGATTATTGCCGGACGGCTCCCGGGTGACAAGGGACAGCCCCCGCACCACCGTTTTATCGTGACGGTCTTCGGCATTTATGGCCGGCACAGCGGTGGAGCGATTCCGGTCGCCGTCGTTGTCCGCCTGTTGCAGGATCTGGGGGCGGAACCGGCCAGCGTGCGCTCCTCCATCTCCCGGTTGAAGAAAAAGGGAGTTCTGACCAGCGAGCGGATCGACGGCGAGGCCGGCTACGCGCTGGCTGCAGAGCTGGAAGCGCACTTCCGCGTCGGCGATGAGCGCATTTTCGCTCCGCATCCGGCGCGGTCGGAGGACCCCTGGTTGCTGGCCGCCTTCTCTGTTCCCGAGACGCAGCGGAACCAACGGCACAAGATCCGCAGCGGGCTCGCGCGGATGGGCTTCGGTACGGTCGGACCGGGTCTATGCGTTGCGCCCTCGCATCTACAGCCGGAGGCGGCCGCCTACATGGAGCGGAACGAGCTGGGAGAATACATCGACTTCTTTCTGTCACACCATGCCGGCCCTGGTGACCTGCGGCGCAAGGTTGCCCTTTGGTGGGACCTGTCAGCACTTGAGTCGCATTATCACGACTTCGTCGATTCCTACTCCCCCGTCCTTGAGTCGTGGAAGGAACGCGCCGAGCGCAATGAAGACGTTTACCGCGATGCGTTCTCCACCTACGTGCCCATGGTGACGCAGTGGCGGCAGCTGCCTTATCTCGATCCCGGGCTGCCGAGCGAAGCGCTCCCCGAAGGCTGGACGGGCGAAACAGCCCGTACGCTGTTCCGCGAACTGCATGCCCTGCTCGGTCCGCTGTCCGCCCGGCATGTCCACCGCGCCATTTACGGTTAAGCCCGCCCGTCCGCCGTTGGAATCGCCTGGTTTGATGATCCGGCAGCGAACTCCGAGAGTTCGCTGATCAGTTCGCCGGCCAACTCTTCAAATTCATCGTCGTCAAGGCCGTGGAGCATCGGCGCATCCGCCCACGCCTCGCGGTTGCCGAATTGGAACGGAAGGTCCAAACAGTGCCCACTGAGCAGCCCGGGCAGTGCGCTGCGGTGGCTGAAAACGTGCAAGGAAGCGGCAATGCCTTTTGCCGAGTAGGCCTCGGCGAGTTCGGTGGGAAAACGTTGGAACTGGACCCAGGACGACGCGGAAACCAACTGTTCGTAAGGGCTGAGTCCGGCCAGCTGCAAGGGTGGGCGGTCGGCCTCCGGCAGGCTCGCAAGGAACGCATCCGCTTCAGCCTCCCCGGCCCCGAGCTCCGGTTCGGAATTGAAGAAGAACATGCCGGTTTCGTCTGCCGTGTAACGCAGGTACACCGCCTCGGCGTGGCAGCGTGCGGCCGCCCAGTCCGGATCCAGGAAATGCTCGGGGATATTCGGGGCGGCGGTAGGAAGATAGCCGGAAGCCGCATAGCCCAAAGGGCGGGTGCCGGCATTCTCGGCCAGCCCGCGGGAACCGGCGCGCAGCAGCTCGGGCGTCGGGGCTGCAGCCAGTGTGGACGGGGCCAGGTGGCTGGCGGCAGCCGCACGGACCCGTGCGGCATGGCCGGGCTCCCATGGCGAGCGCGTGCCCATACTTAAGTGGGCCACGCGGCGCAGCAGCCCCTTGGCTTCCGGCAGGAGGCTAAGCAGGTGCCCATACCAGCCTCCTGCCGACTGGCCCGCTACGGTCACCCGGTCCGGGTCCCCGCCCAGCCCACGGATATTTTCCCGAACCCATTGCAAGGCAAGGAGCAGATCTTGAAGCGGTCTGTGCTCGGCGCCGACCGGGGCAAGGTGCGCGACCGCACCGATCCGATAGTTCACGGTGACCACGACCAGTCCCTGCGCAGACAATCGTGCGCCGTCATACCACTCGTTACTGCCGCCGCCGGTCATCCAGGCACCACCGTGAATGAAGATCAGCACCGGCAACTGCTCCGCCCCGTCTGGCGCCCAAACGTTGAGGTAGAAAGCGTCCTCCGTCTGGGGATTCTCTGCGCCGGTACCCATCGCAGAAGCCAGTCGGCTGGGCAGTTGCGGGAAAACAGGGACATCCGCGAGCCGCGCGGTGTCAAGCTGGCCGGACGCCGGTACGGCGGCGGCAAAGCGTGCACCGCCGTCGAGCGCTGCATAGCGGATTCCGCGGTAGGCAAGCACACCGCCGTCGTTCACCGCTCTCAGACAAAGGGGGCTTTTGCTCAAGGTCCCCACGACTCCTTAGAGCTTGGCCGAGATGTACTCGGTGTCGGTGATGCCGTTGCCGTGAAGCTCATAACCCATCGGCGCCGTGATGGAGGCGTGCCGCGTGCCGGTGTTGATGTCCCGCCACATCCGGCCCAGCAGGCTGTGCTCGGCAAAGGCGGCGGTGCCGTGCAGCCAGCACAGGTCGTTGACGGCGTCGACCAGTTCGTGGCCCGCGTGGCCGATACCGCCGCGGTTGCGGGCACGCTCCTCGAGCGGCATCGGCTCGGTGCCGGCTGCGGCGGCGTCGATCATGGCGGCTGAACGTTCCAAAAGCAGGCGCGCCGAATCGATCTTCATGCTGACTTGCCCCAGGTTCTGTACGAAGGCCCCGGAGTCGATCTGCCGTTTGTAATTGGTGTAGGTGATCGGACGGGTCTGTGCCTTCTCGGTGACGAAGTCCAGGGCTGCCGCCGCTGCCCCAAGGGACGCGGCCTGGATGGTGGTGGACATGGTCAGGTGCGGGGTGAGCCGGCGCCCGAAGGTGGCTTCCGGATCCCGTTCGTAGCCCGGGCCCATGAGCTGTTCGAACGTGATGATACGGTTCTGCGGAAGCCACAGGTTTTCGGTGACCATGGTGTTGGAGCCGGAACCGCGCATTCCGATGGTGTACCAGGTGTCCTTCACCTCGTACTCGCCACGGCGCATCATGGCGAAGCCGATGCGCGGGGCCGCGCCCGGCTGTTCGTCGGCATCCTTGATGAAGAGGATCCCGATGGCCCATGCGGAGTGCGACGAATTCGAAGCGAACGGCCATTCACCGGAGACGCGCCACCCGCCGTTCTCCGGCACGGCGGTCCCCTGCGGGCTGGCAAAAATCGATGCCATCCGCACCGGGCCGTCCGCAAAGACCTCATCGAGCAGGTCGTCGCCGTAACGATTGGCGAGCATCACCGAGCCGTTGGAGATCACGGTGCACCAGGCGGCCGCCGGGTCGTAGAAACCCACCGTGCGCGCGACTTCCAGCAGCATTGACGCGCCGCCCTCGTAGCCGCCGTACCGTCGCAGAGCGGCGATCCGCAGGGCGCCGCTCTCCTCCAAGGCATCCACGGACTGCTGCGGCAAAACCCTGTTGCGGTCGGCCAGCAGTGCGTTCTCCCGCAGCAGCGGGCCGTAGGCATGGATCTTCTGGACGATCTCGGCGGTCAATGACGCAGGCGGGGCTTCGGTGGCTGTGATCCGGGCGGATGCCGGCGCGACGGTGGTGTCGGTCATGGTGGTCCCTTTACTCTTGGGCGTTTACTGGTCTGGTTGCCGGCTCATCGCCGAAGGTGCGGCGGACCTCGTGGAGGTCCATGAACTCCCGGCAATGGGTGATCCGGCCGTCCTTGACGGTCATGATGGTGACGATGTCGTTTTCAAAATTCAGCCCGGTCCGGGTCCGGGCAGTTTCGTACAAATGCGTGACGACGGTGGACTGGGCAGCATCTTCGTACATATCGCGGATGTCCATCACCGCACTGCCAGGTTCGAAGGTCCGGCTCAAGGTGGCGATCAGTTCCCCGAAAAAAGCCTCCACGCCACGGTAGGTACGTGCGACGGCGGCGTGGCGGCCCACGACTGCCCATACGACATCGTCCGCCATCAGCGTGCGGGCCGCCTCCGCGTCTCCTGCTGCTTGTGCAGTCCAGAAGGCCCGAACGATTTCGGTCGAGGAAGTGACTGCTGTCGGCACGTCAGGAGTCTCGCCCCGGGCGGGTACCGGGAGGGGCAAGGAGCGTGATGTTGTGCTTAGCGCATGCTTCCTCAAGCCGCTTCTCTGTGGCCTCGTCCATTTCCCATCCCCGCTGCGGACCGGCATATTCGGCCGGAATGGAGACATCCCGGAAGAAGTGTTCCAGTCCGCCCGGAGCCGTCATGACCAGCCACTTGGCTTCCAGATCCGGTGCCACTTGGAAGATGTGCGGAACATCCTTGGGCATCAGGATGCAATCGCCAGGGCCAAGCGTCACCTCGGTATCCGCCGCCCAGAACGAAATTTTTCCTTCAAGAATGTAGAAAATCTCATCTTCGGCATCGTGCTCGTGCAGGGGCGGCTCTGAACCAGCCTTGGAGTGCGTCAGGGCCATCATGAATCGGCCTTCGGTCATTTCGCTGGTGATGATCGGCTGAATCAGGTCCCCGAGAAACCACAGGTTTTCGCGCTCCGCCTGACGGACCACGCTTACGCGGCTTCTGGTCTGGGTATCGATCTGCTGGGTCATGGTGCTCCTTCCAATGAGCCGCCGCTGTACGGCGATGTGACAGAAACTACTACGGTCGACACATTGCTGCAATAGAAGAAGGTGAAGTACGTCATATTCCAGAAATCTAAACGGTCGTCATCAAAGTGCTATACAAGCCGGGGCAACCTCTGGCATGCTGACTGCACACAAGCGGCGGCACCCGCCGCAGAAGACCCAAGGAGGACATGATCATGAGCCTGAGCACCCATACACCCGATCCGCAGCTGCTGCGGGAGACGTTTGCGCACTTCCCCTCGGGCGTTGCCGCCATGGCTGCCGAGGTTTCCGGCGAGCGCCACGCCTTGGTGGCTTCTTCCTTCACCGTCGGCGTCTCCCTAGAGCCCCCGCTGGTAATGTTCGCGGTGCAAAAGTCCTCAACCACGTGGCCCGTGTTGCGACAGGCCGGCCGGATCGGCGTCTCGATTCTCGGCGAAGACCAGGGCGCGCTGTGCCGACAGTTGGCTGGCCGCGACAAGAGTTCCCGGTTTCAAGGCATCGAGGCAGCAACCATGCCGAGCGGCGCCATCCTCCTGCCTGCCGCGTCGCTGTGGTTCGAATGCAGCATCTATGCGGAGCATGAGGCGGGCGACCACGAGGCGGTGTTCTTCGAAATCCACGCCCTGCAAGCGGACAAGGAACGGAATCCGCTGGTCTTTCACGGCTCCCGCTTCCGCCAGCTGGCAGCGTGACCAAACTGTTATCTACCATTTCGGTGACTTCCGTCACGAAGATGTGACACAGTACTCACAGCGAATCTGCTGCTGACCAGCTTGACGGCCGAAATGTGGCCGCTCAAGCCGGGGTATAGACCGGAGCCTTTGCGACACTGAAGGCTCCGCCGACCATGTGGCGCAAAGACGCGCCCTGCCCTCATCCGTCACTTCACAAGCGAAGGCATGTTTCCATGACTGCAACCGCACCTAAAACCTCAACCGCCGGCACACCACTGTCGGCGCGCGAGAAACGAAAGATCATCGTCGGCGTCGGCGTCGGCAACGCGCTGGAATGGTACGACTGGACCGCCTATTCGATCTTTGCCGCCTACTTCGCAGGACAGTTCTTCCGTGCCGAGGATCCTGTCACCGCACTGCTGGGAACCTTGGCTATTTTCGCCGCCGGATTCCTCATGCGCCCCTTGGGCGGCCTCTTCTTCGGCTGGTTCGCCGACCGTATCGGCCGGCGCCAGGCCATGTCCGTATCCATGATCATCACCGCCGGCGGCAGCCTGCTGATCGGCATCTCGCCGAACTACGACATGATCGGCGCGGCTGCAGCGGTCTTCCTGCTGCTCGGACGCATGCTGCAGGGACTGGGGCACGGCGGTGAGGTCGTGTCCTCCTTCACCTATGTGACCGAGATGGCTCCGCGTAAATCGCGCGGGCTCTGGTCATCCAGCGTCTTTGTCTTCGTTACCGTCGGCGTCATCGCCGCTACCCTGCTCGGGGCCATCCTGACCAGCACCCTCGGCGTCGATGCTGTCCGCGAATGGGCATGGCGGGTCCCGTTCATCGCCGGCGGCGTATTGGGCGTCTACGCGCTGGTCTTGCGGCGGAAACTGGACGAGACTCCGATGTTCCGCGAGCGGGCCAAGGCGCTCGAATCCGCCCGTGCTGCCGGACAAACCGCAGAGCGCACCTCGCTGTGGCCCGAGATCTGGAAGCACCGCCGCGCCTGCCTGCGCATCGTGGGACTGGCAGCCGGCGGTACGGTGATGTTCTACGTATGGTCGATCATGGCACCGGCCTTTGCCATGGGTCCGCTGCAAATGAACCCTAGCCATGTGCTGTGGATCAGCACCGCTGCCAACCTCTTCTTCATCCTGTGCCTGGTGTTCTGGGGCTGGCTGTCAGACAAAATCGGCCGGAAGTTTAACTGGTACTTCTTCACCATCGGCGCCATGGTGCTGATCATCCCGCTGACACTGGTCTTTACCGGCGGGCAGGAATCGTGGCGTCTGGTCGTCTACATGGCCGTTGGTATGGTGTTGATAGCAGCACCGACGGCCATCATGCCGGCATTTTTCCCGGAACAGTTCCCGACCAAGGTCCGGGCCATAGGCATGGGCCTTCCCTACTCGGTCGCCGGAGCTTTAGCCGGTGGCACCGCGCCCTACCTGCAGACCTGGCTCTACTCCGAAGGTATGCCGCGCGCGTTCGATGTCTACCTGATCGTTCTCTGCGCCTTGGTACTGGTGGCGGCCATCGCGTCTCCGGAGACCAAGGGCAAGGACCTGGCAGAGGACGACGCCGCCCCCGAACACTCCACCCACTAATCCGAACAGCGCCACCAACAACCCGATCATCGTGGGATGCCCGGGGTTATGCGATAGAGCCCACCCCTAATGCAGGAGACCATCATGCCTTTTACTGTCACTCAGCCAGCCGTCGCAGCGGTGGGTAATAATTCGGCCGACGTCATGGCAATTGCCAATTCACCCGTCATGTGGATCTGCGCCGGGGGCGTCTTTCTTGTCATCATTGTCCAAAGCCTGATCTATATGAAAGCCGCGCGGCTTGCCGCCCCGTCCGTGGGGATGACTCCCGGGGAGCTGAAAACCAGCTTCCGTGCCGGGGCTATCTCTGCGATCGGCCCATCTCTTGCAGTCGTGCTGGTTGCCGTGGCGCTCCTGACTGTTTTCGGCACTCCTTCGGTACTTGTACGCATCGGGCTCATCGGATCCGTTTCCTACGAAACCGGTGCGGCAGCCATCGCGGCCAACACTGCCGGCGCGGAGCTGGGTGGGCCGACATACACCCAGTCCGTCTTCGGACTGGCCTTGGCCGCCATGAGCCTGGGCGGGGCCATGTGGATGCTCGCGACGCTGATTTTCACGCCCCTGCTCAAGCGCGGAGACTCGAAGCTCCGCCAGGTCAATCCGGCAGTGATGATGATCGTGCCGGGTGCGGCGCTGCTCGGCGCGTTCTCCGTCCTCAGTTTCGCCGAGTTCCCGAAATCCCCAGTCCACATCGTCGCCTTCGCTTCCTCCGCCGCCATCATGGCCCTCCTCCTGTTGCTGGCCAAACGAACGGGGGCCACCTGGATCAAGGAATGGGCGCTGGGGATCGCAATCCTCTTAGGACTGACCATCACCTACTTCGTTTCCGCAGCCTGATTCCGGATTCCCCAAGGAGCACACCATGAGTACTTCCATCACAGGCACCAGCGCATTGGCGGATTTTGACCGCACGACCAGTCGATGGGGCCGCGCCACCATGCTCGCAGGGCTGGTCTTCTCGTTGACGCTGCCGGCATATCTGATCTTCTTTTCCGGGCTGGACATTAATTTCGCGTCGATCCTTACTGCCTTCGTCGCCATCGCAGCAGTGTTCGGCGTCATCTGGGTCATCGAACCGCTGACCTACTACCCCATTCTCGGGGCGTCCTCCATGTACCAGGCCTTCATGATCGGCAACATCTCTAACAAGCTCCTGCCGGCCGTGATCGTCGCCCAGTCGACCATCGGAGCCAAGGCCGGCACCCGGAAAGGTGAGCTGGCGTCCGTTGCAGCCATCTGCGGCGCCGCCGCCGTGCACCTGCTATCGCTGCTTGTCTTCGTCGGCTTCCTCGGAACCTGGCTGGTCAGCATCGTTCCAGCCGACGTTGTCGCCGTGGTGCAGACCTTTATCCTCCCGACCGTCATGGGCGCAGTCATCGTGCAGGCAATGGTGAGCCAGCGGGCCCCTCGCTCTGCGCTCATCGCGCTTGTCGTTTCCGCAGTGGTTGTGTTTGTCCTCGTCCCGCTCCTACCGGCGCTGAAGATGTACGCTACGGTGCTGGCCGTCGTCACCACTGCGGTAGCCGCCTGGTTCCTGCGCAAGGACAGGCAGCCGGCAGAAACGCTGGAAAGCGCGCGCTCCTAGCTCTGGCCACAGCCGTGGCTCCCCGCACCAGCCACTCTATCCCCCACCCAAAGAGGAACCACATGACCGCCAGGACCATTTTGGACCAGCTCGAGCTTGACCACGCGGGAGCCGCCAAGCTCCTTGAGACGTACAAGTACCTCCACGCGAATCCGGAACTGTCTATGCAGGAGTACCGGACGGCAAAGTTTCTCGAAGAGGAGCTCACCTCGCTGGGACTGGAAGTGTTCCGCTGCGGCGGCACGGGCGTCGTCGGAATCCTGCGCAATGGTGACGGGCCGATCGTAGGCTACCGCGCCGATACGGATGCCCTCCCCGTCAAGGAGGACTCAGGCGTCGAGTACGCAAGCACCGCCGTCGGGCATCTGGAGGACGGCACCGAGGTGCCGGTGATGCATGCCTGCGGCCATGACACGCATATGGCAGTCGCGCTGGCGACGGCCGGCCTGCTCGCCGCGCGAACCGAGGCGTGGGCCGGCACCGTGGTCTTCATCCTGCAGCCCGGCGAGGAGATCGCCGCGGGCGCCAAGGCCATGGTCGCGGACGGCATTTGGGACAAGGCGCCGCGCCCCGAGATTGTCTTTGGCCAGCACCTGATGGGCAGCCGGGCGGGCACCGTGACGCTGGTTCCGGGGCCCGCCATGGCCATGGCCGACTCATGGAAGGTTACGGTTCACGGCAAGGGATCGCACGGATCAGCGCCGGAACAGGGCATCGATCCCATCGTCTGCGCAGCGTCCATGGTGGTTCGGCTCCAGACCGTGGTGTCCCGCGAGATCGGCGGGAGGGACACGGCCGTGGTGACCGTGGGGACATTCCACTCGGGGCTCAAGGAGAACGTTATTCCTGATCGGGCCGAATTCACCTTGAACGTGCGGACCTTCGACCCGGCCGTCCGTGACAAAGTTCTGGCTGCCTTGCGCCGCATCATCACGGCTGAGGCCGCCGCATCCGGCGCGCCGGAACCGCAGATCGTCGAACTTTCGAGCTTCCCCGCGTGCTACAACGACCTCGAAGAGTCCGGTAAAGCCCTCGATGTATTTCGCGAGGCGTTGGGCCCTGAGAACGTTGAGGTTGGCTCACCCCAGATGGCCAGCGAGGATGTCGGCCTGTTCGCAGAGGCCATCGGCGTGCCGAACGTTTACTGGTTTCTCGGTGGATTCACGCAGGAGCGCGTCGAATCGGCCCAACCGCTTCCGGCCCACCACTCGGCGTTCTTCGCGCCCGGCGACGCCGCCGAAATGGCACTGGCCACCGGGGTGAAGGCCGCGACGGCGGCCCTGATGTCAAAAATCGGCCTGGGCTTCTAAACTGCCCTTCGAGTTGCCCCCGGAGTCTCTCTTCGGGGGCTTTGGCATTCGGCAGGAAGGACTTCGCCATCGGACCCGCTGTGCCCTGCATGTCCCTTCCAGGCCGTTTTCGGGTGCCGGGCCACGGCGTCGTCGTTGTATTGAGGAGCGCCGAGCTGCCATGCCGCCGCAACCGATCAAGGCGAAGAACACAGCCATGACCAAGCGGCAGAAGGCGAGCACCAAGCCCATGATCCTCCTCGCGCCTTTCTCTGCCATTCATCGACGCGTTCGGGACTATCTGGGCCGGTACACATCGGCACGGTGGTCGATCCGCGGGATGCTGACGCTGCTGTGTTCCTCATCAATGGAGTACAGAATGCGGTAGGGCCCGCGCCTAGCCGAGTGGAAACCTGCAAGATCCCGCTCCAAGGCCTTGCCTACACGTTGCGGATGCAAAACCTGATCAGGGCCTTAAAGGACCCGGCCGTGCAGGACTTCCTCCGCACCGATCCGGATGTCAAGGGCTTGCTGCTGCCGGTGGACCAGTAGCCGTCCGAAGCCCACGTGTGAATCCCGCGTTCCAGATATTGGGACGTGGGATACATGCGCGCCGCCGGTCTGGAAGGAAACCATGGAAGGTGCGCTCGACGGAGTCGAGAAGGTCCCGTTGCCCGAAGGCCACCGCTCGATAAAACGGTAAACAACTGCCACGGGACGGCCAGTTCGCCAGCTGCTTCCTCACCCCCGGCCTTTGCCATCGCAACTGCCTCGCCCAAGTGCCGTTCAGCTTCGGAACTACGACGGCGGTCCGGTCGCCATCCGGCACCGCGCCGGGTTCGGCGACGGCCCTGGGCACAGCGGCCGCGGGAGCCGCAAATCAGCCAGCGAGTTCGACGACTTCGAACTCCAGCAGGTCCATGCCGCTGGCCACCGGGGCCTGTGCGCTGTGGTCGCGCGGGGCGCGGTTGTCGCGCCAGTTCTCGAAGTCCTCGCCGGTCTCGGTGGCCGGTTTCCCCGAGCATGAAGCAGTAGGCCGCTGCGTCAGGTTCAAGCCAAACCCCCGGCCTTGAGCGCGATCGGGAATACAGGTGCCCTGCCGACGCCTAAGGGGGCAAGAAAGGTATGCGCGCGCCCTTTCCGCCGTCTTGCCCCGGCCGATAGTCACCAGCGGACGGCGATGCTATATCCCGCGCCCTCCGCCATGTCTCGCGAAAGGACCACCGTGAACCAGATCGTCCACGATCGCCCGGAGCAGCTCGCCCTGATTCAGGCAGGACTCCTACAGGGCGAAATTGTCTATGCCGTCTACGACTGCATTGGCGTTGGCACCGGTTTCGTCGGCATTACCGACAAGCGTGTGGTCATCCAGGACAA
Organism: Arthrobacter sp. NPDC089319; assembly: GCF_040684925.1. Classification (NCBI taxonomy): domain Bacteria; kingdom Bacillati; phylum Actinomycetota; class Actinomycetes; order Micrococcales; family Micrococcaceae; genus Arthrobacter; species Arthrobacter sp. NPDC089319. The sequence goes on along the minus strand of NZ_JBFBGZ010000002.1, from coordinate 191,199 downwards.
GAGCTTCGTCGGGGGCAAGATGGCCATCACTTCCGTGCCCTACAAGAACATCCGCTCCGTCTCCATGGTCTCCAACAAGTCCATGCTCGGAAAGTTCGCCTCGACTTCTTCAATCGCCATCAATACCGGAGGCGGCGTCCAGCAGGCCGACTTCCGGGGCGATGAGAAAGCCAGGCACGCGCATGACCTGATTCTCTGGAACATGCTTCAAGCCTGAGCGCACACTGAAGGATGATCCCGAGACGGACGGCCGGTGGTAGGTCCACCGCGGTGCGCACAGTTGCATTCCGACCGCATCGCGGCGGCCTCACAGTGTCATCCCTGCCCTCGGCAATGCGCAGTACGACGGCGGCGCTGTCACCTACGGGCCCCGTCCAACCTCCCCTAGCTGGCAGGATTCTGCTAACAGGCAAGTCCGGGCTCTGCAAAAAAGGCCAGTAGGCCCTCTGCTTTGGCCAAGTAAGTCTCAAGTGGCAGCCTCGAAGTGCGCCTCTTCGTCTGTTCATGTTGCGGCTCGGACCCGAACTTGCCCTCGTGCACACGCTTTCCTATAGTTGCTATCGAAGACCCCGGAACGATCACTGGTTCGCCATATCGCCGGGGTTACGCCTTCAAGCGCAGGCCCGTCCCGTCGACGCGTCATGCCCTTTCTCATCCTTCGGGCGCCGAACCTGACTTTATCTGTGATGTACCTGCTGTCCAGGGCAGGGGGATTTCGAATGGGTCGCGCCTTATGTGGTTGGAGTACGACGGCGGGGCTGTCGCTTAACCGCGCAGCGTCGGCAAAGATGCAGAAGCATCCGAGACGCACTTTTCACATGAGGCTGCTTCCAGGCTCTCTCACGACCTGCTCAGGACCTTGCTAGTAGCCCCGACGACTCATAAGTTATGCATATTTATGTCATGGCAGGGGAACTGCTTGGGAAAGCGCATAACTTATGCATAAAGCAGCCGAGTTATGCGGATGATCGCGCCCCCATGTTGTGCGGCAAGTCAAACTGCTACAGCGCTTGCGGGTGCCAGGTCCTCTCGCCCGCTCCGGCACCGAAGCCGGTGCCTTCGGCCGGGGAGTAGTCGGGCCAGGCGAGGCCGGTGGGCGGCATGAAGTCAGCGGGGAGCAGGGCTTCGGTGGGGTCGTCCGCCTTTCGCTGCTTGAACTCCTCGGCTGCCGACGCCAACAGCTCCGGTGAGGTCAGCATGTCCACGAAGGTGCCGGCGATGGTTTTGCCGGCCACTTCGATGGTCGGGTCGATGGCGGCGGGGATGCCGCCGAGGGCGTTCATCACCCAGCCGGGGTAGGCGCCCTTGCCGGGAGCGGGCTTGAGCGCGGGCCGGGAGATGTAGAACCGGACGGTGGGGGCGTAGTGCGTCATCTCCACGTAGTCGTCGCTCGTCCAGTTCTTCTGCCACGGGGCCAGGTGCTCGCGCAAAGCGGTTTCGGCGTCCTGCGGGGAGATCAGCGATTCGCACTCGTCCAGGAACGGCTTGTCCATCGGCTCGATCCCGAGTCCGGACTGGATTTGCTGCGCGGCGGCTACGGCGTCGTCGTTGTAAGAGGGAGCGCCGACTTCCTCAAGATTGTTGTACAGCGCCTGCGCCAGCACGTGGTTGGTGATGCCGGGGCGGTTGCGGGCCACCCAGGTGGTCTCCACCCGGCAGTGCGCCATCGCGGCGGCGTGCTCGGCGTTGCGGTCCAGCACGGCCAGCACGTGCTCGGCCATCTCCAGCGTGGGGCAGCGCCAGGAGTACTGGATCTGCGCAATCCGCGCCGGCAGGTTGTCCGCGGTCGCCTGCCCGGAGCCGAGGATCGCGTCCGAGAGGCTCCAGCCGCCGAAGCTGGGCAGCATGGCGTCCTGCATCACCCGCGAGCTGGTGTACATCTGCATCAGCGCCACGTTCGCGCCCGGCGCGCGGGCGGCGGAGTGCGACGCCGGGATCGGCGAGTTGGGGTTGGCCGAGAGCTGCCAGGTCTCCGGCTCGTCGCAAATGAACGAGTAGACCTTGGAGTAGTAGGAGCCGCACTGGGTGTCCCAACGGGCGGTGTTGCACAACGGCAGCATGTAAAAGGGGTGGAAGCTGACAATCGCGTCCACGCCGTCGTAGTAGCCGCGCAGCCCGTGCACCACCTTGGAGCCCTGCACCTTCTCAGCCGGTTCGCCGGTGTAGCGCAGGGTGCCGGCGATGCCGTGGACCTCCATGGCGTGCTTGGTGCCGAGCAGGCCGGCCAGCGTGGAGATGCCCAGCGCCGAGTGCGGGTCGGTGTGCCCGGGGGCGAAGGCGCTCAGCCCGTCGCGCGGGGTTTCCTCGGTGGAGGCGGCCTGGCAGTTGCCTGGCACCGCGTCGTACTCGGCGTAGGTCAGCAGCACAGGCCCGCCGCTGCCCTGAGTGCACTCGGCCTTGAATGCGGTGGGCATGCCGCCGCTGCCCTCTTCCACCTCGAAGCCCTCAGCGCGCAGCCGCTCCACGTACCAGGCAGCCGAACGGTATTCGCGCCAGGCTGGCTCGGCCAGCTCCCAGATGTGCCGGTGCCATTCGGACAGCCTGTCCATGTTGGCGTCGATCCACTCCCGCGCGGTGGCCTTGGCTTCGGCGGCGAGGCCTGCGGGGACGGTGGCGGGGGCTTCCTGGGTGGTGCTCACGGGTTGGTCCTTTCGAGTGGTGCTGTTAATAAGGTGCAGAGGAAAGTACGACGGCGGTGCTCGGCTGGGGAATGTCCGGCACCGCCGTCGTGGCACGGGGAGGTGTCAGGCAGCTACGAATAATTCGGTGGGGACGTGCAGCAGTCGCACTCCCCCGGAGTCGATGGCGGCCGCGAGTGCGGGCGCAAAGTCCTCGGAAGAGGTAATCCGTTCGCCGTGGCCGCCGAAGGCGGTGGCCAGAGCGGCCCAGTCGGGCTGGACCAGGTCCACGCCCACTGGCGCGATCCCGCGGTCCAGCTCGTTCTGCCGGATCTCGCCGTAGCCGCCGTTGTCCGCGCAGACCACCACCAGATCCAGCCGCTGCTCCACCGCGGTGGCCAGCTCTTGGACGGCGAACATCAGCGCGCCGTCGCCGAGCACGCAGACCACCGGCCGGTCCGGCGCGGCCACCTTGGCGCCGATGGACGCGGGCAGGCCGTAGCCCAGCGTGGCGTAGGCGGGGGTGTACAGGAACGAGTGCGGCCGGTCCTGCGGCACAAAGCTGGCGGTACCGAAGTACGTCACCTGCGAGGAGTCGCCGCCGAGCACCGCGTTTGCCGGCAGCACGGAGGCCACCTGTTCGGCCAGCGCGGCCAGCGGCGGGGCCAGTTCTCGCGCGGCGTCGCGCAGCACCGGGCGCAGCCGCGCGACGCGATCGGCGCCGCGGTCTCGACGCGCTCGGGTCTCCACGCGCTCGCTGGCGCTCGCTTGGTGGACTACCGAATGCTCATCCTGCAGTGCTGTGAGCAGTTGGGGCACGACGGCGGCGCTGTCACCGACGAGCGGAACGTCGGCAACAACGTTCTTCGCCATCTGGCCGGGCAGGATGTCCACCCGGATCACCGTGCCGCTTGGGTGCAGCTGGTTAAACCAGAGTTCGGCCTCGCCCACCTTGGAGCCGATGAGCAGCAGCACGTCGGCCTCCTCGCAGAGCTGCTGCGCGGCGGGCAACCGGATGTCCGAGCCCAGCGAGAGCGGGTGCGATTCGGGGACGGCGCCCTTGCCGTTAAGTGTGGTCAGCACGGGTGTGTCCAGGGCTTCGGCCAGCTGCAGCAGGTGCTGGCCGGCGCGCAGCGAACCGCCGCCCGCCAAAAGCACCGGCCGGCGCGACTCGGCCAGCAGCTGGGCCGCGTGCCGGATGGCCTGCGCGGAGGCGCCCACCGGTTCGCGCCGCGGCGTCGCCTCCAGCAGCTCGGCCGGGCAGTCGCTTGGACCCTCGAGCACGTTGAGCGGCACCTCGATGTGCACCGGCCGCGGCCGCCCGTAGCGGAACAGCTCGAATGCCTCGTGGATGGCCTGCGCGGCCTCGGTCCCGGAGTGCACGCGGCGCGACCACTCCACGATCGCGCCGGCGGCCCCGACCGCGTCCTTGGTTTCATGCAATGCGCCGACGTCCGCGAACTCCTCGCCCTCGGGCACGCCCGGGGACAGGATGATCAGCGGCCGCGACTCGCAGTAGGCGGTGCCGGCGGCGGAGAGCGCGTTGAGCAGGCCAGGCCCGGAGGTGGTGATCACGACGCCGGGCAGCCCGGTCTGCTGTGACCAGCCGTCGGCGCCGTACCCGGCACCTTGTTCATGCCGGCTGGTGACCGCGCGGATGCCCAGCGGCGCCAAGTGCCGGTAGAACTCCAGGTTGTGGGTGCCAGGGATGCCGAACACGGCATCGATCCCGTAGTTGCGCAGCAGCGTCAACACGCTCAGGCCCACGTTGTCGGCCACCACGCCCTCCGGCAGTTGGACTTCCTGTTGCACCCGCTGCGCGGTCTGCTCAGACATGGCCGCCTCCGGCGAGCGCCGGCTCGCTGGTTCGGTTGGGCTCGGCTTCGAACGCCGGCTTGCCGCCCACCCAGGTCTGCAGCACCTGGATCTGCGCGATGGTCTCCGGCGCCACCACCAGCGGGTCGGCAGAGAGCACGGCGAAGTCGGCGCGCTTGCCCACCGCCAACGAGCCGAGGTCGTCCTCGCGGCCCAGCGCACGGGCGCCGTTCAGCGTATGCGCCTCCAGGGCCTGGGCGGCAGTGATCCGCAGCGCGTCCGATCCCAGCTGATGCCCGCGACGGGTCACCCGGGTCACCGCGGCCTGGATCGCTTCCAGCGGGCGCGGTTCGGCCACCGGTGCATCCGAGCTCAGGGTCACCGGGACCCCGGCGTTGATGAACTCGCCCAGCGGATTGAACCGCTCGCCCGGGGTTCCGACGGCAGCGGTCACGCCTTCGCCCCAGTTGTAGTAGTGCTGCGGCTGGTTCACCGGGAAAATGCCGGCGTCGGCCATCCGGCGGATCTGCTCCGGCGTGGGCAGGCCGCAGTGCTCGATCCGGTGCCGGGCGTCCGAGTCCGGGAACTCCCGCTGCGCGGCTTCGATCGCGGAGATCACCATCTCCAACGCGGTGGGCGACTGCGCGTGCGTGGCGGTCTGCAGCCCGGCGGCGTGCGCCTTCAGGATCAGCGCCGCGTAGTCGGCCGGGTCGTGGTACAGCTGGCCGGTGCGGCACGGGTCACCCACGTAGCCGTCCGGGAAGTAGGCGGTCCAGCCGCCCAGCGTGCCGTCGGCGTAGAACTTGAAGCCGGCAAAGCTCAGGTGTGCGTTGCCGAACGCCCCGGTCATGCCGATCTCCAGTCCCTCCTCCAGCAGGTGTGAGAGGAAGTACATGCTGTAGCGGATCTTCAGCTGGTAGGAATCGGCCAGCCGCAGGTACATGTCGAACTCGCGGCGGGAGACCTGGGCGTCGCCCACCGTGGTCACGCCGCCGGCCAGGAAGTCCTGCTGCGCCGCGGCCAGCTGGCGCAGGTGCTCGTCCGGAGCATCGGCCAGGTGGAAGTTGGGGCCGTGGTGGCCCACCTTCACGCCGCCGAGGCCGGTGAGGATGTTGCACGCCGCGTCGGACAACTCGCCGGTCAGCTCGCCGTCGGCGTCGCGGAAGAACTCGCCGCCGGCCGGATTCAGGGTGTCCCGGGTGATGCCGTTGAGCTCCAGCGTATAGCTGTTGACCACGCCGCCGTGGCCGGAGGCGTTCATCAGATAGACCTCGCGGTCCGCGGCCACCTGGTCCAGCTCCTGCCGGGTGGGGTGCCGGCCCTCGGCCAGGTTGCGGTGCTCGTAGCCGTAGCCGCGCACCGGCTGCCCGGCCGGCGCGGTCTCCGCGGCCGCGCGCAGCAGCGCCACGATCTCCGGGATGCTGCCTGCCTGGTCCGGCCCGCAGTCCACCCAGGTCTTCATCTGCCCGTACATCAGCGGGTGCGCGTGCGGGTCGATGAACCCGGGCACCACGGTGGCGTCGCCCAGGTTCCGGACCTCCGGCTCGCGCAGTCCCAGCCCGGCGGCGGCCTGGCGGCATTCGGCCTCGGTGCCGACGGCGGCCACCCGCCCGGCGGCGACCAGCATCGCCGTCGCGCCCTTTCCGGACGGATCCAGCGTGTGGATGGTTCCGGCGGTAACCAGCAGCGGCTGGAAATCAGCGCCGTCGTCGAACGTCTTCAGCTTGCGCATTACTTAAAGCTCTCCTTCATCCACATACCTTCGACGCCGGCGGCACCGGCGGCACCCGCAGAACCGGCGGCGTCCTGCTCGCCGTAAGCAACGTCGTCGTCAACGTGCTGCGGCGCAATCGCCAGGCAGACGATGCCCAGCGCGCCCATCGCGGCGAACAGCCCGATCACCGACCACACCGTGCCTGTCGCATCCCACAGCAGCGTGGCTGCCAGCGGGGACAGGCCGGCCCAGAGTGCGGCGGCCAGGCCGTAGGAGAGCGAGATGGAGGTGTAGCGCGCCTGCGGCCGGAACAGCTGGGACAGGATGGTGGCCACCGGGGCGTAGGTGAAGTTCATCGCCACGCGGACCACGGCGAAGGCCACGAAGATCAGCCAGGCCGGGCCTGTGGACATGACCAGGAACATCGGGATGACAAACACCACGGAGCCGACCAGGCCGATGGCCATCACGCGCTTGCGGCCCCACTTGTCGCCCAGCCAGGCGATGCCCAGGCAGGTGACCAGCTCGCAGAACGCCGCCACGGACATGGCATTCAGGATCAGCGTCTCGTCCAGGCCCACCGACGGATCGGTGCCGTAGGCGGTGGCGAACGTGGTGGCCAGGTAGTAGCCGCCGGTGGAGATGGGCAGCAGGCCGATGCCGATCAGGATAGGCTTCCAGTTCTTGCCCAGCGCGTACTTGATCGGCACGGACTGCTCCTGGCCGGCAACCTTGTCCTCGAAGACCGGGGATTCCTCCACCCGGTAGCGCACCCAGAAACCCACGCCGATCAGCACCACGGACAGCAGGAACGGGATGCGCCAGCCGCCGTCCACCAGGAACGTCTCGCCCTGTGCGGACAGGATGCCGAAGATCAGCGTGGCTCCCAGCGCGCCTGCCGGGTTGCCCAGCTGCGCGAACCCGCCGTAGAAGGTCTTGTACTTCTCCGGCGAATGCTCCACCGCCATCAGCACGGCGCCGCCCCACTCGCCGCCCACGGCCAGGCCCTGGAGCACGCGCAGCAGCACCAACAGCACCGCCGCGAAGGAGCCGATGTTCTCGTAGGTGGGCAGCACGCCCACCAGCACGGTGGACAAACCCATCACCAGCAGCGTGATCACCAGCGACGGGCGCCGGCCAAACTTATCGCCGATGTGCCCGAAGATGATCCCGCCCAGCGGCCGGACCAGGAAGCCGACGGCGTAGGTGGCGAAGGCCGCGGCGATGCCGGCCAGCCGGTCCGCCTCCGGGAAGAAGAGCGGGCCGAAGACCAGGGCCGCGGCCGTGGCGTAGATGTAGAAGTCGTACCACTCAATGGCGGTGCCGACGAAGGCCGCGAATCCGGCGCGGCGGGCCCGGGCATGGCTGAACTGCGGCCGGGCTGCTGACGTGTGTGACATGGTCTTCCACCTATAGGTGTGGGCATGACTGCCGATGTGATCTATGCGACTGTAGGGCCGAAATCACAATCCGACAAGAGCAGAAATTTTGCGTTACGCACCGTTGAATTCAGTTCTGCACACGTTCTCGCGCAGAATTATTCGGAAGCGCTTGCATGTGGGCTGGATCACTGGATAATTGACGACGGCGGTGCTCACTTGGGAGGTTAAGGAAACTTTGGCGGACCCCATCGAAATGATCGACACAAAACTCGTCCGCGCCCTCCAGCAGGAAGGCCGGGCCAGCTACCAGGAGCTGGCGCGCGAGCTCGGCCTGCCGCGGGCCACGGTTTCCGCCAGGCTGCGGGAGCTGCTGGACTCCCAAACGGTCCGGGTGGTCGCCGCGGTGGATCCGGCGTTCCTCGGCCAGCACGTGATCGCGCACGTCTCGGTCGTGGCGTCCGGGCCGGTGCGCAATATTGCCAAGCTGCTGGCCGACTGGCCGGAGGCGGTGCTGGTCTCTGCCATCGGCGGAACCCACGACCTGATTGCCGAGATCCGCGTGGCCACACATGACGAACTGCACGCCGTGCTCACCCGGCTGCGCGAACACCCGGACGTCGCCTACATCGACACGCTGGTCTACACGCGCCTGGTCAAGGGCTTCTTCATCTCGCAGTATGCCGGCGAGGTCACTATCGACCACGTGGACACCCAGCTGATCGAAATCCTGCAGCAGGACGGCCGGACCAGCTACCGCGACCTTGCTGCCGCAGTGGGGCTCACGCCCACCACCGTGCGCTCCCGGGTGCAGCGGCTGCTGGAAGCACGGATCATCCGGATCAGCGCGGTGGAAGCCCGCGGCGCCGGCGGTCGGCAGCTCTCCATGGGCGTCGGCCTGAACCTCTCCGGCGACAATGACGCCGTCCTCGAACTCCTGCGAAACTCCTCCCACGTGGAGTTCGTCGCCCAGACCGTCGGCCGCTTCGACGCCATCACCACCCTCGCCGCCCAATCCCCCCGCGACCTCCTCGCCCAACTCGAAGAAATCCGCAGCCTCCCCGGCGTCAGCCGCACCGATTCCTGGCTCCACCTCGAAGTCGAAAAGGAAGACTACGCAAGGCGAGTCTGGTAGTACTTCCCATTACTCACAGGGCCTATAGGCCTTACAACAATATGGGTGAACATGACTCACGGCCTTTACCCCCCGTTGCGGCCAGTAAAACCGGCAGGAGCAGTCTTCCTAGCACGCGATGGGTTCTGCATTTTCACAGACCGGAATGCGAGAGCGTCAATTTCAAAGAGGTTGATAGCAGCCTGACCACCTCCATGAACATGAGAAATTAGGCGGGCATGGTGTTCCATAAAGGGAGCTTGTGCAGTAGAGCCTCCGAATTGGCCACTGTTTGCGAGAATAACCGGTTGATACATATGATATTGCAAAGACTGCACCATGGTGTCGAATGTCGGGACATCTTTGTTTAGAGCTGCAACCACCAAGATATCGCTGATTGGACGCAGATCAGCGGCCAGATCGAGGTCAGTGGCATCAAAACAGATAGTACCCGTCACATATCCAGTTCCTCCGTTTTGCTCAACCAATTCTACAACCGTCTGATACGGACGATGCCCCTGAACACCAAGAGCTTTTTCGCCGGCCGTAGGATACCTCTTACCTTGATACACACGGTGAATCTCCCGGCCGTGCGATCCTGAACTCCTCCTCAGCAGCCACACCGCCCTATTAATCGGCACACCAAAGTGCTCATGAGAAACGAACGTTTGTCCAGCAAAAATCGCCGCGCCTGTGATGTCTGAAATGCGTTCAAGAATCCACAGATCATCCGGGTGAACGGACAATTCCGGAAATACAATTAGATCAAGGCCAACAGAACGACGGCCCAACGTGCCTTCTGTTGATTGTGCCCGAAGCTTTGTCAAAAGCAAACGACTCATCGTAGTTAAATGGGCACGGTGACGGGCACGGAATTCCGCAGTCCAGTAGGTGGGATCGGTATTTGTGATATCTTCGACCCTCGGAAGCAACGTCTGAACAACGCCGACTCTTAGCTTGGCAAGATTCGCACCTTCTGCAAGCTCTGCGGTAACTGGGTATATCGGAATTCTTGATCGGACTGCAAACATCTCCTCCAACTTCAACAGATGCTCTTCCAACGCGGCCTTCAGCCTCTTGGGCGATTCAAGAGCTCGGACGTCAAAAAAGAGCCCTCTTTCCGATAGCTCTAAGCCAGGCCACTGAAGTAGGCGCATCGTTAAGTGCGAAAACCAATCGGACGTTGGGATGGGGTCTGTCTGCCGGACCCCCGAGAGAGGCGACAAGCCGATGGTCCTCTTATGTACAGCGGCAGGAAGGCTCCGCAGCTTAGGGAGTGACCCTTCATAGGCATCAGGTAAGTGATGATGTCTCGAGGCGAAATCAATATTGCCAATGGCTGATGCGCGAAGAATTCGGCCAACCTCGTATGCCCACTGCATTCCGTCAATGCACCATTCCGGGACCGATGGAAAATGTACTCCGCCCTCATCAGGAAGACGACGGATGCTTGTTATTAATTGACCAGACGGTGTATGGAGATCACTCCATTTAGCGCAAGAAACAAAAATCTCGTTCAACCTCGGCGGCCGGCCGCCCCCGGAAAACTCGCCGGAGTCTAACAGCTTTATACCTAGCTTGAGTAAAGCATGTTCGTGCCGGAACGGGTTCTCCGGATGCTCAATGATAGCCAATAAGGGGAGCTCCTCCTCCTTCGGCCAAGAACCAAGCGAGTGGCGCTCACTTAGGTGTTGAACATTAGGAATGAGCCCCTCAAGCTCCTTTGACAGGCCACTATTCCTAGACTTCATCACCCGGACAAGGGACCTTAGATAATCAAATCGCAATGCAGCTACTATCGCGACAGCCTCAGCAAGATCTTTGCTTGGAATCCTTTCAAATATTCGCACCAGCAACTCGATCCCTTCACCGGCATCCACACCCATGTTAAGAAGCGTAAGTGCGGCAGGAACACACTCACTAACCCGCAACCGGGCCGGGATATCCGACTGAAGCAATTGGTGCAGCAATCGGTAATCAGCAAGTTCTGGATCATTTGGCACCGATACCGCGTGACCCATAACAGCCAGAAAGAGCGCCAACTGCTGCTTTAAATACCACGGATGCTCAGGATCCTGCATCCATTCGACAGCTTTGGGTCTCAGTGCCGCTCGATACGCTATTACCCTTTTGTCATGTTCCGCATCTGGGACTGCACGTAGCCCAGTCTCGACAGCGGCGGCCCTATATATCTCGGCGACAACATAAACTGCCACTCGTCTGATATTCAGGTCATCGCACTTGAGTTTCGGAACCAGCGCATCAAGGATGGGGTCCAGAAGATCGGTACTCGGAAATAAATCCAGCGCAGATCTCAACACTGAAACAAGCGAGGGGTTGTGTGACCATACGGCGACCAACTTCCGAGCGGTCGCTTCAATCTCATGTTCGACCATTTCCGCTTCACTTTTTACTACGAGTTCGTCCGTTAAAGTGGTCCTCCTCGGATCTGCCATACTCTTTCGGAGGCGTAGGACCGACTTCAAGGAATTCGCGACGAAGCGCTTGATCGTATCACTCTTGACGTCTGCATGTGGCGCAGCTATACGGGATAATGCCAGTTCGTTTCGACTTGGGCGATTGTATTCATCCAAGGAGTCTGCGACGTTCAGCAATTGGTCGAGTGTCCCCGTCGCTTGTTTCAGCGTAATCGGATCTGGAGCGGAGCTCACCTGGTTCTTGATCGAGCTCATTACCTGAGAAGTCATACCCTGCAGTGCAAGATCTTCCCAGGCGACAATTTCGCTCTTTTTTTCATTAACCTGAAGTTGATCATCGCCGTAGATACTGATCAATCGACCATTGACGTATGAAGCAACACCATCTAGCCATTCGGCACTTTCCTCGGCATGGTTCTTCACCGCCACGACCATCCGAAGATCGTCTACGTATCGTGAGTAGTCAATAAGGCGGACGCTGTCCAAACCCTGGATAGCATGTGCGCTCGAGATATCTTGGACAATTTTGGTGTCAAATGATTGCAGGTAAGCGTTAGCCAGAAAGCCGCCGGCGACAAGTCCTTGAGGAAGCCCCAAGGCCCCTCCATCCGTCTCTGCTCGATCCCCTTCTGCCCAGTCCCAGCGTAAAATTTCCGCTGCGGAACGCCAGAATTCCTCATCGCAGTGTTCCGACTCGCCTACCTTACGACGGCCGGATTCATAGGCATTTCTTAGTTCTGGTACGATTCGTTCCTGGTGTATATTGTCAAAGAACTGTTTGAGGTCGAGCTTGATAACGAGCAATCGCTCTCCACTCAGTCTTAGTTCTTCGTCTTTGCAAACTCGACTTGGTCGCTCTAGGAATCGGACGTAATCCTGGAAGTATTTGGAATAATGCGCACCACTGCCCCAAGGGTGACGTGCCGACAATCCTTCTTCAGATTCTTGCCAGTGACAAAATAAGCGATTCCCATAGCTAACCACGTTACGGCGGAGAGCATAATAGTTCTCGTAGTCGGACGGGTTTGTGCTTCCCTGAAGAGATTCGACTGCATCTGCTGTGCATAGCATTATTGCCGTCGCGGCGACCTGATCACGCACCTGCATGTGTGCCAAGGGTCGAAGCTTCTCCGTATCATCGTCGGCATCGGGGCCCCAAATTTTTGCCTCCTCAAACTTCCATACTGCCGACTTCGGGGCCCACACGATTCTTGCTCCGCCTGTCGCAAACTTGTGCTCTTTGATCGCCTGGCTCCACTCCCTTAATCGCCGTGGAAGGGTGAGAGCGGTTTGTTCTAGCTCGAGAAAATCTGCATACCAATTTCGAGTCCGTATATAGGCGTCGGTCTTCTTCCATGCTTGAGCCAACACAGCTGTGTCTGTAAGCAGCTCAGAAGTCGCAAGCAGGTTAGCGTACTTTGATTCTGTAATTCGCACGAAAGCGTGAGCCTATCTGTACTGGGATTCATATTCTAGTGTCTAACTTACTTCCCCGCGCAGCTTCTGAACGAATCAGACCTAGCACGCCCGATACCGTCTAAAAATTCAGTCGTTGGAATCGTGGGAGCGGCGACTTGGTGAACTGACGGCCTCGAGTGTCCCCTCATCCCCGACTTCTTCTGCGATCCAGTTCAAGGTCCGGATCGTCGCGTGTGCCACTCTTGTTTCCGGGTTCCTGCTCGACAGCGCAAAATGCCTTACAAAGCAGCAATGCTTCCAGCATGGCGATGTGAGCACCGGCGCAGCCCGGAGAGACCCATCTCCAACCGATCTAAAAACGCCTGAGGTCAACAAGGCAAGCGAGGGAAGGCACTAATCGTACGTGCTGCATTCTTAGACGACTTAGCGCAGGATTCGGTGACCACAAAGGGCAGGCAGTTCTGCCGGAGATCTGGTGGCCACGCCGTAAGCGGTTCGAGCCAGACCATGTCTTTGAATGCTCTGGCCCCTCGGATGTTCAACCCCTGTAGAGTCATCCGAGAGTGGCATCGCTCATTCGGATGCTGTTTTTGTTCCGCCTCCGTGTCGGGTCACCCGAGGCCGCAAGGACACCCTGACCGCGTGGCGCGTAAAGGCAAGGTCTATGGCCTTACCTGCCCAGATGTACGCCTCCCCTGGCTGTAGGTGAGCAACGTTCTCGGGCCGGAGGCTGTTTAGCGCGGCGTTGGCCTTCTGGATGTGTTTGAGCCAGGCTGGAGACGTCATCTTGTGCAGCACGACGAGGTCTGAGAGTTCAATGAGCGAGACCGGCACTGAGGGTGGATCCTGACTCGCAATCAGGATACTCATGCCCTTATGCCGCATCTCGCGGACGGACTCGACGAGCACGTCTACGAGATCGGGACTGTCGATGTACTTATGAGCCTCGTCGAAGACGACTAGCTTGTTGAAATGCCGGCCGTCGACCCTGGCCTCGGCGAAGAGCTGCATGAGGACTACGAAGAGGCCGAGGCTCTCGTCCTTCTCGATGAATTCGTCACGCAGGTCGACGACGATAAGCCGGCCTGGTCGTAAGTAGTCGGAAATCCGCACTGAGTCATCAATGTAGTCAGCGGCGAGGGCGAGCCGCTGCCGAGCTAGGTCCTTCAGGTTATCGGCCATGCTAGAGGCCTCCACCCCCTTGCGCACAGTGTCCAGGCTCAGGAAGTTGCGGTTGGCTTTGAGAACCTGCATCAGCTGACGGATATACATCGCCTGGTTGCCCACCGCACCGAGCAGGAAACGCCAGTGCGCGGCCTGCAGTTCGGACGATGCGAACAGGAGGGGTTGCACGTCGAGGTCTGGGAACTCCGCTCGGCGATCCGCGACCTGGTCCCGGGGAGCCAGGAGCAGGACGTCCTCCAAGCCGGCAGGCTCGGCACCGTAGCGGTCGCGGAGCAGGGCGATCTGGCCCTCGACGTCGTTGGCGTTCTTCATCGAGGTGAACTCGGGGGCATAGTCTTGAGTGCGGCTGTAATGGAAGACGACAGTGGCCAGGGGATTCGGCAAAGCGTTCACACCGGAAACGGGCAGGGTCGCACCCTCGATAATGGAACCGAGAGTATAGCTTTTGCCGCCCCCTTGGACACCGAACAGGCTGATGGTGTGGGTCTCGTTGAGGTCGAGGCCTGTCTTCCGGCCACCGGCGGCCTCACCGAGGATCGCCCATTGCGGCGTCGTATTCGAGACTCCAAGGAGCACTGGTGGAGTAGCCTCCGGCTGGTATGTAGCCGGTCCGCCCACGCCGCCCAGGATAGTCTCCAAATCGACGCCGAGTTCGACTGGACTCTCGTCATCCTCACGCGGCCGGACTCTAGGTGACGCCGATTGGGAATCATCGGGCACTGCGGGCGGGGCTTCGTCTGGGCTGATCTCGACAGGAGGCGGAACAGGCGTCGGCTGCCAGTCGGTTTTGGCTTGCTGCGGCTCGTCCTCGAGTGCATCCAGCGTGGGTGCCCGGAAAGCAGCGTCTTCGCGCCAAGAACGGGTGAGCGCTGGCACGGTAATAGAGTAGGCCTCGGTCGCGTCCCGGGGTAGGTCTGGTTCGGTCGGCAAGTCGGCGAGGAGCTCGTCGATCTCGTTCCGTCCGATGTGGTGGAACTCCACGCCATCGACTGTCTCGGGGTCGCTGCCTTCCCCCGTCAGTTCGAAGATGAGCCCGACCCGCTGAAAGGAGAGGGTGAACCCATCATCGAGGGTCTCTAGTAGTCGACGAGCATGTGTGCTGACGGAGCGTCCAACCATCTTGTAGCGCTCGGAACGCTCGAGGTAGAACCGCAGCAGGGCAGCCAGCTCGACGTTCTTCACCGCCCGGTCGACCCGGTCAGGATCGGCGAGATTCGGGTCGAATTGGCTCGCCAGGACTGACTGTGAAGTCTCGATCTGCTCGGTAATCGATCGCTGAAGCCCCTCATGGTCCGTAACGTTTCGGATCTTGGAGTACGCCTTGACCTCGACTAGACGGCAGGTGATGGTTCGTGCCTTCGCATCGAAAGAGAAGAGCGCAAGGTCGGTACGCCGCAGCGACTTGTCTGCCCCCGATCGGCGCCGCGTCTCCTTATAGAGGTCTTGATGGGCATCGAGGGGTATAACGATCTGGTCGCCGAGTACCCGCTGGCCCTCGAGGTAGAGCCGCGCGAGGGCCAGCCCGAGTACCTCGGCGCGTTGATTGCGAGCAGCGGAGGAGAGCTTGAAGGCGAGGCTGCCCGACAGTAGCCGCAGTTGCTCGAAGAAGGTCTGCAGGTGCCGGTTGTCGACCGCGATGCCGTGGTCGCTGACGACCGGCGTCAAGAGGCTGCGAAGTTCCTCGACTTTGCGCGAGCTGACCAACACCTGACGGCCAAGCCCGACGCGCCCGGCGACGTAATCGATGACAAAGTCGCTGCGGCCGCCGCCCTCGGCTGCGCGGTCGAAATACTCTAGTCCAAGAGTGCGGTCAATGATGATCACCCAGTCGCTGACGTCGTGGGCCTGGTGCAGCAGGGATCGCTGCTGGCCGTCCAGGTTGAGGGTGGCGGTGGGCACATGCCCGGTCCCCGTGCCGTCCGTGGCGACACATGCCGCGGCTTGTGCGAGCGTTCTCGGCAGTTCGGCAATCAGGTCGTTCAGAGCGCCGCCCATTGCCCCGTGTCGGGCGAAGACCGGGGTCTTGCGCCAGGTGACGCTAGCGCCGTCATCTTCGGATTCGAAAGCTGTGGCCGCCTGTTGAATCAGCCCGTACGCCGGCGGGTGGGCTATGTCCTGTATCGGCCCGGTCTCGTGCTCTTCGCCGGAGAAGGCGTCGACAAAGATCGTCAAGTGGGCTTCGAACTCGGCCGGGCGGTCTTCAAACTCGTTTATGGACCGGATCGAGTAGGCAAGCTTGGGCACGCTGCTGTTCTGGCGGGAGCCAAATGCGTTAGCCTCTTCGCTATTGAACCGACTGTCGGAGCGGGCTAGGTCCGCCACGGCCTCACCGATTCCGGGCATGGCGGTGTTGGGGGTGCATAGCCGCAAATCGTAGGTTAATTCCTTGGTCGTCGACCGGCGCTGAAGTTCCAGGAGCATCTCGACGATGAGTCCCGCGTCGCCTGGGTTGATTACGTTAACGACTAGGGCACGAATATAAGCATGTTGGCGCACATACCGTTCCACTCTGTCCGCCAGCACGGCTGCAGCCTGGTTACGGCCGGCGGTGCGGGGCGCGTCCGGTACGCCGAGCGCGCCGGACAGTTTAGTGAGGAGTCCGATCGCATCATCGGTACGAGGGTGAACCATGGCCGTCCAGAAGGGCGTCAGGTTTCCGACCGCGGCAAGCAAGTGGTGGTTGTCCTGTCGCGGTACGGCGAAGGGAAAGCCAAGGGAGTCAAGCCTGTCGAAGTAGCTCGCTGCCGCATCTGCGGCAGCCTCCTTGGTGTGGGCGGCAAGTTCCTTGCGCCATGCTGCACCAACGCTGCCCCACCGGGAGAACCAAAGCAATCGCAGCGGGTGCGTCGGCCCGACCAGCAGGACCTGGTGGAAGTCACCGAGCGCATCGAGATAGCGAGCCGCGACGGCATCGATCTGTTGCAGACCGGCAAGCGCCCGCAGCGCCGCTCCCCGCTCGCGCTTCGTGACCTCTACTGCGTGGGCGGACTGTGCGGCAATCGTCCGCTGGTAGCTGAATGCATAGGCGAAGATCTCAGCTGAGAGTGAAGGGAGGTTGGTAGCTTCGACGACACCGATGGGTTCGTGCTCATGTCGCGGTCCGGCATATGCGATCGCCTCGAACAGGGTGTCGCGGACGTCGATGAACTCGCCGAAGGCCTGTTCCGCCACGGGACCGAGCGAGTCGACCCATGGGGTCTCGTCGCGAACCGGGGCCGAGGGCGCCCCCTCCCCGCTGATGGCGAGCTGCCACATGCCGAACTCACGTGGGCTGATCAAGGTGTCGCGTTCGATCTGGGTCAGCAGCCGAGATAGCCGGACCTCGACCGCACCGCCACCGGCTATATGGACATTGGCGCTGGCGTACGCCGAGGTGCGTGATCCGTTGACCCACGAGACCTCCCCAGGGGTGAGGTCCTTGTCGGGGCGTCCGTCGGCCACGCGGCCGAAGCCGACGCGCTGCATCGCGTGGGTAAGGCTCTCGTACCGTTGGGTCCGGGTCTCGGGTGGCTCTTCGCTCTCGTCGGCGTTGACGACGTAGAAGAGCTCGCTCTTGCCCGAGTCGGGAGCGGTGATGATCCGGCGGTCCGTCTCCGCGATTGGAGTGACGATCAGGCGGTGCCAGCCCTCGTCAAGCTGGGCCTTGCGCAGGTTGCGGATCGTGCCCTTATAGCTGCTCCTGGGGCGCGCCCCAGCCTTTACGTTAACGCCCTTACCCGTTGGTTCACCATCCTCGGAGACCAACTCGACCCGGAGCTTGAGCAGTCCGTCAGCGCTGGTCAAGGCCGGATCGATGGAAAAGTCCGCACCGATGTCTTTCGCGCCGGTCGGACCGGCTATTATGTACGGCTGTCCAGCCAGCGTCTCCAAGACCGGGTAGATCTTGAGGTGCTCGGGATCGTCGCCAACGATCGGCAGACCGACGGCGTGGACCTCGATTTTGAGTTGAACCTCGCGCTCGCTGGGGGCAGGCCATTTGTCGAAGGTCAGGATGCGGTTGTCACGGTCGGTGATGATCCGCCTGGTCCAGACGGCGCGGTCCTCGAGACCGACCTTGCCGGCGAAGCGGGCGAGACAAGAGGTGAAGTGGGGATCGGGGAGGCCGAGGGAGAGTACCCGCTGCCGCTCGTCGAGCTCGCTGCGGCTGAGATCGTCAACGTGGACCCGGTTGCGGCCGACCCGCTCCGTCACGTCCTCGACTTCGGTGAACAGCGACAGGTCAGGCACCAGGCCAAAGCAGTAGATCGCCGCCCCGGCCGCGTCGGGCTCGAAGTCATTGGCGGCGAGGGTGAGCAGGTAGCGCACCCATGCTTGATCGCTGGAGCGGTTGTCCTTCTTCATGGCGAGGACCTGTTCCAGGCGGGTGATCACGTTGCGCAGTGAGGCCGGCACCCGGCCTATCAGCTCCTTGCGCAGCATCGCGTAGGCGTTGCCGACCTCGATCTCTTCGAAGGTGGCCACCCCGAAGGAATCCTCGGCGCTGGCGCGCAGCCCCGGGGGCACGAAGACCAGCAGCGGTCCGGCCGTCGCCTCGACCGGCCGGTTGCGTAGTTCCACGAGTTGGGTGCTTGTTACCAAGGAGTCGTCATTCGCGGCCTTCTGATCGGACGCCAGCAGGCACACCACGGTACCCGGCGGAGTCGCAGTACGCAGCCGATGCACGAGGCGCGCTGCGAGTTCGCCGTCGAGTTCGGTGACGCGCATACAGTGTCCGGCCTGCCGGTTAGTGATTAGCCCGAGCAGGTGAGGGACGAGCACGTCCTCAAGAGCGCTGCGAATCTCAATGATGGTGGGCTCGATCAGCCCGGCCGCGCTGGCCGTCAACGTGTACTCCTCTCCTGGTGAGCGCCGATAGTGAAGCGCGGGGTGACGGTCTGGGTCAGATATGCGTCGGAGATATCGCGGTAGTAGCCGATCTCGCGGAGCCGGTCAATGAAGGCGGCGGTGTTGGCTCGCAGCGCAGCCTGATCAGGCAGGTCGGGGCCGTGGAAACCGTCGTCGGTCGGGAGGGTGTGGATGTAAAGCCCATAACGGTTCTGCAGCGTGTCGAGGATCTCGTCGACCCTCATCGGCCGTGTCCGCATACGTCCCAGTGCGTCGGGCTGCACCAAGCACACCTGCAACAGCACCTCCAGCAGCCGCGAGTCGAGCACGAAGCGACGTTCGCCGGACTTGCCCCGAGGCTGGGTCAACAGCTCCCCGGGGCGGCTTTTAAGGAACATCGAGTCCAGGCACTCGACTAAATACTTCCGTTGGAAGGCGCCGCGGTAGTGCATGATCAGCTCGAGGTAGGTGTCGAGGCGACTCAGACCGAGGTCCATGATGGTCTGAAGCTCGGGGGCGAGCGGTTCCTCCTCATCGTCAAGGATCCGACGCACCCGCATGTCGAAAAAGACTTCGCGGTCGGCCTCGTGCTTTCTGTCCAGCAGCGCAATTGCTTCGGCGGCCGGCAGGTCATCCCGGACTGGCATCGAGAACTTGCCCTGCCGGTGCAGATCTTTGGCGAAGTCGGTGAGCTTGAGCACGGCGAAAGTGCCGCGGACAAACTGCGGTAGCCGGCCATACCAGGTCGAGGCGCTCCTGACCGCGTGTTCCGCGGGCAGCCCAGTCTCTGAGCCTGCGACGTCGACGAAGAGATGGGGATGGAAGCGACACTTCTCGTCCCTCTTGTGACCGCCAGCGCATGCATGGTCGACCGCGCCGTCACGCACGGCCGTGGGTACGAGCTTCAACATTCGCAGGTGGTAGAGCGCCAGATGGAACGAGAACAGGATCTTCAGGTGTTCCACGAGCACGGTCCGCGGCATGAACTCCCGGTGCAGCAACAGTCGCAGCACGTCCTCACCGAGCAGTTCGCCCGGCTGGCGGCACAGCTGCTTCTGCTCACGACGCGATGAACTATCGGGGCGATCCTGTGCCCTGCCCTGGGTGACCTCGACCATACTGAGCAGTGCCTGCGACTCGACGTCAATATCAGGGCCCGGCAATGCCTCGCCGGTGGCAAGGTTGATGTCCGAGAAAAAGAAATCCCGCAAGCCGCTCAGGGCGAGGTGGTTGACCGAGAGCAGTTCGTAGAGCTGCTCGTCCGCGCCGTAGGGACGAGACCTGGAGGTGTTACGAAGCCGATATGCGAACCCATGCAGCGGACGTGGCCCGGCCACCGCCTCGGTCGCCCGGCCACGGTTGACCAGGTCGAGCAGGTGGGTCGCGACCCACCTGCGGCTTATGTCTTCGTTCTCCGCGAAGCCGTCGAATCGGCCGGACTTGTCGTTGACTAGCAGCTCGGTGTAGGCATCGATATCCAGGTCCGTGACGCGTCGAACCCGGCTGTTGACGCCGCCATGCCAGAGCCTGGCCAGGAACGCCGTGAGGACACGATCCATGGTGAGCGTCTTGTAGTCGATACGGCTGATCGCGTCGCACCTGAAGGCGCGGTCCTTACTGTCTAGCGCCATTCCGCCTCCTGTGCCTCGGGCACGATCGTTTCCTGAGTGATCAGGTGGAGCACACCGTCGTCATTGCGTCGCACGACGTGCATCGCGGACCCGTCAACGGTTAGCATCACCGCCCGGTAGGGCACCACTGCCAGTTGGTTCTTAAATACTGTTAGGGCGAGCGCGTACCCCTGATCGTCGTCATTGCTGGCCTGGTAGCCTCGGCTGAACCGTTCAATCAGCTCGAAGAGATCCAGCCCAATCCGCAGTTCTGCCGGTGGGATCCCAGCGTGATCAGGGTCGGTATAGGTCAACCGCAGCGCCGTCGGCCGCGTCTCCAGGTACGGGTGGACGTCAGTGCCAATTCGTCCGGCTTTGAACCCCTCTCCGGGAAATCGGCGCAGGCTGCGAATGGTGCCGCGCACGACGCTGCGGACCCGGATAACGAGCCCACCGGAGGTGAGATCCGCCGAGACGACGCCCTCGCTTCGGTTGAGTGCTTTGAGGAAGAGTTCGGTCGGCACTGCCCGCTTGCCGTCGAGCAGTTCCAGGAAGGACTGCACGGAAGCATAGGGCAGCATCTTGATCGCCTCGCCGGGATCTCGCATTTCAAAGTACGACAGTCTGCGGGCCCCCGACAAGAAGCCGATAACTTCATCAGGGCCTGCGTCGGCACCGCTGGCTTTAGCGTGCAACGTACGGAGCAGGTCTCGCTCCGGGGTGACGCGATCGGTAGCGCTTACCAGGTAGTGCTCCAGCAGACCTTCGTTGGCCAGGCGTCTGTCGAGCACCGGCTGGGGCGGTCGAGCGACATCGACGTGACGAAGCTGGATGAGCAGCCGGTCACGCTCGGTCGCAGCATCGCCACCTCGATAGGCGTTGAAGTAATGGCTGTCCAGGATCGGCGCGGGCTGCTGGGCCTTGTAGAGGTCATGGATCTCGGCACAGTCACGCCCTGAGGTCAGGGTGTATGCGAGGGCGGAACGCAGGTCGCGCAGGGTGATGTGCAGGCTGCCACGAAGCTGGGCGACCTCGTAGATTCGCCGCAAGCGCTCCTTGACCTGCGGCCCCACGACCGGGTGGGCGATAGTGGCCGCGTTCTGCCGGGCGTAGCAGCCCTCGACGAGGGCACAACCCTTACAAGAGGCCCAGAAGTCCGGGCGGACCATCGAATCGAGCATTTGCTCGAGGATGGAGTCCCTAGAGCCTTTGCCGGTCAGCGTCTCGGTCTGGCGGACGGTGACATCGCGGAGGTTGAGGTTGACAACCGCTACCGGCCCCGGGGCGCCGTCCTCACCACGAAGCCCTGCCTCGACGATCCGGGTGAGAGCTGCGAACTGCTCGGAGTGGTGGCTGAGGAAATCGACCAGTCGGCCCTCGTTGACCGCGATCAGCCGTGTTTCGCCGGTCAGCTCACCGACGCCATCAGCACCAGCGAAAGGAGCGAAGAACTTCGAGAGCACATCGTCACTGACGACTCCATCCTCGTCCTGGCTGCCGTCGTGGTTAGTGTGGAAGTGGCGTCCGCCGAGCTGGAAGTCGGCGCCGTTGGCCCGCTCGGAGGCGAAGGTCGCACCCCGGTCCCGCGCGGTTGCGGCGAGACTTTCCAGGAACGCGGTCTTGCCGTCACCGGCGTTACCGGTGACGATCACCAGCGAGTGTCTGCCCGCGAGCACGGCCGGGGTCAGAGCCAAGTCGAGCGCGGTGGGAACGTAGACGCGTAGATTGGCGTCGTCCATGCCGCGAGTACCGCGATTGCTGCGCCTGCTCTGGCTATAAAGGGTCTGAAGGTAGGCGACGAACGTATTGTGCTCGGACGAGGTGTCGGCGTCATCATTCGCCACGACCGGAGAGTGTATCGCTGGCTTCGTGGGTTTCGGCTTCGGTTCCTCGTCAGCTGCCAAGAGCGCTGTGAGGAACTCCTCAGCACTGGTGAACCGGCTACCGCGATCTGGCGCGATGGCCTTGCGGATCGTCTCCACCAGCTTGGGCGGCACCCCGGGAATGTTGAACCGGTCGCGCGGATCCTCGGCCGCCAACGCGGGCGGCGGTGTGCTGGCACCGTCCCACGGGTAGGCATTGGTGAGCGCCTCGTACAACGTGATCCCAAGCGCGTAAAGGTCCCTGTCGATATAGCCTGCAGCGCTGGCGGGCACCTGATCCAGGTCGGGCGGCGTGTAGCGCGGGGTACTGGCGGTGTGGCCCTGGGTGGCCTCGGGGGTCTTGGCGATGCCGAAGTCAAGGATCTTCACGCCGTCCTCGGTCCACAGCAGATTGCCGGGCTTAATGTCGCAGTGCCACACGTCCAGGCTATGCAGGTAGTTCAGCCCCTCGGCGACGTCGAGGCCAATGCGCAGCACGTCGCTCCCGGTAAGCGTCCCGCCGCGGATTACCTCCCCAAGGTCCTCCCCACTGACGAACTCGAAGACGAGGAAGGGAAGCGGGTATGGCTGCGGTAGGACATCGACGTCGAGCATCCGAACCACGTTCGGATGCTCCTTCGCATCCTGGAGCCGAGATAGAACCATGCCTTCACGGCGAGCACGCTCTCGGGTGCCCTCCTCGTCACGCAGTATCAGCTTAATCACTCGGTCGACGTTGCGCATTGTGTCGAAGACTTTGTACGCTACACCGCTCGCTCCAGGCCTGCCTAGCCGCTGCTGCACGATGTACTTTGTGCCGAGGGCGAAGTCCCGCGGCAGATTCCGCCAGTATTGCGGGTCGCGACGCTTGTCGTCGTCATTTGACTGTGAGGGCGCTGGGGACGCGGGTGGTTCCCCCCCGCTTCCAGAGGTGAGCCGGCGCTTGGGTCGGTTGACCTCGCCTATGGCCAGTTCGAAGCGGCGGATTGCCTCGCGCGCATCGGGCCGGTCCTGCGGTCTGGCAGCGCACAGCAGTGAGAGCCAGTGGCGCAGTGGAGCAGGCACATCGGCCTCCTCCAAATCCTTCTCCGGAAGTAGCCCGCCAGCCTTGACCTGCGCGGTGACCGATCCGAAAGGCAGGTGGCCGGTGAGCATCTCGAACCCGATGACGCCGAGGGAATAGATGTCGGCCTTGTCAGTCATCGCGGTCGGGCTCTCCAGCGCCTCAGGAGCGAGGTAGGCGTTGTCTGCGGCGGCGTGAGCGTCGATGGCGACGGTGTGGGCACGCATTTGAGCAGTCTTGGCGTAGTCGAAGCCGGTTATCATCGCTCTGCCATCTTGGGTGAGCAGGATCGTGACCGGGCTCAGTGCCCTATGCACGATCTTGCGGGACTGGGCGTGCGCCAGTCCGGCAAGAACCTGCCGCAGGATCAACAGCTTCCGATCCCTGGTCAACGGCTCGACCGGTTTCTCCCCTAAATGCAGCCGCAGAGCATGACCGGGAATGTCGTCGTAGACGGTGACAAACCCACGGTCGTCGGGATCTGGGAAGAAGTCCTTCACCCCGACAATCGCCGGATGTGGCGGTAGCTTGCCGAGCGCCTCGTAAGAGATCCCGATCTGCTTCTGCTTCTTCTCCCGTTCCCGTGTTGGGGCATACACGTCGGCTTGCCGGACCACAAGCCGCACGGTGCCCGAACCCTGCACGGCATTGGCGTTCTTGGCGCGGTATTCCCCCACCACGTCAATCCCGTCGGCATGGATGGTCTCGCTCAGTGTGTCGAGCACTAGCCAATTGCCGAATTGCAACGGTCCGGTCGGCACCTGACCGATCCGCTTGACCTCGTCCACGATCTTCTCGTGATGACGCCTGATGGTGGCGTCTACCGAGAACGAACCGGTCGGCACACGGGAGTCGTCGGAGAGCAGCGTGACCAAGTGCTGCAGGTTGACCGTCGAGGCTGCGTCCCGCTGCGGAGTGTTGCGGTCGACTAGCCGCGCGTCGGGCGCCGGGAGCACGACAACTGCGTCGACGTATACCCGAGAAAGTTGCGGATGTGCCTCCTCAAGGAGGCTTTTTAGCCGCTTGGCGTTCTCTCGCAGCTTCGGCAGCGGTGTATGGAATGGCGACCGTCCCGCCGGCATCCACCGCGACCCCTGCACGTCGATCCGGCCGAATGTTCCCTTCACATCAATCACGTAGACCATGTGTCCGGTCACGACTACCAGGTCGACCTCAAAAAGTCGGCCTCGGGAGTCGGGAATCTCCAGCGAATGCAGGACCGTCCAGTCGTCCGGCCCGTGATCACGCAGGTGAGCGATGACCGCACGCTCCGCATCGTTTACGGGCGGTCCGATCGGAACGATCCTCGCCATCAGCCCTCAGCCCCCTCGATCGCCTGCGTGAGCAAGGACAACCCCTCATCTTCTAACATGTCGGCTCGGTCACGGTATCGGTAAGCCTGACGGACCTTTTCCGCGATGCGCTCCCGATCAGCCTCCGCCGCAAGCGGAATCGGCATGTCACGAAGGAACTTGGTATGGTACTCCTGCTGTTTTCCTCCGACGCTGATGGACCGGAGGATTCGGAACATCGCGTTGCTCCGGAAGAGGGCGAAGAGGTACGCGCCGGGAACATCGGGCGCACCGCTAAGCACTCGAACGAAGTCCTGGCTATACGCATTTCTCATCAGGTTCCCGGTAATGAATACCGACCGGGCATACACCTCGTTCTCACCGAAAGTGCCATGTGCAGCCACTAGAATCGTCTCGTCTTTCTGAAGGATGTCGCTCGGCGCCGCTGCGGCGCTTATCCAGCGACCTTCTGGGCGCACCCAGAACGCTTGCCGCTGTCCTACAAGCCGAACACCGTGTTCTTCGTCGGCATCAATCCGCTTGAAACGCGCACCGGTCCGGAGAGTTCCTCCCTCACACACCTGCCCGAGTGTCGTGCCCTGAACCGATCGAAGCATGTCGATCAGACGTTGTGCACGCGGCCGAAAGTTTAATGCCCGCAATGTGGCAGGCGTAACACCGGGGACGACGAAGCCAAGGTCAGGCTCCTCATCATGCCAGCGGTAGTCAATGAGCTCTGGCAAGCCGACGCTATGAAAGAAGTCCTCAGTGGCGGCGACAAGGCTTGCCTGGAAGGCGCCCCGCAGACTCGCACTTTTGGCAACCAAATCGTGAATCTTACCCTCCAACGAATCCTCGAAGCGCGGTACCGGCAGACCGACCAGATGATGGGGCTCGATGTGCTGGATGATCGCCCCATATGCGGATGAGGAAATCATCGGTACGCCGAAAGGGCTGCGAAGAAACGTGTAGAGATACCCTGGCGGGATCACTTCCGGATCAGCCTGCACTTTCATTACATGCTGCGAGGACCAGAACCCGGCCATGTCAGGGCGCACATAGGTGATCCGGCCGATCGTGCCCGAGCACGAGACCAGCGACATACCAGGCTCTACCTCCAGATAGGAGAGCTTTTCGGCGATCTGCTTGCTGAGCTTTGGAACGTAGCTGTAGTCGGCCTCCAGCATGTCTGTGCTGCCGAGGAACGGAACGCTCTGCTCCGGGTCTTCGAGGTAAACGCGGCTGAACTTGGGCCCATTGAAGATTCCACCGTTGTGGCCCGCCGTAACGCTCTCGAGCCTGACCGTGTTGGGCAACGCATCCATGCGCTTGCGCGCCTCCAGCGCCCCCGAGAGGTACGGTGACGCGTCTAAACGGAAACCCTGGTCCAAGAACCAGTCCGCTCGGACCGGACTCTCGATGCTGACAGCCTTCACGCGTCGGCTCCTCGCGTCTCCCGCGGGTCTTGACCCGGCATCGGGTACTTCTCTCGGAACTCCCAGTACTTCTGAGCGATCAGCGGCAAATCGTTATTGATAACGGGACGGCTGCGCCTCACCTTGCGTGCACGTCGATGTCCGCCGATGCTGAGGTACTCGGTTTCCTCGTACGTCTCTATGATTAGGTCGCCGTTGGCTGCCCGCTTGTAGAGTTCGTTGCCGCGCCGGTCGAAGCCGACCTTCTCCGCCACTGCCATGAAGACCGGGTAAGAGATCGGGCCATTGAGATTCTCGTTGATCTTCTCGTCGAGCGTCTTACGCTTTAGGAAGAGCAGGGTTGTGAGGATGTTGACGTTGGCATCGACAATGAAAGTTTCAACCGGCAGCTCGACGCTAGCCAGTACCCAGCATTCCTGCAGGATATAGCGACGAATACCCTCGTCGGCCGGACCGGGGTTCGACAGGATGCCATTCGGCAGCACGATACCGACCCGTCCGCCGGGCTTGACCCACTCTATGGCCCGCTGTACAAAGAGCTGCTCGGGAGCCATGGAACCGGGAACATTGGGACTGATCACCAGATCGCCGGTCTTCTTGTCGCGTGACCACAGTCTAGCGACGCCTTCACGGAATTCACCGAGCACCGACTCGTCGTTGATGGGAATGTCAGCTCCGAACGGCGGGTTGGTGAGCAGCACGTCCACGACACCGCTCCGGCCGTCTCTGGCCAGAGGAATCCTTTTGTTCGCTTCGGCGACGCCGCTCAGATGCCCCTTCGGGAAGGCAAGGGAGTCCATGTGGAAGACATTGCCGGGTGTGTCGGCCAGTGTCATAATGTTCATCGCGGTTGCACGCACGAGGAACGGGTCGAAGTCGGCGCCGAATAGGTGCTCGTCTGAGTACCTGCGAAGGCGGTCGCGGTAGCGCTCGGCCTGCTCCGGGGAGTTAGGAAGGCCGCGGGTGCCGTCTTCCTCCTGCATCTTGTGGTGAAGGTGTGTAAGGGTAGCGTGCAGGAAGCCGCCAGTGCCGCAGGTCGGGTCAAGGACCGTTTCGTCTTCCTGCGGGTCGAGGATGTCGATCATCAGTTTCACCGCGCCGCGGGGGGTGAAGTACTGACCGCGATCGCCGCGCAGGTTTGTGCCGACGAGCTCTTGGTAGGCCAGCCCCTTAGCGTCGATGTCGGTCAGACCGAGATCGTACGGGGCCAGCTCGGAGACGATAAAGGCAAGTGCCCGGTCGGTTAGGGCGATCTCGTCATTGGCCTTGAAGAGCCCGGAGTTGACGTACTGCTTCTTGACGTCCTCGAAGAGGTCCGTGATCCGTTCCCGGATCGCAGCGCGGCCCTTGTCATCGTATGGCTCTGTCATAGAAGCGTAGAAGCGACGCGGGTTCCCTTTGCGGACGGCCCGCTCGTCATACATCTTCGCGAAGAGTAAAAAGAGGAACTGCCAGAAGGCGACGTCCTTAGGCATACCCTCGTTGCCGTGGACGTAGTTGTGGCAGCGCCGGAAGGTGACCTTCAGCATCTCCGGTTCGGCGCGCCGCAGCTGCTGGGCAGAGACCACCTGGCCGCTGCCCACGGTGCCGTCCGACATCGGCCAGTCGGAGCGCTCGTGGAAGTCCGCGCCCCAACGGGTGGTCTCCTTCTCGATGAAGAAGAAGTCGACGTTGTCAGTCCACAGGCCCCAGGTGCGCTCCGGGAAGTCTTCAGCGCCGAGCAGGTCTTGGACGTGCGCCATCTCGGACTTCATCTGGTCGTAGGTGCGCAGTTTGACGACGTTCTTACCGCGGTTTGGCTCCCTATTGGTGACCACCACACGTCGCAAATTATCAGCCTTGTGCTCGCTGCCTGGGGCGAAGATCGCGATGTCGATTTTCTTTCGGCGCTTGCCCTTTTCTGTCTCGACCTGAATTGCAAAGTCGAGCGCCATGTCCTCCGGGGCGATCTGATACTCATGGAAAAGCACCCGCACGATCCGCTGCCGGACTTGCTCCTTCGGCGTGTCCTTGATGGGCTTGTCCGTAAGGAAGTCGACGAGGTAGCCCTCGTCGAGGTGTCGCACCTGTGCCTCATCCTCCGTGCTGGGCTCGGGTTCATTGTCCGGAGTCGTCGGGTCAACCATGTCGGTTGAGCTCACCATCACATTCTTTTTCTGCTGCGCTCGTCAAGGTACGCGTTGGGCCGCATTGGACGACCACCGGTGCCGGGGTTCCGGGTTCCGATCGCATCTTGCTCAGTTCAGCGTAATGGATGGGTCTGACACCAGCCCGAAGGGTCCCGTCGAGTCGCGAACAATCCACGCTTCCGCCGTACGGGTAGCCAGCATGACCAGCCCTTGGCCCGGGTGGGTCATCAGCCCGCGTGTAAACCACCACTGCAAAGCAAAATTCTTAGACAATTTCAAGTAACTTGGAAATGTATGCAAGCGCAAAGGATGGACGCTCCGGTGTTTTAAGACCCAACCTGTGACCCGATGTGCCAACCCGCGCGAGTAACAACCTGGAGATGTCAGGTGTTCGGCCTATCGGCGTGCCCCCACCTTCCTGATCCGTGCGCGTTGAAGCCGCTGCACGTCGTATCCCGTAACGCTGTGTTGACGTGCAACTCCGAGCCCCACGCTGCGAGATTTTGATCCACAACCGGTGGTTCAATCTGCTACAAGCGCTCCGCGTGCGCCTGCAGGAACGAATACACCTCGGTTTCATCGACACCCGGAAACGCGCCGGGCGGAAGGGCGGCGAGGAGGTGCGAGTTGGCACGCGCACTCGGCCAGGCGTTGCCGGCCCATTGGGCGGCGAGGTCGGCCGGCGGGCGGCGGCAGCAGGATTCGTCGGGACAGTTGGAGACGGAGCGTTCGGCGGTGTCGCGACCGCGGAACCACTTCACTTCCTTGTAGGGAATCCCGATGCTCAGCGAGTACTCTCCCGACGAGTGTCGCTCGGTGATGGCGGTGCACCAGAATGTCCCGGCCTTGGTGTCCGTGTACTGGTTGAAGGCACGGAACTTGTCCGGCACGTCGAACACTGCCCTTGAGGTCCAGTTGCGGCAGACGGGTTGGCCTTCAATAGCGCCGGTGTGGTCGGCGGGGAAATTCACGCCGTCATTTTCGTAGGCCTTGTGGATGATGCCGGAAACGTGGACCTTCTGGAAGTGACACGGGATGCCCAGATGGTGCGTGGCCAGATTGGTGAAGCGGTGGGCCGCAGTCTCGTAGGAAACGCTGAACGCGTCGCGTAGGTCCTCTATGGCCAGTTCCTTGGCGGCCTTGGCCTTTTTCAGGAAGTCCACCGTGGCGTGCTCGGGCATGAGCAGGGCGGCGGCGAAGTAGTTGGTGTACACGCGCTGACGGAGGAAGTCCGCGTAGTCGGTGGGCGTCTGGTGCCCTAGGACGTAATGGCCGACGGCCTGCAACAGAACCGACCGCGGGTCGTGTTCCGACCGGTGGCCCTGGGTTAGGTAAATTCTGCTGTTCTTCAAATCCGTCACGGAACGGGTGGAATGCGGCAAGTCGCTGACGTATTGCAGGCTGAAACCGAGGTGCTCGGCGATGTCCGCGGCCACGTGATGGGACAGCGGGCCGCCCTTGAAACCAACTGCTTTGAGAAGCTCCTGGGCCTGGGCTTCGATGTCCTCGTAGTGGTTGTTCCGGGCGCGCATTTCCGCCCGCAGTTCGGTGTTGGCGCGGCGGGCTTCCTCCGGGGTGGCGGCCTGCTCGTCCAGCCGGCGCTCCAGCTCATGCTGCAGCCCCACCAGCGACTCCAGCACGTCCATAGAAAGCCGCGAGCTGACGCGGACTTTCGGGAGTCCGAGCGATTCGTACAGCGGCCCGCGCTGGTAGCGTTCCAGCTCGATTTCCAGTGCAGCCCGGCGGCTGGGCGGTTCGGCCCCAAGCAACTGGTCGATGCCCACGCCGAGGGCCTTGCCGAGGGCCTGGAGCATGCCGAGCTTGGGCTCGCGCTTGCCGTTTTCGATCAGCGAGAGCTGCGACGGCGCGGCGCCGACGGCTGTCCCGAGATCGTCCAGCGTCATGCCCTGCGACTTCCGCAGGTGCCGGACCCGCCGGCCCAGGCTGATGACGTCGACTTCGGGCTCTGCGGAGGCACCGTCGTCGTGCTTGACGGGACGATTCCAGCTGGTGGTTGCCATTTCTTGAGGATACGAGAAGAAGTGCAAATCTTTCCAGCATTTTTTATGGATTACCTGTTGTGACCTACGGAATAGTCGGTTTCACGAAGAAGTTCGGTGCCGGTCCTTCCGGCAGGTTAGGCCGAAGATGGCCTGGTCTCGACAAGCTCGACCGACGGCCACTAAGGAGAACAGCAATGACTGCATCATTTGAGCCGGCCCCGATGAACGCTGAGGAAGCGGCCAAGGCACTGGAGCTCGAGTGGGCCGCCGATTCCCGCTGGGAGGGCATCACTCGCGACTACACCGCAGCGGATGTCGTCCGCCTCCGCGGCCGGGTCCAGGAAGAGCACACGCTGGCCAAGCGCGGCGCACAGAAGCTGTGGAAGCAGCTGACCGAGGAGGCCGCCGAGGGCCGCTACACCAACGCGCTCGGCGCGCTGACCGGCAACCAGGCGGTGCAGCAGGTCAAGGCCGGGCTGCGCGCCATCTACCTCTCCGGCTGGCAGGTGGCCGCCGACGCCAACCTCTCCGGCCACACCTACCCGGACCAGTCGCTGTACCCGGCGAACTCGGTGCCGCAGGTGGTCCGCCGGATCAACAACGCACTGCTGCGGGCCGACCAGATCGAGTTCTCCGAAGGCATCCAGACGGTTGAGGACTGGCTGGTGCCGATTGTGGCCGACGCCGAGGCCGGCTTCGGCGGGCCGCTGAACGCCTACGAGCTGATGAAGTCCATGATCGCCTCCGGCGCCTCCGGCGTGCACTGGGAGGACCAGCTTGCCTCGGAGAAGAAGTGCGGCCACCTGGGCGGCAAGGTGCTGATCCCCACCGCCCAGCACATCCGCACGCTGAACGCGGCCCGGCTGGCCGCCGACGTGGCCGGCACGCCGAGCGTCATCATTGCCCGCACCGATGCCGAGGCGGCCACGCTGATCACCTCCGACGTGGACGAGCGCGACCGCGAGTTCATCACCGGCGAGCGCACCCCGGAGGGCTTCTACAAGGTGCGCAACGGGATTGAGCCCTGCATCGCCCGGGCCAAGGCCTACGCCCCGTACTCGGACCTGATCTGGATGGAGACCGGCACCCCGGACCTGGAGCTGGCCCGCAAGTTCGCGGAGGCGGTCAAGGCCGAGTTCCCGGACCAGATGCTCTCCTACAACTGCTCGCCGTCCTTCAACTGGAAGAAGCACCTGGACGATGCCACCATCGCCAAGTTCCAGCGCGAGCTCGGGGCGATGGGCTTCACCTTCCAGTTCATCACCCTGGCCGGCTTCCACGCCCTGAACTACTCGATGTTCGACTTGGCCCACGGCTACGCCCGGGACGGGATGAGCGCGTACGTCGAACTGCAGGAGCGCGAGTTCGGCGCCGAAGACCGCGGCTACACCGCAACCAAGCACCAGCGCGAAGTGGGCACCGGCTACTTCGACACCATCTCCACTGCCCTCAACCCCAACGGCAGCACCCTGGCACTGGTCGGGTCCACCGAAGAAGGCCAGTTCCACTAACCGTCTTTCCGCATCGAGGAGTCAGCAGGCGCCCTTCTCAGGGCTGGGAAGGGCGCCAGCTGAATAGTCGATGCACTTCTTGAGGAGTGAATGAGCGATGAACGATCCGATTACGTTGAACGGGATTACGTTGACGGGCCCGCAGGTGTGCCGGCAGGAGGAAGTGCTGACGCCGCAGGCGCTGGAGTTTGTGGCTAAGCTGCACCAGGCTACCTCGGCCCGGCGGCGGGAGCTGCTGGTCCAGCGGGAGAGCCGGCGCAAGTCGATCGCCCGCGGCCATGACCCGAAGTTCCTGCCCGGCACCCGGCACATCCGCGAGGATTCCTCGTGGCGGGTTGCTCCCCCGGCGCCCGGGCTGGAGGACCGCCGGGTGGAGATCACCGGGCCGGTGGAGAAGAAGATGACCATCAACGCGCTGAACTCCGGCGCCAAGGTGTGGCTGGCGGACATGGAGGACTCCTCCACGCCCAGCTGGTCCAACGTGATCAACGGGCAGCTGAACCTGACCGACGTGCTGGAGCGGCGGATCGACTTCACCTCCGACGCCGGCAAGGAATACAAGCTCACCGGCCAGACGCTGACCGACCTGCCCACCATCGTGGTCCGGCCGCGCGGCTGGCACCTGCCGGAGAAGCACATGCTGATCGGCGGCGAACCGGTGGCCGGCGGCATCGTGGACTTCGGCCTGTACTTCTTCCACAACGCCCAGCGGCTCATCTCGCAGGGCCGCGGACCGTACTTTTACCTGCCGAAGATCGAGTCGCACCTGGAAGCCCGGCTGTGGAACGACGTGTTCATCCTGGCGCAGGACCTGCTGGGCATCCCGCAGGGCACCATCCGGGCCACCGTGCTGATCGAGACTATCACCGCCGCGTTCGAGATGGAGGAGATCCTGTACGAGCTGCGCGAGCACGCCTCGGGGCTGAACGCCGGCCGCTGGGACTACATCTTCTCGGTGATCAAGAACTTCCGCGCCCGCGGGCCGCGGTTCGTGCTGCCGGACCGCACGCAGGTGACCATGACGGCGCCGTTCATGCGCTCCTACACCGAGCAGCTGGTCCGCGCCTGCCACCGCCGCGGCGCCATGGCCATCGGCGGGATGGCCGCGTTCATCCCCAGCCGCCGCGACCCGGAGGCCAACGCCATCGCCATGGAAAAGGTGCACGCGGACAAGACCCGCGAAGCCTCCGATGGGTTCGACGGCTCCTGGGTGGCGCACCCGGACCTGGTCCCGGTCTGCCGCGAGGTGTTCGATTCTGTGCTCGGCGAGCGGCCCAACCAATTGGACCGCCAGCGTGAGGATGTCACGCCCGACGACGGCGCCCTCCTGAACATCGCCGGCACCGAAGGGACCATCACCGAGACCGGCATCCGCACCAACCTGGAAGTCGGCATCCAGTACATCGAGTCCTGGTTGCGCGGCAACGGCGCGGTGGCCATCCACAACCTGATGGAGGACGCCGCGACGGCGGAGATCTCCCGCTCGCAGATCTGGCAGTGGATCCACGCCCACGCAGTGACCGACGACGGCGAGATCGTTACCCGCGAATGGGTCCGGGAACTGCTGGAGGAAGAGTTCGCCGGCCTGCCCCGCTTCGACGGTGACCGGTTCGACGACGCCCGCGAAATCTTCGAAGAGTGTGCCCTCGGCGAAGAGTTCCCGGCCTTCCTTACGATTCCCGCCTACCAGAACTACCTGCTGGAGAAGTCTCCCGCCAAGGCAGCAGCCGCGGCCTAAGTTGTCCGGCGGTTGACCGGGGTCCTATAGCCAGCCCCCGGTCAGCCGCCGGATTCACGTGCCGGTGCCATCACCGGGACATCCCGGCCTCCGTTCACTGAGCGGAAGCCACCAACTCCGCGGGACCGCCCGGTCCACGCCGTTCGCCACAGGCGGCCCGAAATCCGGGCGGCCCGGGCCGGTCCTGCGGAAGCACTGCCCCACTCGTGCAAACGCCCTTCGGAACTGCAGGGTCGTTGTCCCCGGGCACGATCTCTTAGTTCGTTCGGTTGTAACCGGGACGCGACTGTAATAAATCGTCGATTATGGGTCGCAGCCATTGCTGATCGTCGTCGCCGTCAAACGTCAGCGATGCTCTAATGATGTACTCCACTTCGGGCTCCGAGAGCATTCCCGAGGCCAACCTTCTGAACTTCTCAATGACGTCATGATCTGACAGTGGATTGGCGGCAGATCCTCGAGGGGCGTCACAATGGCCTTCCAGCACGCTGCCGTCTGTGTCTGTAATAAGGATTCGAGAGACGTTGTACGGCTTAGCCGTGTTCATGGATTTTTTAGTCAACGGCTCTACCTCGATCCGTTCCATGAGTTGCTGGATCATTGGCATGGCGATGTAGCGGTCGAAATCCAGGGTATGAATTGGTTCGATAACATCTGCCCCGCTCGCCGCTATCGCCACACAGTATTGAAGATGAAAGCGCGCTTCGTTGGGACTTTCCGGCGGGGAGGCCTTGCGCACGGCGCTGAGTATATATTCCGGGACTTGAACAGTAATTCGCTGCGCACCAACCACGTCTACTCCTTGCGACACCAACTCAACCATCGTGTCCACGCTGGAATGTGTGTATCCGCAAGAGGCATGCAATTTACGTTGAGGCCGAAGCAAGTGCCAAAGGTTGGGTGCCCGGAGCGCTTCTTCCCTGAACCCATGCGCCAGCGCAGCCATCATGCCGAGCGGGCTCTCGACCAAGTTCAGGGGACCGGTGATCCCTTGGATGGCATATTCGATTCCCTTTATCGCGCTGTCGGCCGGCGAGGCGCCGAAAAGGATCGGCTTAATCGTTCCGCCGTTTCCGAAGATTACCTCCGCAGGACCCCAGCTGGCGATCGCCCCGGCAATGGCCATGGCATGCGCAGTCGTATCCAGCGGGAGTTGGCGAAGGTAAGCCAGTGATGCTGCTGCACCAATCGCTGAAAACAGACCTGGAGTGACCATTCCTGATTCAGAGAAAGGTTTGAGAGTGTGAACCGCCGCCTCGTAAAGCCGGGCAGTTATTTCGGTACCGGCAATTATGGCACCGGTCAGTTGTTTGCCGGTAATCTGCAAATTTTGCGCCGCACTTATCGACGCTGTCACAATACCGATGCTGGCGTGACCGCCGATCAAGTCGTTCAGCTCCAGAACGTCCCCCATGTAGCCCAAGACGCGGCTCCCTACGCTAGTGGGCAACGGATGGGCGACGCCGGCGATGTGCTGTTCCGCCTGTCTAAAAGCGATTGCTTCCCTAGTATTAGAACCGGCAAGCACGCACCCGAGCGTGTCAAGCAGACACAGCCGGGCTTCACTGCGCACTCTGTCCGGGGTGGAGCTTCCTCCAACAGAGTGTGCGAATTCAGCCAGGATATGAAACAGGGACTCGTCTCTGTTGTCCGGGTCCATTCTGACTCCTAGTTCGTGACGTTCGATTGACCTCATGTGGGGGCACGCATCGCGTCTCTATCAGTAAGAAAACTGCAGCGTTCAGGCTGGCGAGGTGAGGCCCTGAGAATATCTTCGGGGGAACGCCCTACGGCCTTCCCCCGAAGAAATCCGTCCTACCCCCCAGTGGCCAGCTGATTCGGAAGCCACATGACGATTTCGGGAAAGAAGATCAGCAAGACTGTGAAGCCTATGGCCACGGCAACAAAAGGCATCGATCCGGCGAATACCGCCGGCAACGAGATTTTATGACCTTGGTTGACGTCTTTATCTTGAACTATCCGATGGAGGACAAAGCTAAGGATCCCCATCGGCGGAGTGACCATGGCGATCTCCACCATCATGACTATGAAAATTCCGAACCAGACGAGATCGACCCCCAGCTCTGTCAGCGGCACCGCCAGGATCGGTACGGTCAGAAGCACAATTGCCATAGTGTCCATGAACATTCCGAGGATCAGGTACACGAGGACAAGGACCAGAAGGAAGCCCGTCGCAGTCAGGCCGGCGGTCAGCACGAGGTCCGCCAAGCCGTTAGCCAGTCGGCTCAAGGTCATAACGCGCGTGAGCACATGGACCCCGATCAGCAGCAGGAAGATGCCTGCTGTCGAGACGACTGCTAGCGAAAACACTTCCTTGCAGAAAATGAGGAAGGACTTGACCGTCCGTTCATGTCCTTGGCGGATTGCCCAACCCAAAACAATTGACACCAACGCGCCCCAGGCAGCGGCTTCTGTTGGGGTGAAAATACCCGACCCAATGCCACCCACCACGATCACGGCCACAATCATGAGCGGAACCACGCCAGCCAAGCCCCGCAATTTGTCAATCATGGGGACGCTGGGTCCTTCGATCCGAGGAGCCAGCGTAGGGTTCCTGAGAGCCCGGAACAGAATGAACAGCCCAAAGAGGACAGCGAGAAGTATACCTGGTGCAATACCTGCCATCAGCTGTTTTCCGACGGAAGTTTGTGCCGCACCGGCATAGACGACCAGCATCACGCTCGGAGGAATAATCTGACCAAGGGTTCCCGCCATGGCCGTTGCTCCAACGGCGATGCCAGGCTTGTAACCTGCTTTGAGCATCTCTGGTATCGCCACCCTGCCCAATGCGTGAGTTAGGGCGATGGTGGATCCGCTGGTAGCTGCCAGGCCCGCACCTGCAACATTCGTGGTCAAGGCCAGCCCGCCTGGAACTTTGCCGAGCCACAACTTGGCTGCGTCAAACGCGCGCTGCGTCAAACCTGATTTCCAAAGCGCCGTGCCCATTAAGATGAATGTGGGAATGACGCTCAGTTCCCACGTGGCAGCCGGGTCATAGACCGCATGCTCAAGACTGTTGGCTACCATGGATACGCCGCCTAGGGACCACAATCCGATGACGCCGGCGGCAATCATGGCCAAGCCAATGTGGATTCCGGCGAGCATCATCAACAAGACGAGCACGACGGCAAAGAGTCCGGTCAGCTGACGCGAACTGTCACCGAAAAGCATGAACACGCTCAGTCCGACAATCACCGCGAGTGTTCCTGCTGTTATCCACGGTCCAAGTTTTTGACGACTTTTTTTGACCTCACCGGGCCCGGTCTCGGCCGTGCGGCTCTTAACTAATACCATCGGATTCCACCTTTTCCAGCCTGGTGCCGGGCAACGAATCTCTCTCCGCTGTGCTTATTGACGGCAGGAGACGGAGAAGCACATTTGCGAACGCTTGTGCTGCAAACCAAATCCATGCGAGGACGATCAATGCCTTGATCGGCCAGATAATGAGAGCTCCAGTGCCCATCGGGACCGTTTCGCCGATGGCGATAGAATCGGCCGCAACTCCCCAACTTGTCACTGCTAGCACCAACGCAAGGGCAAAGGTACAGATTTGGCCGAAGAGGGCAAGAATAAGTTGTGATTTGCCCCGCAGCCCATCCTCAACGATCGTGACCCTGATGTGTTCGCCCGATTTTTCTGTGTACGCCAGAGCAAAAAGAACGATCAACGGCATCATCCACTGGCTCGTATATTCCACCGATCCCGTTAGGGCCGTTCCCATCGTGTTCCGGAGTGTGACGTCCAGGGCTACCAGGATCATCATCGCCGCGAGTGCCAAACCAGACAGAACGTTCAAGGCGCCGCTGCCTCGTCCAACAAGGGTGACGTAGGCCGAGGCCCATGAGAGGGGACGGGTCGGAGTCTTCATCCTGAATCCTTTGCTGATCCGATTCGAACGTCTGCTGGACTATTCCGGACGAACAGAGTCAAAATGCTCATGCAGCTTCGCCTCCCACCCTGGGAAGTCTTCCAAGGTCCACGTCCTCGCGTCGTCAGATCCTTGTTCCGGCACATCCTGCATGACTACATCACCCCAGGAAGACATTATTTCCATGAACGCAGATGCCTCTTTTTCCGAGTCCTGTATTGCATCGGGTGCTTGCCCAACCCAGTCGGCGGAGCGGGCTTCTTGGAATTCGGCCAATGTGGCATTCATCTCTGTGACGTCGTGGGTGGTGATGCCGTTTTGCTCGGCCTTGTCGAAAAAGACCTTTTGGGCGTTGATATTCTCCTGCAACCGATCGAAGGCATAACTTTCAACCGAGTCGTGCAGAGTCTGTTGGGCCGCTAGTGGCATCTCATTCCATGTATCAAGGTTCATGATGAAAACTGCTCCCATATTGGCGCTGAAGGCCGCGGGATAGTATTCCTTCGCAATTTCGGACAGGCCGTACGTCTCGTACATCTGCGGCATGCCGATCTGGCAGTCGATGACGCCTCTTTGCAAGCCCTCATAAGCTTCGCCCTGGGCAATGTTCACAACGGTCATGCCAAGGGCCTCGGCTTCTGCTGCCCATGCCGGCCCGGGGGCCCTAACCCGAAGTCCGTGAAGATCGCTTTGCGATGTAAGCGGTTCCTTGCACAAGAGGTCGTATTTTCCTGCCGGGCTGGCGGTGAAGAGGAACTTCAGGTTGTGCTTTTCGAATTCTGCTGTGGCGGCTGCAGAGGAAAAGACCTCGTTGATGGCTCCGGTCATTTGCAGCTGATTGTGCGGATAGACATCAACCGGACTGGAGCCGGCATTATTGAACCAGTTGGTAACCGACAGTTCCTGCGGTTGGTAGGTGACGACCGTATACGTGATGTCAGAGACACCATTCGTGGTCCCGGAGAGTGCATCATCGCTGGTCAGGAGCGAGCTGGAGAAATAGGGCTCGACGACGAGTTTCCCTCCGGTCAGCTCATCCAAGTTCTCGACCCACCGCTGAACAGCCTTGCCCGGATCACTAGTCGAAGGGCTGAGGTCGCTGTAGGTCAGAGTGCGCTCACTCATCTCCTCCATTGACGTGTCTGCGTTTCCTCCAGCCTGTGCCCCGGCGCTGCCGCATCCGGCCAGCGCCGTCATCCCGATCGCCACGGCTGCCGCAAGCAATTTGCGCCTACTTTTCTGATGCACTGATATTCCCTTCGTTCCCGCCCACGGGAATGGGCGCAAAGCCTTGCGCCAATTATGGAGTGTGACACTGATGAACTGTGCCACAGTGTAAGTGTGTAGCGGATCACACTCTAATCGAGATTCCTTGGCTCTTTCAAGGTGTTACGCTGACGGGTCTTTTCCAGCAGCCTCAGGCCAAGGGTGGAACTGCTCGGGGTAGGGTCATGGCCTTACGGTCGCGTCAACTGGATGCCCTGACCGCACCTCCGAAATCAGTAGTGCAGCACGGCCGGTGGAGTGGATACTGTCGTGCTTCCCTGTGCATCAGGAGGACGAGTTCGGCGGATCCACCCACCTCAGATGTCCGACTTACGAATGCACGATGAGGCTAGTTCTAACTGCCGGAAGCCTGGAGGCGGATGGAAGCCGCAGGGGCGGCCTCCTTTGAAGGAAACCACCCCTGGTCCGGTTTGCAGAAACGCGTTTTTATACGCTTGCAGACTCTCGCATTTTTTGGCTCTCCTGTTGCCGGCGGATTTGCGGTGTGATCCCCACGTCTCGGAGCGGAGTCCTAAACGTCTCCTTGGCAGTCAGTGCAGCGATGGCAGCAAGCACCGAGCAGACGCAGGTGAAGATGGCAATAGGCAGCCAGTTATTGGCGTCCCCCTTTGTCAGGGTGCTGCCAATGCTCGGGGCGAATCCCGCTACCAAGAGACCGACCTGCAGCCCCACGGCCATCCCCGTATAGCGGACCTTTGCGGAAAACATTTCGGCAAAGAACGCGGGGTAGACGCCGTCACTGAGGGAGAGGAACACGCCTGTCATGATGGCGTTGACAATGAAGATCATGGGGACGTTACCCGCCTGGATCGAGGCGAAGTAGGCGAAAATCATGACGCCGCTGCCGAGGACGCCCAGGATGAAGATGGGCTTCCGCCCGAACCGGTCGGTTAGCAAGCCACCCACCGGACGGAAGATCAGGCCGAGAACCTGCGCCAACGCAGCAACGAGCACCATCGTAGTCCTGTCGACCCCGACACTGATTGCGTAGGCGATGCCAAAGACGTTGGTGACCGTGTTCAGTACCGTAAAGAGGTTAGCGAAGGCAACGCGGATAATGCCCTGCCAATTCAGTCGGAAGGCCTCGAAGAGCGGAACACCGGCCGTCCGCTTCTCCTGCTTTATCTCCTCGAAGACCTCGGGTTCCTCCAGCCGCCGGCGAATAAAGTAACCGATGGCAAAAACCGCAATGCTCGCCCAGAATGGGATCCTCCAACCCCAGGTATACAAAGCCTCATCCGGAAGTGCTGCGACCGGGATCATCACGAGGTTCGACAGCAGCATGCCGGCTCCGATGCCGGTAATAGTCCAGCTGCTGAAAAATCCACGACGCCCCTCGGGAGCGTGCTCAACAGACAACGAGCTACCGCCTGCCAGCTCGCCGCCCGCCGAGAAACCCTGCAGCAAGCGAAGCAACACCAAGAGGATCGGCGCAAGCATGCCGGCCTGTTCGAACGTCGGTAGGCAGCCGATGAGGAATGTGGACACTCCCATCAGGATCAGCGTCAGCATCAGGGCCTGCTTGCGGCCAACCCGATCGCCAATGTGGCCCGTCACGATGGCTCCAATCGGACGCGCCAAGTATGCCACGCCGAACGTGGCTAGGGAGCCCACTGTCGCTGCGGCGCCATCGCCGAAGAACACAGTGGGGAACACGATCGCTGCGGCGGCGGCGAAAAGGGCGAAATCATAGTACTCCAGCGCTCCGCCGAAGAAGGAGGCCATCGAAGCTTTGCGGCTTTGGCCGCCCTTCGCAGGTCCCACCTTTGGCGTGCTGATTGAAGCGTCTGTCATGAGAGTCCTCACATAGTCGAGGTTATCCAAGCCTGCAAGCTGCCGTCAGTCGTCGACCGTGCCTCAAATACGTGCAGTCCTGGTGAGATGTGCATCACTAACACAGGTAGCTAACACCGTGCTGGCTGCCACTGGCAGAACTTTCTCAACCAGTGAGAACGGTCACGCTGCCATGTGTTCTGTCTGACAGCATTGCGGAGGTCAGGCGAGTCGGATCAATCAGACCGCCAGCCCCCTATTCGATCGACGGGCACAACGGACTGCCCGCCGAAGCCTTCCTGATAAGGAGTCTCATGACCGCCATCGCAACCGAAAAGTCTTCCCTCACGTTATACCCCATGCACATTGGTGGAGAACGGGTGCAGAGCAGCGACGGGTCAGTCATCGACGTCCTGAATCCGGCTACAGAGGAAGCGATTTTCCGGGTGCCCCAGGGCAATGCGGAGGACGCTGCGAGGGCGGCACTCGCCGCCCGGCAAGCCTTCGACAACGGTCCGTGGCCTCGGATGACTCCGAAGGAACGCCAGGCGGTGCTCTACCGCATGGTCGACATCATGGAGCGGCGCAAGAGCGAGCTGGTCGACATCAATGTTGCGGAATGCGGATCCATCAAATCCTTCGCCGAATCCGGGCAAGTTGGAGGCGCCATCGCCCACCTGCGGGACACGGCGGATTCCATGGACCGCGTTGAGTGGGAGGAGCCCTCCCGGCCCCATTTCGGAAACGGAATCGGCCAAGGCCTTGTGTTGCGGGAAGCCTACGGGGTAGCGGCCCTCATCAGCGCCTACAATTTCCCGCTTTGGCTGAATATCACCAAGCTTGCTCCTGCCTTGGCAGCGGGATGCACCGTTGTACTCAAGCCAGCCTCCACCACTCCTCTCGAAGGGCTGATCCTGGCCGACATCGGCGAGGAGGCGGGCCTCCCTGCCGGCGTGCTGAACGTCATCACCGGCGGCCGTGCGGCGACCTACGAATTGACCACGAATCCCAACATCGACATGGTGAGCTTCACCGGATCCGACGAAGTCGGCAAACAGATCTATGCCCAGGCGACTTCCACCCTCAAGAAGGTTGTTCTCGAGCTGGGCGGCAAATCCGCGAACATCATCACTGAAGACGCCAACCTCGAGGCCGTAGCCGATGAGGTTGCCGTCCACACGATTAAGCATTCCGGGCAAGGGTGTTCCCTGCTGATGCGGACGCTGGTGCACCGCTCCCGCCACGATGAACTGGTTGAGTTGGTCAAGCAGCGCCTGGAGAATATACAGGTCGGTGACCCGATGGACCCGGAGTCCACCATGGGACCGCTGATTTCGGCGGACCAACGGGAACGAGTCGAAGCGCTGATCGAAGCCGGTGTCGAAGAAGGCGCACGGGTAGTCTTTGGCGGTAAGCGCCCGCAGGGGCTGGAACGCGGCTACTACTTGGAGCCGACCTTGTTCGTTGATGTCGACAATTCGATGCGCATTGCCCGTGAGGAGTTCTTCGGACCGGTGAACGTTGTTATCCCGTTCGATACCGATGAAGAAGCCGTGCAACTGGCCAACGACAACCCGTACGGGCTTTCCGCAGCCGTACATGCCAAGGACCCGCTGCGGGCCTACAGCATTGCGCGCCGGCTGCGCACCGGCGGCGTTGTCATCAATGGAGGCGGTGGCGCCTTCCCGAACACCACGCTGCCGTTCGGCGGTTACAAGGCAAGCGGACTTGGCCGTGAATACGGCCGCTGGGGCATCGACGAATACCTCCAGAGCAAGAGCATCAGCTGGGGCATCTCCCAGGGCTAGACAGACCGACCCACTTTTACATCGACAAGAGCAAAGGAAACACCCATGAGTACGTCACTTCTCGGATACGCCGGCAAGAAGGTCATTGTGACCGGTGGCGGCGGGGCAGGCATGGGAGCCGCCGCCGTCAGCATCCTCGCTGGCCTGGGTGCCGAAGTCCACGTCCTCGACTTCAAGGAACCGCCGGTACCGGTTGCCAGCCATCAGTCAGTTGACCTGAAGGATCCCCAAGCCATGACCCGGGCGATCGACAGCATCGGATACGGCATCGACGCGTTGTTCAATTGCGTGGGCGTGCCGGGCAACCGAACGAGCGATCTGGATACGTTCATTATCAACTTCGCCGGAGTTCGCCATCTCACTCAAGAGGTCGTCAAGCGGATGAACGACGGCGGTGCTATCGCCACGATCGCCTCCAACGCAGGCGAAAACTGGGAACGCGCCAAAGACGCATACGCAGAACTCGTCGCCGCCGAAACATTCAACGAAGCCACGGAGTGGTTCGCAGCCCACCAAGAACTTCTCACTCCAGGCAAAGCGACCTCGGCTTACCGCGTCTCCAAGGAGGCGGCCAATGCATGGAGCATTCTGGCAGCGCCCGCCTTAGGCGTCCGACGTATCCGGCAGAACGCAGTCATGCCGGGCTTCACGGAGACACCGATGGGAGCTGAATTCCGTGAAGTCCTCGGGGACGGCTACTTCGAAAAGTACCCCACGCCGCTGCAGCGGTACCTCAAGCCGGAGGAGCCTGCCAAGGCCTTGATCTTCTTGAACAGCGGGTTGGCTTCCGGTATCACTGGTGTCAGCCTGATGGTCGACGGAGGCGCGGCCGCGGTGGAAAAGTCTGCGAAGCCTGCGGCGGAGACTGCAGCCTAGCTAGACCCCTCCGTGCCATCAATGTTGTTACCGCGGGTGCTGGGAAGGTCTCCATCCCAGCGCCCGCGAAATGCCTGCAGCAGCCATCTGAACGGCGGGAATAGCCGCACGTGGAGCTTTCCCATCATTAGGCAAGAACAGGCTGACGGCCGCTACTACACCTGACATATCCCTCACCGGGGAGGCAACACTGCTGACGTCGTCTTCCATCCAGCCGTCCGCACGACAGAAACCCTGCCTCCGGATTTCGGCCCACAATAGCTTTAGCCGCTCGGGTTCGATGGGAGTGTTGGCTGTGAGCTGTTCGACCGGTGAGCTGAGAATCCTGCGCTGAGTAACGTAGTCCGCGTAGGCGGCTAGAACCATCCCGGATGATGAAAGCCTTGCAGGCAGCCGCGAGGCGACATCAATGATATTCACCACCGCACCGCGCTCTGCGGAACGGCGGTCCACATAGAGGACATCTGTGCCCTCAAGGACAGCCAACTGGGCATGCTGTCCAAACGTATGCTGGAGATCTTCAATATACGGTCTGGCCGCTCGGCTCAGTCCAACCGTCTTCGAACCCCTCGTGGCTAATTCCCAGAGCCGCATGCCTAGGACATATCCGTCTTCTGCTTTGGTCAGCACACCGTGGGAGAGCATCTCCCCCACCAAACGATACGTTGTCGAGACAGGCAAATCAGCTCTCCGAGCGATCTCTGCGACCGTCAAGGTCGTTTGTTCGCTGGTGAACGCCTCGATAATTCTCAACGCCCGAGCCAATCCTGACTCGCCGGACGTTTTGCGCTCCATGCCTACTTCACCATCCATAACCGGTCGCATCAGGTCGTCGGCACGGTCGAAGACCCGCGGTGAACCAACAAGCATCGTAGCCTTATTCGATATTTACCCGAACGTTACCGCTGCCGAAGCACGTTTTAGGCGTTCTATCCAAATCCCTGGTCGCTAAACCACTACCGTCAAATCTTCAACCGGAGTATCAAGCACCGAGCGCAGGTCCTCACCGTCAGTGCCCATATTGTCTCGGACAGGAGCTTGGGCTGCGTGCCGTCCCGCTATACGGCCGGAGACCATAGCCCATGCGATATGGAGGCCGTGGTTCAACAACTGGAGGCCGCCTTGGCCAGTGGAACCAGCCGCCCACAGGCCGGGAATAGCCGCACCGTCCTGCCGGATGGCCCTGAGTTGGCTGTCGACGGCAAGTCCCCCGTCCGCCAAAGTGATGTACGCCTGCAGGGGGCCGAGGGCGTAGTAGGGTCCGGTGGTGATTCCGTTGCCGAATTCCTGCCGCCCGAATTCCGGGTCGGTACCAGAGGAAACATAACCGCGGTAATCGTTGAGGGTCTGCTGCAGTCCCACAACACCGATTCCCGCCTTCACGGCCAGTTCGTCCAACGTCTCGGCCTTGTGGAAGATGTCAGGGCGATACCGTTTGTAATCCTGTATGTAGGCGTAGGCGACGCCGGGAAACGTGGAAACAGGGTTCGGCCAGGCCGAGAATTTGTCTGCAACTGTCTGGTCGAAGATCATGAAGGCCTTGTTATCTCCGGCTGCAACACCGCGCGCCAATTGCTTGTCCGAGTCTTCATTGGCCACCCGCTTTCCTGCCTCGTCCACTAGGACGGCGCCGGCGCTATACATCGTATTGTTGGGCCCCACCCAGCTGGTGAGGGCACCACGGAGGACGTACGCCAAGATGTTCTTTGGCAGGCGCTCGACGACGGTCCGGACGATGCGGGAAACGACCGGGTGGGACGGGAGGATCTTGATCGGATCCGGCAGCTTCGAGGGAGGGAACCTCAGGCCCTCGTACAGCCGATCCATCTGGAGCATAACGGTGCCGACGTCATTGCCGAGACGGAAGCCGTCACCGGTGTTGTTCGGGTTCACGGGCTGAACCTTGGCTGCAGCCTCCCCCACAAAGGCTGCCTTGAGATCGGCAGCCGCAGAGTAATCACCGGTGGCCAGGACGACGCCGCGCCGGCCGAAGTAC
Organism: Arthrobacter sp. NPDC089319; assembly: GCF_040684925.1. Taxonomy (NCBI): domain Bacteria; kingdom Bacillati; phylum Actinomycetota; class Actinomycetes; order Micrococcales; family Micrococcaceae; genus Arthrobacter; species Arthrobacter sp. NPDC089319. The sequence continues at coordinate 146,420 of NZ_JBFBGZ010000002.1, read as the reverse complement.
TCGCGGCCGCCGGCACGCGCACCGATCACTTCGCCATCGGAGTTCCGCAACAGCTTTTCCACCCGTGCAGAAGTCACGACCTGCACGTCTCGTTTCCTGCATTCACGCAACAAAGCGTTCACGTAAGCGGACGAGTTGGGCAGGACGTTGTGCATCCGCGGTTTTTCATACGGCGGTTCGGGCGTGGGCCCGAGGAACTGAACGCCGATGCTGGAGAGCCACTCGACGGTGGCTCCGGCGTTTTCCGCCAGCACTCGGCGGAGCACCGTGTTCTCACGTACTTCATCGGTTCCGTTCGCGACCTTCATGTCCTCGATGAATAGGTCTGTCGAGTCGTTGACGCCGGCGCGATACTGATATGCCGTGTTGGCCGCTGTGAACGATCCTACGGACAGGCCAGTGCTGCCGCCGACCTCCTCGCATTTTTCCAAAATAATCACGGTGGACCCACTGGTTGCCGCGGAGATCGCGGCACTCATACCCGATCCGCCTCCCCCGATGACTAGGACATCTGCCGTATTGGACATGCGTTCCTCTCCTACTTTGGTTTGTTGGCTTCCAAAATCCGGTGCCGCGATGCCACTTCGGACGCTTTTTCGCGGGTATGGCGAATTCCCCGTATCAGTCGCCCCCGGTCGGGGCATCGTAGTTCCGCCGCAGTTCCGGAGGGAGGTACTTCTCTTCCATCTGCCGGACAACGTCGTAGGTGGGGTTGATAAAGAGATCGCCATAACCGGCATACTCATTGGTGCCCTCCAGCTCCGCGAGAGACTCCAAATAGTCGTCCAGGGGGGTCATTTCGCCTCCGCGCTGAATCTTCAGAAGCATTTTCCACGCTTCTTGAAGCCCGGGCACCAGGAAACGGAAAATATTGATCTTCTGCCCCATCGCTGACATTTCCGCCAAGCTCGGGTGCCGGCTGACGGTTCGCGCCGGAATCGAGTATGCGGGCCCGTCGGTCGACTTGAGCGCAATTTCTATTTCTTCCCAGGACCGCAGCCCCTCGTAGAATACGACATCTGCTCCGGCCTCCTTCAGATAGAGATTGCCGCGCCGGATTGCCTCTTCGAGGCTTCCCCCCGCAGCGTCATAGCCGTCGGTCCGGGCAACGATGACAAAGTCCGGATCGAGCTCATTCTTGGCATCGACGGCCGCCTGCAGACGACCGACAGCTTCGCCATCCGAGGCTAAGCGGATGCCTTTTCGGCCTCCGGCCATTTTTGGCTCGCTCTGATCCTCAATGTGGATCCCTGCCACGCCAGCGCGAACAAACTCCTGCGTGGTTCGACGAACGTTCAGGGGCCCACCATAGCCAGTGTCTGCGTCGCAAAAAACAGGAATATCGACACAACGTGCCACCGAACCTGCCAGTTGGACCATTTCGGTCATTGTCATCATCCCGATATCGGGGCTGCCGCCGACGTACCAGGATGCGGTGGCCCCGGATATCTCGAAGGCTTCGAAGCCCGCATGTTCAGCCATTTGTGCGTGGATGGGCAGTGCCCCGAAGGGCATAAGTGTCGTGCCGGGACGCTCGAAGATGGCCCGCAGCGCCGCGGTCCTTTTCATACTGGTGGTCTTCATATCATTCTCGAATCGCTCGGATCTATGGACAGGTCAATAGGCTGCGCAGGATGCCGAATCGGGCTATGGCCTTGAACGATTCCCTCGAGGCGTTCGCGCATCCGATCAATCGGGGCTTCATGCGTTAAGCAGTAGGGAGAGTCGGACTCAATGGCCCGGACAACCATTTCACCGACTGCTTCCGGTTCGATCGCTCGTCGGAAAAGATTGTCCTTGCGGGGGTACTCCCTCACGCGCCGATAATCCGAGCGTTCCACTGAAGGGCGTAATCGCTCGCTCGTGGCAATTCGAGTACTAACGACTCCGGGCATAAACAGCGTGACGCCAATGTTTTGGGTCTGGTCCTCGAGCTCGTTACGCAGGGAATCTGTCAGCCCGTTAAGGGCATTCTTGGACGCGATATACATGGAATGCCCCAGGACACCATCCAAGGTGGACATTGAGGAGGTATTGACGATGTGCCGTCTCCCAGGTTGATCGAGCATGTGCGGGAGGAACGCCAACAGCCCGTTGACCACACCAAAGTAGTTCACGTCCATCATCCAGCGGAAGTCAGAAGGTGCACCGTTCCACAGTGCACGGAACGGCCGCATAGTGACGCCGGCGTTATTGCACAGCAGGTCTACTCTCCCGAATGCATTCAGAGTCACTTGGGCGAGCCGTTCGAGCGACTCCGCTTGAGTGACGTCAGTGGCCACGGCAATGGCTTCATAACCGGCCTTCCTGATCTCACTCGCAACAGCCTCGGCCGCGTCCTGGTCAATGTCCGCAACAACGATGCGTCCACCCCTTCGGGCCAAGGAAAGCGCTATCGCGCGGCCGATACCGCCGCCCGCTCCGGTAACAACGGACACGGCATCCTCGAAAACGAAAGTCTCCATATTTTCCTTCAAATGATCAGATACGGTGCCTGTCTCAAACACCAATCAGGCCGGCATCTTTGCTGTTTCAGATGACGAGAGCTTCGTCGCCAACAGGTGCCCGAAGACAACGCCCTTGCCCAACGAGGAACCAGTCATATATGCGGCGCCGTGGAACCCGCCGGTTACCTCGCCGATAGCGTAAAGCCCCTCGATCGCTTCTCCGTCCACATCCAAGACTTGGGCATCGGGAGTGATAGTGACACCGCAGTACGTAGTGGTCATCAGGGACTTGGCGGGGTAGGCGTAGAACGGCGCCGTGTCGATGGGCGACAGGTCACCGACCCCATTGCAGAGACTCGTGCGCCCCCGTTCATCGGTTTCCTGTCCCGCAACAGCCGCGTTGTATCGGATGACGGTTTCCCTTAACGCCGCCGGGTCAACGCCGATGTTCGTAGCCAGTTCTTCCAGGGTGTCCGCTTTGTGTACGTGGCCGATATCCTCAAGAGTGTCGATGTCTTTCAGGGGGATTCCGCGGTGGGACTGTTCCCTAACCTTCGTGTCGAAGATTTCGAAGCCGAGCCCGTCGGGCTGGTCCAGGACAACGCGACCGAGTGTCTTGTAGTCCTTGGATTCATCTACGAAGCGCCGGCCGTGCTTGTTGACGATGATCGCGCCCATGTAGAAGGCGGTGAGCAGCTCGTGGAATTCCTCGCCCGTCTCAGGGTGGGAGCCGAAGGTTCCGGAAACATAGGACATATCTGCCATTCCGGCGCCGAGCTTCCATGCCATTCGCAGCCCGTCTCCGGTGTTGCCCTTCCCGCCGTAGGGGATCGCCGCGAGCTGTTCGGGTGCGAAGATCTTGAGCATGTCAGTTCCGCGGCTAAAGCCGCCGCTGGCCAGGATTACCCCGGCCCGGCCTGAGTACGTTACCTCCCCTTCGGAGGTCTGGGCGACGACGCCGGTGACCCGTCCGGCCTGGTCCTGGACCAACCGGACCACCCGGTGATTGGTCCGTGTTTCCCCTCCAGCTGCTGTGAAGTCTCCGTGCAGGGAAACCAGCAATTCCTTGATGTCCGTGTTGTGGCCACGTCGGGCCGACTGACCGGAGCTGATTTCGACTTCCCGGAAAACCACACCGTGCGCTTTAAGCCACCGGTAAGCCTCAGCCTGGTATTCGATGTACGTTTCCACAAGTTTCCGGTCATTGCGGTGTTCCCCGAGTTCGAGCAAGTCGCGCAGGAAAAGTTCCGGTGAGTCTTCGACACGTTCTTGGGCCTGTTCCTCCGTGCCACAGAAGGCAAACCAACCGCCGCTCATCGCCGAAGAGCCCCCCAGGCTGCCTGTCTTCTCCAACATCACCACGCTCATCCCCGCTTCCGCGGCTGTTGTCGCGGCTGTCTGTCCAGCAATGCCGGACCCGACGACGACGAGATCAAAGGTCTGGTTCATAGTTAGGTCTCCTCTTGTATCTTGGAAGTCTGCGAGCGGCCCCCCGAAAAATAGTTCGGGCTTGGGGCAGGGTGTCCCGGGGCATCTATGACAAAGTGGGTGCTTTCGTTCGGGAACGCTGTGGCCCGACGGCGAACGGAAGGATAGTGGCTACTGCGGCCACCACGGCAACCGCGGTCCATGCGTCTGCGTAGCCGATCGAATCGGCCATTGCGCCGAAAAGAAATGGGCCGCTGGCAAACCCGACAAAAGTTCCCATGGAGACGAGGCCGGTGGCAGTGCCCGCCCGTTCCGGTGGATAGTATCGCAACAACGCGCTTGTGAGAAGAACCGTCACTGCCGTACCGGACGCACCGAATACTGCGGCCCCGGTCCACAGCGCCCAACTGATTTCAAAGGCTCCCGCCGCCAAAAACAACAGGACGGACGTCACTGTCAGAGCGCCGATGACCACCAATGCTGTTGTGTAGTTCGTCAATCGGTCGGCCAAGGCACCCCACGCCAATCTGGCTAAGAGGCCCGTGGCTCCCAGCACGCCTCCGGTGAGCGCAGCAAGTCCCGGCTCGAAGTGCAGTTGTTCGTGGGCGAAGAGCGGGAGCGTAAAGAAGACGGTTTGGTAGACCACACCAGACAGGAGAGCGAAGACTGTAAAAACAGTCAGGCCGCGCTTGGGGTGGGCGAGCCGCCGCGTGTTTTCTTCCTTCAGCGTCGCCTCATGACGTTGAGGCTGGCCCTTGACCCTGGGCAACAGCCAGAGGAGGACGGCAGCAAGAACCAGGCTCAAGAGGATCGCGCCAAGACCGAAGCCCGCACGCCATGTCAGGACGGCCGCGACGGCCGGGTACAAGGTGGCCGTAATGATCTGGGAGACTTGGGGTCCGATTTGCTTTGTGGCGATCAGGGAACCTTGACGAACCGGATCGGAAAGCAACCCGACCATCCTGTTGGTCAGAGGGTTGCTGAACGCCAAGGCAGCGCCGCCGAGGACGGCGCTGCCTATGAATCCGCTATACGAGACAGCGGTCGCCAGAGTCAGCAGGGCCAGCAACGCCAAGCCGAAATTCATCGCCAGGCCCACTCTGTAGTTCATCCCATCCACCCATCGCCCGAATGGAACCGAGAGAAGGGCAGTGGAAGTGAAAAGAACGACCGCAAAGGCCCCGAATTGTGCCCGGGACAAGTCCAGGCCTGTGCTCAGCATTGGGCCCAGCGCACTGACTCCGGTTGTCAGCAATGACGCGGCGCCCATGGCTGCGAGCAAGGTGAAAGCCAGTGGCGCTTGGCTCCGCCGTCCTTGTTTTGTCACGGGCAGTCGCCTGTCCAGCGAGGTCGGTTCCACCGGCCCACCCTCCATTCAAATGACACGCATTGGCTCGACCATCACCCTCGGCCCGGGACCAGCCGTGGCTTGTGGGCGTGTAAGCAAGGCCAAACGCTGACAATTAGCTCGGGCGTCCGCAGGTCAGCCGAACATGCCGCCATTGACGTCCAGCACTGCTCCGGTCACGAAGCTGGAATCCTCGGAGGCCAGGAACGACATCACCGATGCAAGTTCGTCAGCGTGGCCAATGCGCCGCAACGGCACTGAACTGGCGAAAACTTCGTGAAGGTTCTGGCTCGATCCGAGGCCGCTAACGTCGGACAGCGGCGTCTTAATGCGGCCAGGCGCAACAGTGTTGGCTGTTACGTTATAGGGTCCGCATTCCCCCGCCAGGTTCCGCGTGAAACCGATGATGGCAGCCTTGCTCGCCGAATACTGGGCTCCGCTGACGTCTGAATAGACGCGTCCGGCCCGCGAGGACAGGTTAATGATGCGCCCCCAGCGGCGTTCCTTCATATGTGCCATTGCCCACTGGGAAAGCAAGAACGGGGCGGTCACGTTGACAGCCATGACCAGGTTCCATTGGTCGAGCGAAATTTCCGGGATAGGAAAATGGCTCCCATCCGACCGCTTTGGATGAATGCCTGCGTTGTTGACCAGGATGTCGACCCCGCCATAGGCCTCGGTCATTTCATCCGTCAGCCGCTTGATGTCCTCGGGAGACGAGAGGTCTCCAACGAACGCCTTGGCCCGTCGGCCGTCGTTCAATTTTTCGGCAACGTCATGTGCCGCGGCCGAACGGTCCAGGATGGCGACCGTGTGTCCGTCCTCGCTCAGCCGCTGAGCGGTGGCCAGGCCGATGCCGCTGGCCCCGCCGGTGACGAGCGCGACCTTGCCAGTATCCGTTGTAGACATGGGAATCCTTTAGTGTGTGGGTGTTATTAGCCGGAGATGGCGATCGCCCGGGCCGGGCAGGCAGCTGCCGCCCGCCGCACGTTGGTGTGCTGGCTAGGGTCTGGCTCGGCGTCGAGCAGGATCACTACGCCGTCCTCATCACGTTGGTCGAACACCTCGAATGCCTCCATGACGCAGGCCCCGGCAGCAATGCACTTCTCCGAATCGATTGTGATACGCATGTTTTTGTCCTGTACCTTTCTCAGGGCTTGACTAAGACTGGGGGGCCAAGGTGTTGGCCGTCTTCAGATCCCGCCGATAGGGAATCAGCTGTCGCGCAGCGTTCTTGCCGATCACGCTCTCGATGCGGCCGTCGCGCTTGAGCACGGCCACGAGGCGATTGGACTGCGGTTCCTCCAGCACGATTTCGAGCTGGGCATCGGGATGCGTGTAACCGTACATCTGCCACTTGTCGTCGTATTGGTCCGTCCAGAAGAAGGGCAGATCCAGTTCGGGCAGTTCGGCACCAGTGACGTCGGCGGCCACGACTTGGGCCTGTTCGCCGGCGCTGAGCCGGTGCTCGACACGCAATTGCCGCTGAATACGGGGGTGGTACCAGTTGGCTACATCGCCGACGGCGTAGATGGATTCCCCGGCCAAGCCTCGTTCGTCGCAGACTACACCGTTCTCAAGCGTCAGACCGCTTCCCTCCAGCCAGTCCACAGCGGGAACGGTGCCGATACCGACCAAGGCGACGTCCACGTCCAGCTCGGTTCGATCTCTGAGCGTCACTGACGAGACCTCGCCGTCATCAGCTCTGTGCCAGGTTTCCACGACATTGCCGAAATGAAATTTCACCCCATGGTCTCGATGCTTGTCCTCGATGAGCTCCACCAGCTCAGCTGGGAACCGCCCGGACAGCGCAGCTGGAGCGGGTTCAACCACATGGACGTCGCACCCCTTCTTGATGGCAGTCGCGGCCACTTCCAAACCGATGAAACCCGCTCCCACGATGAGCACACGTGCGCCCGTCTCAAGCCGATCACGCAGGCGGACGGCGTCGTCGTAACCGCGAAGGGTCACAACGTAGTCCAGATCTGCTGTCGCAGGCAGAGTACGCGGCCGGACGCCGCTGGCGATGATGAGAGTGTCGTAAGCCACCGCCTGATCGTTGTCGAGCACGACTGTTTTGCGGCTTGGCTCTACGCGCGCGACACGGCGGCCCAACATGAGTTCCAACCGTGCATCCCGGCATTGCTCGTCGCTCGCGAGCCTGACAAAATCGAAGTCCTGGTCGCCGGCAAGCAACTGTTTCGACAGCGGCGGACGATCATAGGGCAGGTACGGCTCTTCTCCGATGAGGATAATCTCTCCATCGAATCCATTGCTCCGAAGGGCCTCCGCCGTGGCTATGCCGGCGGCTGAAGCACCGACGATGACAACTCGGTCACTGATTTCACTCATTGCCTGCGCGCCCTTCCGGCTCGTCCCACGCCACCCGCAGGCTCTTGGGCCCGCGCATCAACATGTGCTGGCGCCAGTCCTCTGCGGTGTCCACGGCCCAGAGACGCGGGAATCGGTCAAATATCGCGTTGAGGGACTCTCGGATCTCCATCCGTGCCAGCTGACTGCCCGGGCAGGCATGCGGCCCAAAGCCAAACCTAAGGTGCGTTGCCTCGTCTCGGGCGAAATCCATTTCATACGGATCGGAATACGCCCGCGGATCAAAGTTGGCTGGGTGGACTACGGGGTGAATGCCGTCGTCTTTCTTGACCAACACGCCGCCGATCTCAACATCCTCGGTGGCAATGCGGACCCGTGTTCCGGTGCCAGCCGGGATGATCCTGAAGAACTCCTCCAGTGCCCGCGGCAGCATGTCACGGTTTTCGCGCAGATATGCGTAGCGCTCCGGATCGTGGGCCAGCCAGTAAAGAATGCCGCCCATGGTCGAGGCAGTGGAATCGTGTCCCGCCGTCAGGAGTACGTAACCGACACCACCGAGTTCCTCGTCGTCCCAGGAGCCCGTGTCAACATCGTTCAGCAGTGCGCTGATCAGGTCGTCGCCCGGCTCAACCTGTCGGCGGGCTACCAAAGTGTCGAAGTAGTCGTTCACCGCCGTGATGTGCCGATTCGCTTCCGCCTCTGTAGTCACCCGCCCATTCATCAGGTCCAAGGCAGCATCGAGGAAGATTCCTTGCTCCTCCTCCGGAACGCCCAAGAGCCGGGAGATAACTGCCAACGGCACACGCTCCACGAAATTCTTCATAAGGTCCGCGCCCGGCCCCATGGCCTGGAACTCATCGAGGAAACCTTCGATGGTCTGGCGGGTGTGCTCTCGCTGCGCCATGACCCGCTTGACCGAGAGGTGCCTGGCAAGAACACGGCGGCGGGCTATCTGTTCCGGACCGTCCATCTTGTCGAAGGCAAGTCGGAACGGCGGCTTGTGGCCTTCGCTGTGACGCATGCGCGGGTAATTGTTGCCCCGATGCTTCCAAACGACGAAGCGCTCGTCGCTCATCACCTGCTGGGCCTCGTCATACCCGATTGCGATCCAAGCGCGCCCCTCGCCGAACGGCATGATCGCGGGGACGACGGGACCGTACTCTTCACGCAGGCTTTGCGTCTCGCGCTCCAGCTGCGCCGCGATGATGGTGTCCTGCCGTGACTGCATAGGGTAGGGAACCGGGTAAGTCGTGCTGATTGGGGTTTCCTGGACGGCGCTCATATGAGTCCTGACCTCCGTTGCTGTATTGTCGAACTGTTACACAGTAGAACATGACTAGAGTCACACGTCAACTGGCTTGGTGTGGAACAGTGGAACAAACAGGCGCAACCTGCGCCATTTTTAATGACCTCCGCACCGGATTGTGTAGCGGGGCTAAGGAGGAAAAGCCATGGCAAGACTTCGAAAGCTGCTTGAGGCCGGAGGCCTAGCGGTCCCCGGCGCGCATGATTCGCTGTCTGCAGTACTTGCAGAACGTGCTGGGTTCGAAGCGGTCTACCTTTCCGGATTTGCCTTCGAGGCGACGCAGCTGGGCGCGCCAGACATGGCAATGTCTACAATGTCGGAGTTGGTGGACCATGCCGCACGCATGGTTGAGGCCACCTCAGCCAGCGTCATTTGCGACATTGACACCGGTTTCGGGGGGCCCAACAGCATACGCCGCACGATCCGGGCTTTCGAACGAGCGGGAGTGGCGGCAGTGCAGATCGAAGACCAGGCCGAACCCAAGCGATGCCCGTTCCTCGGAGGCCGCCAAGTCCTGCCCCGCGACGCAGCTGTGGGTCGTGTTCGAGCCGCCGTCGAAGCCCGACGTTCAGAGGATTTCCTCATCATTGCGCGGACTGACGCCGATGACATCTCCACGGACGAAATTATCGAGCGGTCCCGCCTGTACGCCGAGGCTGGCGCGGATTTGGTGCTGCCGATGGTCCGCAACCTCGATGGATTTCCCATTACAGACCGAAGGCCAGAAGAACGTATGGCCATCTATGCCGACCTCATTGAACGAATCGGGCATCCGGTAGTAACCCTCGACCCGCCTGCGGGATACACGAGTGAAGACGTAATCGCTCTGGGCGCCGGAATGGTGATTACCCCCCTGGCCTCGCTCGAGGCGGCAAGCTCTGCGCTGATTGGCTATTATGGCGATCTTCGCGAACACGGCAGTGCCGAGAAATACTTTGATACGAATCCGAAAGCGCTCCCCGCGAACCTCGACATGATGCGGGTACTGGGACTTGACGGTTACTTAGAACGGGAAGAACGTGCCAAGGGAAGCTTGAAGTAGCAGATCGCTAAGTAGTGGCCCCTGGCGGGAGCGCTCGCGCAACTTAGGACAATTGGCTTCGACTACTCCATGGGCACGGGCCCCAGAGACCGGCCAGCTTCCCCGGCCCGTACCCATGGAGCATTCTCCTGCACGCCACTCATTGCGGCGGTTTGCTTGCTAAACAACTGGTGGCACAAGTCGAGCCGGCCCAAGCGGAGTCCCAGCAGCATAGACATTGTTGAAAAGCTCGACGGCGGTCGCCGTCAGCCCCAGGGGGAAACCCTGTCCGGCGGCATCCATATAGCCATCGGAGCAAGCAGGTCCCGTGGCGATGACCTCTCGTACAGAAGTATCAGGCCAAGACATTAGCTCGACCACGCTCAGCTGCGTTTCGGTGGCAGTAAACGTCAGCCAAGGATCCATCAAGATGACGAGCAGCATTCCGTTGTGGCCGCTGATCCGCAGCTCACCTTGGTACCGCAGAGTCAGCTCGTCATCGTCCGCGCTCTGCCCAACGTACGGGAAGCGCCACTCCGGGCCCCCAGCGGTGGAGAATGGCTCCGCCCCATTCAGCGGCGTCAATGTGCCGTCAGGAAGGGAACCAATGTATCGGATGAAGGTGTCTTTTACACTCCAGACCAAGTCCCGGTCCCCGTATGTTGATGCCATGACTCTCATCAGATCCTGTCCCATGCGACACTCTTCCGCTTCGCCTCTGGCTAGACCATCCGGCCTAGGCGTCCGTGGATACTTGCTCGGCCGTCTCAGCATCATCGGCCCACGGGTGGGAGGCAAAGTGAGAGCCAGCATCTTGCAGCACGGCGCGGTCTCCACGCCGAAGGGCCTCCACCAAATCGACGTGAAGCTGTTTCCAATGCTCTAGCCCACGCTGCTCGAGCCACTCAACCGACTGCAGCCGGCATAGTCGAAGCTCGATCAGCATGTCGGCGAACGACTGGCTCAGCCTGCGGCTCCCGGCTAGATCAACCAACGTCTGATGCAGATCTCCGTCAACTTCAAGTCGTTCAGACCATTCCACTTCTTCCGTCACTCCCTGCACTCGTCGGAGCGCTGCCTCGACACGCGCGTCCGGGACGATGGCGCGCTCGAGAATGATCCGATAAGCAGTCGATTCCAAGCTCTGGCGCAGCAGGAGGATGTCCTCATATTCGGCACGATCGAAGACAGGAACGGACCAGCCTCGGTTCTCCCGATAAGTCACAAGACCGACGGACTCCAACCGGGCGAAGGCTGCCCGCAACGTGTGTCGGGAAATTCCGAGGGAAGCGGCAAGAGGAGATTCGCGGATTCGCTCCCCCGGTTCGAAGGCTCCGCGGAGGATTTCCCTCCTAAGATAGGCCCCGGCAGCATCAACTGCGGAAACAGTTTCAAGACGTGAGGGATGGAGATCCGACGTCGCAGTCATCCTAGCCTCAATTCGATTCAATCATTAGGAGCTGTTCAGGGTAATGCCACGGGAGTGTCCCTTGTACTCCAAGCCGGGACAACAAACTTCGTGTATTGGCGGGAAGCGGAACTTCTGACGGCAGGAGTGCAGCTTCATGCGCAAAGCCTGCCGGTTATTGCCCGCAACCATCGTACTGCTTCGAGGCCACTGTTACACACTTTTGGCAGCGCCCGATCACTAGACCCGGAGGCCAACGCCATCGCCATGGAGAAGGTGCACGCGGACAAGACCCGCGAGGCCTCCGACGGGTTCGACGGCTCCTGGGTGGCGCACCCGGACCTGGTCCCGGTCTGCCGCGAGGTGTTCGACTCCGTGCTCGGTGACCGGCCCAACCAGATGGACCGCCAGCGTGAGGATGTCACGCCCGACGACGGTGCCCTCCTGAACATCGCCGGCACCGAAGGGACCATCACCGAGACCGGCATCCGCACCAACCTGGAAGTCGGCATCCAGTACATCGAGTCCTGGCTGCGCGGCAACGGCGCGGTGGCCATCCACAACCTGATGGAGGACGCCGCGACGGCGGAGATCTCCCGCTCGCAGATCTGGCAGTGGATCCACGCCCACGCCCTGACCGACGACGGCGAGATCGTCACCCGCGAATGGGTCCGCGAGCTGCTCGAGGAAGAGTTCGCCGCCCTGCCCCGGTTCGACGGCGACCGGTTCGACGACGCCCGTGAAATCTTCGAAGAGTGTGCCCTCGGCGAAGAGTTCCCGGCCTTCCTGACGATCCCCGCCTACCAGAACTACCTGCTGGAGAAGTCGCCTCTGAAGGTGGTTGCTGCAGCCTAAGTTGCCACCATCCGTCCGGCGGTTGACCGGGGTCCAATAGCCAGCCCCTGGTCAACTGCCGGCACCGAAGACTTTCCGCAGGGCCGCCAGGTCCACGCTACTTTCGCCACATGCAGCCCGACGGTCGGGCGGACCGGCGGCCCCTGCGGAAGCACAGCGAATGAAAACGCCGGGTGCGGCTCCACGTAGGGAGCCGCACCCGGCGTTCTTCGTTGCTGCTTTCCCGGAGCTAGTGCTTCTGGTGGATGGCTCGGAGCACCTGCCGCAGTTGGCCGGGGGCTTCTTCCGCCGCCGCATCCGCGCGCCAGGCGACGAACTTGTCGGGCCTGATGAGGACGGCGCCGGCTGGACCGTGGCCGCGGTTGCGCGTCCAGGCGCATCGGGGATCCAGATAGTCGCCCTCGGTATGACCGACCGTGAACGCGAGGACGTCGATCCCTTCTTCAGCAGCGGCGGAGCGGGCAGCCTCCACCCATCCGGCACCCGCTTCCCCGGCGACCAGCACATACTGTCCCACGTCGCCGAGGTCCTGGAGGGCGAACCGGTTTCCACGGTGGTCCTCGAGCCATGCGTGCGGCAGGGGCGAGCCCGGCCTGGTGGAGGGTTCGTAGACGCGGATCTCTTCCACCGGCTGCGGCCCGGGACTCCCGTCCGTAACAACCGCCAGCGACTCATAGCGGTAGCCCGCTTCGATATTGTGTTCGCGGAATTCCATGGACTGCGCCGCGATGGCGGACCGAAGTTTGGCGCGGAACTCGTCGTCCGCTGGGTCGTCGCTCCAATTTCGCTTTAGAGCGGCGAGGTTCTCCTCTTCGGACTGCATTGGCGAGACGCCGAGCGCCTGGCCGATGGCCATGTGGTTCATGGCGTTCTCGGTGGAACGCCTGACGTTGGTCGCGGCGACAGGCTGACGCTCCTGTTCGTAGGTGGCCAGCAGCTCCGGAGCGGCCTGGCCACGCAGCACGGCGGCGATCTTCCAACAGATGTTGTAGGCGTCCTGAATGGCTGTGTTGAGGCCAAGTCCGCCCGTAGGGCCATGGCGATGCGCGGCGTCGCCCAGCAAGAACGCCCGGTTCTCCTGGAACCGCTCCGCAACGAGCGCCTCAAAGGACCACCGCGTGATCTTGTGGACTTCTGGCTCAAGGTCAGGCAGCCCCAGTGCCATCTTCATATCTGCAACCATCGCCTCGTCGTCGAAGATGCGCTTGTCGTCCGCGGCGTAGTTCTCGTGGAAGACCCACTCTTCCGAGTCCGGCCCCCACTTCTCCGGGCCCATGGGAATCAGCAGGGTGAGCAGGCCGGTATGCGCGGGCCACATCCAATGGATCAGCACGCTGGGGTCGCTGACATGCTGGCTGAGATCTGCTGAGAAGTGCACGGAGACGCTGTAGAGGATGTTTCGCTGCCCCTGCATTTCAATCCCGAGAGCACTGCCGACCGTCCGGCCGCCGTCGCAGCCCAGCAGGTAAGCGCTGCGGACGGTGTACGTTTCGCCGGTTTCCTTGTTGAGCACCGTGGAGGTGACACCGTCGTCGTCCTGCTCAAAAGAGATCAACTCATTATTGAAGAGCACACCTTCGGGCGACTTCTTCAGCGCGTGCTTGAGCAGGATAGGTTCCAGCCGGATCTGCGGCAGGTTGGTCTGGCGGCAGGGGCTGGCGGCGATGTAGTCAGGGTCTGTGTAGCCGGCGCCCCACGATTCTTGGCGCGCGATCTCTTTGCCGTAGATGGGGTCCTTGCCGACGAGGCCGGCGTACCAGCCGGTGGCGGCCATATTTTCCGGCGGAGTGCCGTGGGCGTAAATGTCTTCGGCGACGCCGAGCTTCCGGTAAACCTCCATGGAACGCTGGTTGATCACGTGAGCCTTGGGCAGCACGGAGGTGGATGCGGTGCTGCTGATGGTCAGGGATTCGATGCCGAGATCCGCGAACAGCATCGAGGCCGTCAGCCCGGCGCCGCCTGCTCCGACAATTAGTACGGGAACTTCGATGTGCTTCATGGTTGCCTCCTAGGTTGGGCCGGGCGCTGCCGCCGGGCCGTGTCTCTCGTCGTTGAGGATGGAAGTTTTACGTGCCGATTGTGCAGCTAGGTTGAGCTAAGCGCGGGCGGTGGCCTGCAGGGCCAAGAGCTTCCAACTGTTGCCTCGGTGAACCCAGACGGAGGTGGTCAAAGCGTCGACGGCGATCTGCTGGCCTCCGGCAGCGATGCTGGCGCGTATGCCCCCGGAGGTCCAGGCCATCCCGTTCTCGGCCGCCACATCGTCAAACTCATGCTCCACGGTTGGGTAGATGACAGCACCCGATTCCACCGCGGCGAGGAAAGCGGTCTTGTCATCCCGCCGGCCGACCGAATGTGTGTAGACCAACCGATCGTCGCAGAGCAGGTCGAGGGCCGGGAGGTCGCGGTTTACCAAGGCCTCGATCCTCTGTCTTCAGCCTGGCGAATTTCTTCCGCTTCCATCTCAGACTGCCGCTTGGGCCAAGCTTTCGGCCTGGGAAGGCCGTCGGGCGACGAAGAAGCTGACCACGGCCATCACCGCCGCGAGTAAGCCCAGAAGGCCGATGCCCCCGGCGAGGCCGCCGGCGGCAGCCCCGAGGGCCGCGATCACGAACGGCGAGATGAACTGACCGATCCACAGGGCACTGGTCCAGATGCCAGTGCCGGTGCCGCGCACTTCCTGTGACAACAGACCCAGTGCCCAAGTGATCAGGGAAGGCAGCAGCAGCCCGGTGCCCGCACTGGCCAGAACGGCGCCAGTCATTGCTACCGGGATGGAGGACGCGGACCAGATCACAACGAAACCGACGGCAGTCAGGCCGAACGCGAGAGGCAGCAGCCGGTACGTGCCGAGGCCGTGAATGAGCCGGAAGGAGAAGGCGCCGATGGCCGTGGCGAGCGAGGCGAGGGCCGCCATCAGTCCGATGCGGGCTACGTCGTTCAGGCCCAGCTCGGTGAGGACGTAAGCGAGGTGTACTACCAGCGTGTAGAACGCGATACCACCGAACAGCGTGACCAGGGCCGGCTTGGTGATCTGCCGCCACGGGACGGCCTGGCGCAGATTGCGGGTGGGACTCTTAAGTGGCTCCCAGAGCACGAACGCCATGACGGCGGCGAGGACTACGGCCACCCCGTACATCCAGAAAGTGTTCCGCCAGCCGCCGGCACCCAGGAAACCGCCAATGGCCAGGAATGCTACAGCGCTGAGCGTTGTAAAGACGGTCTGCAGGGAGAGGTACTTGTTGCGGCGGGTCTCGTGGAAGTAGTCACCAATGAGTGTGGTGCAGCAGGTCATGATGAAGGCTTCGCAGACGCCCACGAAAGCGCGCGTTACAACGATGCCGACCAGCGAATCCATGAAGAACGGGGCGACGCCGAAGATGGCGTAGGCGACCATTGCCCAGAGCAGCAGGTTCTTCCGCCCAACCTTGTCGGCGACCGCGCCGGCCACCGGCGATACCAGGGCGACCAGCAGGGCCGGGACGGTCAGGACCATCGGGACAAGGATGGCGACGCCGGGAGTGTCCGCGAAATGTGCCGCGACGGTGGGCAGGACGGGCGCCAGGAGCACGGCGCCCAGAACCGGCAGGCAGCTGCCCAGGAGGAGGAGCACGCCCTGGAAGGCGGTGCCCAGGCCGCCTCGTCCGCCGCCCGGGTCGGCCGCGATGACCGAAGCCGCATGAGCTCCCGAGGAAGACGAGCTTGTCATGTGAAATCCCCTTAAGACTGTGATGCGCATCTCGTTGCGCGTCCGTGTTCAGCCAGCATCGACCATTTTGATGGGCAATGCAAGGGATTATCGAAAATCTTCTAAATTGTCATCAATACATCGCCGGTGCGGGGCCGGCTTCGTCCGCCAGGACAGCCTGCAAGAGAAGGTCGGTTGTGCGTTGGAAGTGGCGCCCCAATGCCTCGACGGCCTCGTCGGGCCGCCGATCCCTCGCGAGTTCCATGAGTTCGCGGTGCTCCGCCGGGATGTCGCGCTTCACTTCGGCCTCACCGGTTCCGGAGAGCTGGCGGTACAGCTCCGAACTGTCACGGAGGCCGCGGACCATGCTGATCAAGCGCGGGCTGCCACAGGCGACCCCCAGGGCGTCATGGAAGGCGGCATGCGCGGCACTCCACTCAGCCGTTGTGCCCGGCTCGCCCTCCCGGTGCAGCTCGGCCCGCTCCAGGATGTGATGCGTGGAGACGACCTTCGCTTCCCACTCCATATCGCCACGCTCGATGGATCGCCGCAGGGCGAGCCCTTCAAGCATGATGCGCAGTTCGGTGAGGTCGATCAGGTCTTCGCGCGAGATCTCAGCAACCCGGAACCCCTGGTTCGGCAGCAGCACCACCAGGTGCTGCTCGGCAAGCCGGACCAGCGCCTCCCGGATGACCGACATGCTGGTTCCGTAGTGCTTGGACAGCGCAGCCAGGCGCAACGGACTCCCCGGCGCGTACACATTGCTGAGGATTTCGGCTCGCAGCTGTTCATGCACGTGAGCGGTCAGGGTGGCGGAGCGGGGTTGGGTTGCCATGCCAAAACAGTACATCCTCTCCGTGAATTGAGGAATTATCGATAATTGCTTGATTTATCGGATATGGCCTGCCAAGCTGGCATGACCCAGGACACAGGCCCTCGGCGGCGGATATCCGCAGTTACCACGGGCCGATGAGCGCGAAGGAAGTTGAGGCATGGCCGGAAGACCAGCGGAACGTCCAACTCGGACGGATGCCGCCGAAACCCAACTGACCGCCGCTCCCCGCGTCTACGACGTCGCCATCGTGGGTCTCGGACCGGTGGGACAAACCCTCGGCCTGCTGCTCGCACAACGCGGCCACAACGTCGTCGTCGTCGAAAAGCAGCCGAACCCGTACCCGTTGCCGCGGGCCGTACACTACGACCCGGACGTCTCCCGCCTGCTCGACGGTCTGGGCCTGGCCGATTTCATGGCCGAGTTCGCATCGCCCACCGCCTCTTACGAATGGCAAACAGCCGACCGACAAACCATGCTCCGATTCGACTACTCCGCTGCCGGCAACCAGGGCTGGCCGGAGTCCTCCATGTTTAACCAGCCCGCGTTGGAGGAACGGCTGCGGACCCGCGGCGCGGACTTCCCGGACCTGAAGGTCTACCGCGGCACCGAGGTGGTCGGGTTCGACCAGCAGGACGGCTTAGTGGAACTGCGTGTCACCGGCCGCACGCTGAAGCAGCGGACGCTGCGGGCAAAGTACGCTGTGGGCGCCGACGGCTCCAACAGTTTTGTCCGCCAGTACATGAACACGGCGGTCAAGGATTTGGGCTTCTTTTACGACTGGTTGATCGTGGACCTGCTGCCCACCGACGGACGGGTCTGGGAACCGGACAACCTGCAGGTCTGCGATCCGGATCGACCCACGACGACGGTCAGCGCGGGGCCGGGCCGGCGGCGCTTCGAGTTCATGCGGATGCCGGGCGACGACCTGACCGTGTTCGACACCGACGAGTTCGCCTGGCAGTTGCTGGCGCCGTGGGGCGTCACTCCGGAAACGGCCACGCTGGAACGCCGGGCCATCTACCGGTTCCAGGCAAAGTGGGTGGAGAACTGGCGAGACGGCCGGGTGTTCCTGGCCGGCGACGCCGCCCACCAGATGCCGCCCTTCTACGGACAAGGCCTGGTCAGTGGGATCCGCGACTCGGCGAATCTGGCCTGGAAGTTGGATCTGGTCCTGAACGGGGTGGCCGGCGACGCGTTGCTGGACACCTACACAACGGAGCGTGCGGCGCACGTACAGTTCGCGCTGGGCATGTCCGTCGAGCTGGGCCGCGTGATCTGCCAGACCGATCCGGCGGCCGTGGCGGAGCGCGACGCGCACTTCCTGGCCAACGGCCCGCTGCCCCAGGACGTGTTGCCACCGGTCCCGCCGGAGCGGCTGGGTCCCGGCGCGTTCCCGCAAACGGACCCGACGCTCTCCCCGGTGGCCGGGCTGATCAGCGTGCAGGGCCGGGTCGGACACGCCGCCGGAACGGTCGACCTGCTGGACCGCAGCACCTTCGGGCGGTTCACCGTGCTCCTCGACGGACGCGCGGTTGACGATGATACGGCCGCGGTGCTGGCCAATCTGCTGCCCGACGGGCTGCCCGCCCTGGTAGTGAGGGTGCTGCCCAAGGGCTCCGCCCCTACCGGCGGCTCCTCTAGCGTCCTGACCGTCACCGATGAAGACGACCGGTATCTGCCGGAGCTCGCGGCGCGCGGGCAGATCGCGCAGCTGATCCGTCCCGACTTCTTCATCTACGGCGGCGCCGCCGACCAGGACGAACTGTCCGGCCTGGTGCGCTCGCTTCCCGACGCCCTCCACCTCACCGTTCCCGCCAAGACTTCAGGAGCAGCATGACAACGCTGAAGAACGACGACGCCGTCATCGTCGCCGCCGGGCGTTCCCCGATCGGCCGCGCCCGCAAGGGCAGCATGACCGGCATTCGGCCCGACGACCTCGCCGCGGAGACGCTGGCCGGCGTGCTGGCCCAGGTGCCCGGCCTGCCGGTTGACGAGCTGGGCGACCTAATTTTGGGTAACGCCATGCCCCAGGACGAACATGGCTGGAACATGGCCCGCCGGGTCGCCGTCCTCATGGGGCACGACGAATTACCGGGCACTACCGTCAACCGGTTCTGCGCCTCATCGCTGCAAGGTGCTCGCATGGCCCTGCACGCAATCCGGGCCGGTGAGGGCGGCGCGTACCTGGTCGGCGGCGTGGAGTCTGTCTCGCGCTACCAGGAGGTGCGGGAGGCAGCCAACCCCCGCTTCGAGGAGGCGGCGGCGCGGACGGTGCGGCGAATGGCCGAGAGCACGGGATGGAGCGATCCACGTGATGATGGCTTGCTCCCCGATTCGTACATCGCCATGGGGCACACCGCGGAGAACGTCGCGCAGCTGACCGGAACCACCCGCGTCGACCAGGACGAGTACGCCGCCCGCTCGCAGCAGTTGGCGGTGGCAGCGGTGGATGCAGGCTTCTTTGCCCGGGAGATCATTCCGGTCACCGCCGAAGACGGTTCCACCCGCAGCACCGACGACTGCCCGCGCCCCGGCACCACCGCGGAAAGGCTGGCGGAACTACAGCCGATCTTCTCTCCCAACGGAACCGTGACCGCGGGCAACGCCTGCCCGTTGAACGACGGCGCCGCCGGCGTCGTGGTCGTCTCGGGAGCCGTGGCCCGGAAGCATGGACTGACAGCGCTGGCACGCATCGTCTCCACCGGTCTGAGCGGACTGTCGCCGGAAATCATGGGTTTGGGACCGGTGGAGGCAAGCCGGCAGGCATTGGCCCGGGCACGGCTGGAGATCGGCGCCATCGACATCGTCGAGCTGAACGAGGCCTTCGCCGCGCAGGTGCTGCCGTCCGCACGCAAGCTGGGCATCGACGTCGAAAGCCAACTGAACCCCTTCGGCGGGTCGATCGCGCTGGGGCACCCCTACGGGGCGACCGGAGCGCGGCTGCTCACCACGCTGCTGAACGGCCTGCAGGCCCGGGACCAGCAACTCGGGCTCGCCACCATGTGCATCGGCGGCGGGCAAGGCATGGCGATGGTGGTCGAACGGCTCGGCTAGTTCCAAACTCTCACACAACCCGTAATCCTTCCTTCTCACCCGTGCGGCTGAAGCAACCGGTCGCCGCAACTCCAGAAAGTGAGGCCCACCATGGCCATTGAAAAGTCCAATTACGCCCGCAACCCCAAGCCGCGCCCCATCTCGGTGCCGAAGCTGCACCACGCCACCTTCATGACCCTGGACGTGGACGCGATGGTTCGCTGGTACGACTGGTCTGCGGCTTGCAGCCGGTCTATTACGCCGAACATGCCGCGTGGCTGACCAACGACGAGGCCAACCACCGCATCGCGCTGCTCCGGCTGCCCGGCACCAAGCCGCCGGTGGACAAGCCCCACACCGCCGGCCTGCACCACACTGCCTTCGAGTACGAGTCCTTCGACCAGTGGCTGGACAACTACGCCCGGCTGCGCGACCAGGGCATCCTGCCCGCAGTGAACCTGCACCACGGGATGACCATGTCCATGTACTACATCGACCCGGACGGCAACGGCGTGGAGATCCAGGTGGACGCCTGGCACGACTGGGCCGTCTCCAAGGAGTGGATGTGGGCCTCGCAGGAATTCAGCGAGGACCAGGTGGGCCCGCAGTTTGACCCCGAGCAGTTGCTGGCCGCACGTGCTTCAGGCCTGGACTTCGACACCATCCAGAAGAAGGCCTACGCCGGTGAGTACACCCCGGCTGACGCCAACCCGGACGTGTCCTTCCCCGATGTGTGGCCCGCCCGGCTGGCTGCCCAGCCGGAACTCGCCGACGGCGTCCCCGCAGGCGAAGGCGCCCTCCCCATCGGCATCGACTAAGCCCTACCTCCCTCAGCTAAAGGACACTTCCATGCGCATCGCCAATCTCCACGGCCGGGCCGCCCTGGTCCGCGACGGACTAGCCCTCGACATTGAACAGGCCTCGGACGGCAAGTTCGGCCCCGCTCCCCTGGGCCTCTACGAGGACTGGGACGCCTTCCGAGCCTGGGCCGTGGACGCGGACTACTCGTCCGCTCTGCCCTTCGACGATAAGGATCTGGGTGCCCCGATCCCCAACCCGCGCCAGATCTTCGCGATCGGCCTGAACTACAAGGACCACGCGGACGAGGCGAGCCTGCCGTACCCAGAGCACCTGTTTGTTTTCACCAAGTTCCAGTCTTCGCTCGCCGGCCCGCACGCCGTCGTCGAACTGCCCTCCGAGACCGTGGACTACGAGGTGGAACTGGTCGCCGTCGTCGGCAAGGAGATGCACAAGGTCGACGAAACCGAGGCCTGGGACGGTGTGGCGGGGCTGAGCGTGGGACAGGACTTCAGCGAGCGCGAGATCCAACTGCGCCCGCCGGTGCCCCAGTTCAGCCTGGGCAAATCCTTCCCGAACTTCTCCCCCTTCGGCCCCGCCGTCGTCACGCTTGACGAGCTGCCGGATTATGAAGGACTGCCGCTCTCGACCGTGATCGAGGGACAGGGCCCGGCCGGTGGCTGGAAGGTCCAGGACGGCAACACTCGCAACATGATCTTCTCGGTGCCGCAGATCATCGCCGAGCTGTCCCGGGTCGTCACCCTCTTCCCGGGCGACCTCATCTTCACGGGAACGCCAGCAGGGGTGGGCAAGGCGCATGGCATCGCGCTGCAGCCGGGTAACGTCCTCACCAGCACCGTGGAAGGCATCGGCTCCCTCCGTAACGAGTTCGTTTAGCCACTGCCGCGGGGGTTTAGGGCGGCCGGCTGACACCCCCGTTTCCGCCGGGCCGCCATCACCGCCGACGCACCAGCACCACCGGCACTCTGAAAGGACCACGATGACCGACGCACAGACTACCCAGCAGGCAGCCGCAGCGGATGCGCCCACCGTCATGTGGGCACCGAGCGAGGAACAGCGCCGCGCCTCGCGTCTGTGGGACTTCATGGGCTGGGTCCGTGAGCATCGTGCAGTGGCGCTTTCGGATTACCGTGAAGTCCATCGGTGGTCGGTGACGGACCTGTCCGGGTTCTGGGATGCGGTAAGGGAGTACTTCGGACTGATCGGCGAGGGCTTTGACGAGCCGGCGCTGGCAGAAGACCGGATGCCGGGCGCGGCCTGGTACCCCAACGCCCGGCTCAACTTCGCGGAGAACATCTTCCGCCACGCCGCGGACCCGGATGTTGCGGACACGACGGCGCTGCTGACCGTGCAGGAGGACGATTCGACCGCCGCGCGCAGTTGGCGGCAACTGGAGGCCGAGGTCGCCTCGTTCGCCAGCCGGCTTCGCGCTCTCGGCGTCGGTCCGGGCGACCGGGTGGCCGCCGTGCTGCCGAACCTTCCGGAGGCCATCATCGGCCTGCTCGCCGCGGCCTCCGTCGGCGCCATCTGGACGGTCAACTCGCCCGACCTGTCGGCCAAGGCCACCCTGGACCGTCTGCGCCAACTGGAGCCCAAGGTGCTGATCGGCGTGGACGGCTACCGGTTCAACGGCAAGGAGTTCGACCGCCGGAGCCATTTGGCGGAGGTCGAAGCCGGGCTCTCCACGCTGCAGCACACGCTGCTGGTCCGCGAACTGGACCCTGACGCCGATCCGGGCGTCGTCGCCGGAGGCGCCGCCGGGGCCGGCGAAGCACGGCTGGACTTCACCGCGCAACTGCGCGACGACGTCGAACCTTCCTACGAGCGGTTGCCGTTCGACCATCCGCTGTGGGTCCTGTTCTCCTCCGGCACCACCGGGGCGCCGAAGGGCATAGTGCACAGCCACGGCGGCATGGCACTGGAGGCGGTCAAGGGTGCTGCGCTGAACCAGGACCTGGGCCCCGGCGACCTCTACTACGTCGCGGCCAACACATCCTGGATGGTGTGGAACACGCTGGTCAACAACATGATGGCCGGGGCGGCGGTGGTCACCTACGCCGGCTCGCCGATGTTCGGCCGCAAGGACCGGCAGTTCCAGATCATCGCCAACACCGGCGCCACCATGTTCGCCACCGGGGCGGCCTACCTGCAGCTGGTGGAAAAGTCGGGACTGGCGCCGGGCCAGGGCTGGGACCTGTCCCGGCTGCGGTCCATCATGTCCACGGGCTCGCCGCTGCCCGATTCCACTTGGCAGTGGGTGCACCGGGCGGTCAAGCCGGACGTGCATTTGGGGTCGGATTCGGGCGGCACGGACATCTGCTCCGGCTTCATCGGTTCCAATCCGCTGGAGCCGGTCCGCCTGGGCGAGCTCCAGGGACCGCTGCTGGGCGTCGCGGTGGAGGCGTGGGACCAGTCCGGCAACCGTGTGGTGGATGCCGTCGGGGACATGGTCATCACTCGGCCAATGCCTTCCATGCCGGTGTTCTTCTGGGGCGACGACGACGGCGCCAAGTACCGCAATGCCTACTTCAAGGAGTTCACGGATGTCTGGACGCACGGCGACTGGATCACCGAGACCTCCCGGGGTTCATTCGTGGTGCATGGCCGCTCGGACGCCACGCTGAACCGCGCCGGAGTCCGCCTGGGCTCCGCGGATATCTATGCCGCCCTGCAGCACGTGTCCGAGGTCCGCGAGTCCATGGTGATCGGGCTGGAGCGGCCCGGCGGCGACTACTATATGCCGTTGTTCGTGGTCCTGGACGACGGCGCGCAGCTCACGGATGCCCTGCGCGACCGCATCGCAGCCACCATCAAGGAACGCGCGAGCGCCCGCCACGTGCCCGACGTGATCATTCAGGCCCCGGCGGTCCCGGTCACGCACGCCCTGAAGAAAATCGAAGTCCCGGTCAAGAAACTCTTCGCAGGCCACGACCCTGCCGTCGCCGTCAACCGCGGCTCCCTAGCGAATCCCGAAGCGATTGACTGGTACGCCGAGCAGGCGCGGGCGTTACTGGCAGGAGAACACGCTAAGTAGAGACGGCCGGCTGCACATCGCCGAGGCGGGCTCCCGCCGTTATTTTCCTTGCTCCGGCCTCTGTGGCCGGGGCAACCGGCACCCAAGTACGATGGCTCAGCCTGCGCTGCCTTCGGTCGATGCCATTGAGGACACTGTGCGAGATGTCGGCGAGCTACCGGACTTGTTGCCCCGTGAGCCGGTCAAGTAGGCCAAATGACCTAGCTGGAGGGTTCGTATCCGAAAGCCCGCACCTCCTGGGCGCAACGGCAAGCGACCGCAAACTTCGCGGCCCGCTCCAGGGCCGCATCATATGAGGGCAGCTCCAGCACCGAGTAGCCGCCTTCGAGGTGCGTCGTCTGCGGATCAGTGCCTTCACGCACGGCGCCATCGCCGTCGACCATAACGGGCGGGATGCTCTCATCGATGCCGCCGCCGAACACCCACACGCCGGCATCTTTCGCGTCCTGAACCACCGCGTGCGACGCACCTAGAACTACCTGCTGGAAAAGTCTCCTTCGAAGGCTGCGGTCGCGGTCTAAAGTTGCCACAAGCAGCCCGACGGTCGAGCGGGCCGGCGGCCGCTGGGGAAGCAAAGTGAATGAACGCCGGGGCAGATCTACTTACAAAGCCATCCGGCGCTCTGTGATCGGTTGACTTCACTTACCCGGGGGACACGCCGAGAAGCTAGTCCATAAGTGTTCGCGACCGTCTATAGGATGTTGCGGGTGTCACTCCGGGTCGCGCACACCTGCGCTGCGGGCTGGCCGCCATCGACCCCATCTGGGAGGACATGCCATGCCCGAAGCTCCGATCGACGCTGTCGACGCCGACGATTTCGTCGATTCTGTCGATGACGACCGGATGGTTGTCGAGGATGAGCAAGCCAGGCTGCGGGAGTTCATCAAAGGACTGAGCCCGGACGACATCAGGTCGGGCGGATGGTTCACCAAGCTCTGCGCTCAGGCCCTAAGCTCATACACCGACAAGGTCACCTGGCAGTACTTCCAGGAACGATACGAGGGCGTACCCGCGGACGCCATCGTGGATCAGCGGATCAAGATGGCGACTCGATACGCCGCGCTCGAAGGTGGACTATCCGCCGGCGCCTACTCGGCGGCCATCATCACCACCCTGGGGACCCTTGGTGGTTCCTCGCCGGCGACTGTCCCGGCGGCTATCGCGACCGTCATGCTCGATGTCGCGTTCCTTACCCAACTCCAGCTCCGCCTGGCCTACGACGTCGCGGTCCTCTACCGGATCCCTCTCGATCTGTCCGACCCCGAAGACATGTGGAAGCTCATCCGGGTGGCCTTCACGATCAAGAGCGGGGAAGTCGTACGTGAGGGCGTAGTCAGGGTTGTTCCTGCCATGATGCGGCCTCTCATCAAGCGCTTCTATTCCAGAGGCGTCCTGGCCGCAGCAAGGGGGCTTCCCGTCGTCGGAAAATTCCTCCTGCAGCGCAACATGATCAAGATCGGCATCCCGCTAGTCGGCGTACCGCTCGCAGTGGTGCTGAACCGCTACACGACGCTGGTCGCAGGGCGGCATGCCCAAGCCGTCTTCCGGAACGAAGCGCAGGTAATCGAACTTGCCGAGAATCTGAGCGAGCGGAGTAAGCACCCTCAACTTATGCTGTGGGTGGCGTGGCTCGTCATTAATGCGGACAGCAAGATCGCCGATGAAGAAGCCCTTTTGTTCCGCAACCTGGTGAGGCTGGTCCGGGATAAGCATCACGTGGTCGATGAGCAACTCGCTCGTCTCGTCGATATCGACCCCGCCGAGGTGTGGCGACGCATAGACAGCGAGTCAGGGGATCTGAGCGACGTCGTCGACGCGGCGAATCGGGTGGCCGCTGTGGATGGCGCGATCAACGCCTTGGAGGAAGCAATCATCTCTGAGCTTCGAGATCGGTCCGGCAGCCTGAAGCCGTAAGCGATTGGGAGGGATTCCCTAGATATCGTCCTCGTAGGCGGTTCCGCCTTCGCCTTCCCAGGTTTCGAGGCGCTTGATCTTTGTGGGGTTGAATTTGCGGCGGACGCCGTAGCCGCCGTGGTCGTCATCCTCGATGAAGACGACGCCGAACTGTCCCAAGGCCCGGCGCAGCTGCTGGTTTTCTTCCGGAGTCAACGGTGCGTTGCCCTTCTCGAAGTCGCGTACTTGTTCCTTGTCCAAGCCGGCGTTCCTGGCAATGACCTTGGCGGAGACCTGCGTGAGGGCGCGTGCGGCGCGCGCCAGATCCGAGGTGATCATCAGTGGGTTGCTCATGGCCCGATCATCCCAGTTTCCGGGCGGGTGTCTAATCCCCTCCTCCACAGCGACCCCGCTCGCATAGATGTCGGTGGAAACCCGGCTTGCGGCACGACGTACGGCACTATAGACGGGAGCGTGCCCTAGATTGGTCCCATGGTCGCGCAGACGGTTCCCGAGCCAGTCGAGGTTGTGGTCCAAAACGGCGCCCCAGACGGGTGGGATGTTCTAGCCTCGCTGGGTCCGCTGGCGATCCTTGTGGCCGCGCTCATCGCTGCTTTCATTGGCTGGCGCAGCATGCAGACCCAAGCCGAAGCCAACCGCCGCACCCAGTGGTGGGAGCGGGCCGAATGGGCACTGGATGCGTCGATGTCCTCCAGCATGGACCGGCGAGTGATCGGTTTGGGCGTGCTGACGCTCTTGGCCGAAAGCAGTCTGGCCGGCGAAGAAGAAGCCCGAATCCTTCAGGTCGCTTCGAACGACAGCCTGGCCCAAAAGGTCACGGCCCTTGAGGGTGTGGACGCCAAGCAGCCCTCGACCCGGGTCACCGGCGCCCCGGAGGACGAACGCGTCATGGCCGGGGCCGCCAAGCTCCGGGTGGTGACGGACCGGAAGATCGGGCAACAAACGCCCGAGTGGATCGTGGAGCTGAGCCGAACACCGGTTTAAGCCAGCCACACTGCCAACCGATGTACGGCAAGCTGGAGGCATGACGACGTACCGGTACCCGGTTGAGATCCTGCACCTGCTGGTGTCGCCGGCTCATGCCTACTTTGGCCGGGCGAAGGATGGCGCCGCCGATGTGCCCGCGGAGGATCGAGACCGGGCTGAAGTGGTGGCGGGCAAGGG
Source organism: Arthrobacter sp. NPDC089319 (assembly GCF_040684925.1). Taxonomy (NCBI): domain Bacteria; kingdom Bacillati; phylum Actinomycetota; class Actinomycetes; order Micrococcales; family Micrococcaceae; genus Arthrobacter; species Arthrobacter sp. NPDC089319. The sequence goes on along the minus strand of NZ_JBFBGZ010000002.1, from coordinate 119,792 downwards.
CATTGTGGGCGACCGGTTCTTCGGCAAGGCGGCCCACATGGATGCGGCGGTCACGTTCATGGCGGTGGAGTCGCTCGAGGCCATCGCCGCAGACCTTGATCTTCCGAAGTTTGATCCGCTGCTGGCCCGGCGCAACGTGGTGCTGCGGGGAGCCCAGTTGGCGCCGCTGGTTGGCGAGGAGTTCGCGGTGGAATCCCAGGGCGAAGAAGTGCGGTTTCGCGGCGGCCGACACGCCCACCCTTGCGTCTGGATGGACAGGATGCTGGCGCCAGGCGCCCACGCCGCCATGCGCGGGCGCGGCGGCCTGCGCTGCCAGCCGCTGTCGAGCGGAATCCTGCATCGCGGACCGGCGGTCCTGCTCAGCCGGGTCCAACTCAGACCCGAAGAAGCCGGTGCCGCGGTCCGGCCCAGACCCGGGCGGCTGCCGTAACCATCGAACGCGAGAGTTCCGCAGGTCCGCAAACCACCCGTGAATCCGGAGCCGGCGGCGCCCAGGCGAGCGCCGCCGTCGTTGTTTTTTAGCTTCTGAACAGGCCGCTGTAGGCGTTGAGGGCGGGTTGGCCGCCGAGGTGGGCGTAGAGCACGTTGCTGTCGGCGGGGATCTGTTTGCTGCTGACCAGGTCGATCATGCCGGCCATGGACTTGCCCTCGTAAACCGGGTCGGTGATCATCGCTTCGAGCGAGGCGCTGAGCCGCATGGCTGCCAGGGTGGAGTCGACCGGGATGCCGTAGACGTCGCCGGCCCAGCCTTCCAGCACGGTGATCTCGTCCTCGCGCAGGTCCCGCTCCAGGCCGATGAGCTTGGCGGTGTTGCGCGCGATCCGACCAACCTGCTCGCGGGTCTTGGCCAGGGTGGCGGAGGCGTCGATGCCGACCACGCGGCGCGGACGGCCGCCGGCGTCCTCCAGTGCGGCGAAGCCGGCGATCATGCCCGCGTGGGTGGAGCCGGTGACCGTGCAGACCACAATGGTGTCGAAGAAGACGCCGAGCTCGGCCTCCTGCTGCTGCACCTCGTAGGCCCAGTTGGCGAAGCCCAGTCCGCCGAACTTGTGCTCCGAGGCGCCGGCCGGGATGGGGTAGGGCTTGCCGCCGGCCGACTCCACCTCCGCGATGGCGTTCTGCCAGGAGTCGCGGACCCCGATGTCGAAACCGGCCGGATCCAGCCGCACGTCCGCACCCATCAGCCGGGAGAGCAGGATGTTGCCGACCCGGTCATTGAGCGGGTCCGGCCAGTCCACCCAGCTCTCCTGCACCAGCAGCGCCTTCAGTCCCAGCTTGGCGGCCACCGCCGCGACCTGCCGGGTGTGGTTGGACTGGAAGCCGCCGATCGAGACGATCGTGTCGGCGCCTTCGCCGAGGATGTCCGGGACGATGTACTCGAGCTTTCGGGTCTTGTTGCCGCCGAAAGCCAGGCCGGAGTTCACGTCCTCCCGCTTGGCCCAGAGCTGCGCGCCGCCCAGGTGCTGGCTGAGCCGCGGCAGGTGGTGCACCGGGCTGGGTCCGAAGGTGAGTGGATAGCGCTCGAAGTCGGTGATGCTCACTCGGTCCTACTGCCCGCGCTGCCCTGGCCGGTGATGTTGACCATCCAATTCACACCGAACCGGTCGGTGAGCTGCCCGAAGTAGTCGCCCCACGGCGCCTGCTCCAGCGGCTGGTTGATGGTGGCGCCGTCGCTGAGGCCGTCCCAATACTGGCGCAGCTTGGCGTCGTCGCCCGCATCCTGTCCGCTGGAACTGATGCAGATGTAGCCGTTGGGCGAGGCGGGCACGTCGGCCGGAACGTCCGAGGCCATCAGGAGAAACCCCCGCTCCACGGACACCGAGGAGTGCATGATGTTGGCACCGGTCTCCGGGTGGTCGTCTCCCATTCCCTCTGCGTAGGTCATCTTGTTCAGCTCACCGCCGAACACGGAGTGGTAGAACTCGATGGCTTCGGCGGCGTTGCCGCTGAACTGCAGGTAGGGGTTCAGGTCCAGTGCCATGGTGTGCCTTTCGGACAGAAGGTCTGCGGGTGCTTGCCGCCAACATTCTTGCCGGTCTTCCCGCGGCTGGGAAGGTACGCCAAAGCCGCCTTGCCCACGTGGCGGGCAAGGCGGCTTCACAGCGTTCGGCGGGCACCGCCGTCGTTGTTCCGTTGAAACGACGACGGCGGCTGGGCCGCGGGAAACCGGGCGCTACGGTGCGGAGACGGTTTCCCGTTCGCGGCCGTCGCGGTCGGCCTTCTCCTCGGCCACCTTGGCGTCGTGGGCGGCGCGGATCCGGGCGTGCTCCGGGTTGCGGCGCAGCACCAGGTAGCCGATGCCGAGCCCGACGAACCAGAGCGGGGTGAACAGCAGGGCCGTGAGCGTGTCCGACTGGGTGGTCAGCGCCCAGAGGATGAAGGCGAAGAAGGCCATCACCACGTAGGGCATGAACGTTCCGCCGGGCATCTTGAACTTGCTGGCCGCGTGCAGCTGCGGGCGGCGGCGGCGGTACACCACGTAGCTGAGCAGGATGATGGTCCAGACGAACATGAAGCACAGCGCCGAGATGGTGGTGACCAGGGTGAATGCCTCGGACACGCTGCCCTCGGCGTAGAGGAGCACCACGCCGGCCAGCAGGAACATGCAGGAGAACAGCAGGGCGTTGCGCGGCACGCCGCGGCCGGACAGCTTGCCGAACCGCTTCGGCGCATCGCCCTCCTGGGACAGTCCGTAGATCATCCGCGAGGTGGAGTAGATCCCGGAGTTCGCCGACGAGGTTGCCGAGGTCAGCACCACGAAGTTCACCACGCCGGCCGCACCCACCAGCCCGGCCAGCGCGAACATGCCCACGAACGGCGAGGCGTCGGCGCTGAACGCCGTCCACGGTTCCACGGCCATCAGCACGATCAGCGCGCCTACGTAGAAGATCAGGATGCGGATGGGGATGGAGTTGACCGCGCGGGGCAGGTTCTTCTCCGGGTCCTTCGTCTCGGCGGCGGTGGTGCCCACCAGTTCGATGCCGACGAAAGCGAAGACGGCGATCTGGAAGCCGGCCACGAAGCCCATGAAGCCGGTGGGGAACATGCCGCCGTGCTCCCACAGGTTGGAGAAGGAGGCGCGGGCGCCGTCGTGCTCGAAACCGGTGATGATCATGACCAGGCCCACCACGATCAGCGCCACGATGGCCACAATCTTGATCAGCGCGAACCAGAATTCGGTCTCGCCGAAGGCCCGCACAGTGGGCAGGTTCAGCGCCAGCAGCAGCAGGATGCAGGCCAGGGCTGGCACCCACAGCGGCAGGTCCGGCCACCAGAAGGCCACGTAGTGCGCGATCGCCACGACGTCCGCAATGCCGGTGACCACCCAGCAGAACCAGTAGGTCCAGCCGGTGAAGAACGCCGCCCACGGGCCGAGGATATCGCCGGCGAAGTCGCTGAAGTTCTTGTATTCGGTGTTGCTCAGCAGCAGCTCGCCCATGGCCCGCATGACGAAGAACAGCATGAAGCCGATGATCATGTAGACGAAGATGACCGACGGGCCGGCTACCGAGATGGTCTTGCCCGAGCCCATGAAGAGGCCGGTGCCGATGGCCCCGCCGATGGCAATCAGCTGGATATGGCGGCTGGACAGAGCCCGCCGCAGATGGGGTTCTGTACTGGTGGTGCTCATGCGTTCCTTAGGGTGGGACTTCGCAGCTGCGGAAGTTTCCGGTTGGACCGGCCGGAACGGGCTTCTTCGGCGTCCGGCCATGGCGATTTCAGGCCTTCCCTGCGCGCCCCGGAAGGGGCCGGCTGGTGACCTACGCCACGAAAACTTATCTTCCGCGGCTCCGCGGGTCAAATCGAGAAGGGTGCTTGGGTGTGGCGGCGGGCACTCTGGGCTTCGTGGCGGTTGCGCACGACGGCGAAGGCTCGGCTATGGTTCCGACCCTCGCGTAGGGCATCGGCTCGGCCCGGTGCCGGCAGCAGACGTGGCCGCAGCGTTCATCCTTCAGTTCGACCATGGCTCCCCGGAGCCATGGTCGAATAGGGCTGCCTCCTAGGCGGAGGCGAGGATGAGCGGGGGCTGGCCGGGCAGGGTGCAGGTCAACTGCAGGCCGGTGCCGGGCTGCTCGCCGGCGTCCGGGGCGCGGTGGACCGTGAGGGTCAGCGGGCCGGCGTCGATGGTGGTGAGGGTGCCGGAGGTGGTGGGCGCCGCCGTCGTAATCTCCGGGATGGTGCCGCCGGGACCGCCGCTGCCGCGGACCGGAATGGCCCCGGACAGGGGTTCGAGTTTTCCGTCCACGTCCAGGAACTGTTCGGCACCGGCGCCGCCCTGCACCATGACGGCGGCGAGCGCGGTGGCGTAGACCGGGTCGGCGCAGGCGTCGTAGATCCAGCGGTCGCCGAGGACCGAGTGTTCCATGGTCCCGGCGAGGAATTCCTCGGCTCCGGACAGCGGGGCGCCACGGTAGGTCAGCGGGACGTGCACGATGGCGCCCTCGGCGGTGCGGAGCAGATGGGTTTCCATTCCGACCTCACCGGCCGGGTCGTCGAAGCGGAAGGCGCCGAGGTGCTCCAGCCCGGCAGCGTCGGCTCCGAGTTCCTGGAACCAGGGCTGGTTCGGCAGCCACGTCTTCAGGAGATCCTGCTTGGAGGGATTGAGCACAGCGTCGTAAATGATGGCCATGGCTGTAGCCTACCCACCCTCGGTCAGGGGATAGTGGGCGGAGAAGGATGCGGGCGTGGCCCGGCAAGCGGGCCAGCTGCCACGAACGCATCGCAGGGCAGCCACAAGGAGGTCCGGGTGCAGACACCACGCCAGGTTGCGGCCCCGCCCCCGGTAGCGCGGTGGGTGGCAGCGGCAATCGGTTGCGCCGCCGTCGTCGTTCTCAGCGGTTGCGGCGCCCCGGCCGCGTCGGAAAGGTCCGCCGGCGCGTCGGAAGGGTCCACCGGCGTGTGGGAACTGCTCGACGCGGCGGAGGTAGGGCCGGCCTCAATATCGCTCCGGCTGGGCGTGACAAGGCTGGAATGTGCCGGCGGGGAAACCGGAACCGTGCTGGAGCCAGACGTTCAGTTCGAGAGGGACCGGATTGTCATCCGGACAGACGTCGAGCCGCTGACCGGCGATACCTACGACTGCCAAGGAAACAACACCGTGCCGGTGAACGTGGAGCTGTCCGAACCTGTCGGGAACCGCGACCTGGTCGACGCGGCCTGCCTGGGCGGCGACGCCGTGGGGACGGTGTTCTGCACGGACGGCCCGGTGCGCTGGAGCCCGTAGCCGGCGGAGGGCACGCGGGCCGGACACCGCCGTTGCTGCGAGGGCAGTGGTGCGGCGGCCTGGTCAGTACGTCCGCTCGACGGCGAACTGCAGCGGCGGCAGTTCGGCCCGGCGCCGCATCAAGTCGAGGGCATGGGCATCCAGCCGACGGTCCTCGTCGGTGCGCAGCATCAACTGGGGAACTTCGGCGGCGTGGCCGGCGTCGTTGCGGGTGACAAAGATGGTCATGCACTGGGTGGTGGGCCGCCACTCGCCGCCGCGCGGGTCGCGGGCGCGGACGTGTACGGCGATGTGCATGCTGTGCGGGCCGGTGTGGATGAGCCGGGCCTCCGCCTCCACCAGGTCGCCGATGTGCACGGGGTTCAGGAAGTGGATGCCGCCTGAGTAGACAGCCACCGCGTCGCGGCCGCACCAGGACATGGCGCAGGCCCGGGCCACTTCGTCGATCCAGCGCATCACGATGCCGCCGTGTGCGTTCCCGCCCCAGTTCACGTCCGACGGTGCGGCCAGGAACCGGAAGTGCTCCTTCGCCGTGGTGCCCGCATCGGTGTAGGCCTGAGCGCGCATGGCGTCCCGGATCTCCGCCCGCGCGGCAATCCGGCCGGCGGCACCTTCGGCCAGCCGGGCCGATTCATCGTCCGACGGCGACCACTGCGGAATAGGCTTCGGACGCCGGTCCTCGCCCATCGCCACGAACACCAGGATGCAGTCCATGGCGGGGCGGAAGTCGCGTTCGCGGACGTCCGCCGCGTCGACCGTGACCACCACCTGCATGCTGGACCGGCCGGTATGCACAATCCGCGCGTCAATCTCGATCAGGTCGCCGTTGCGGATCGGGCGGGTGAAGTGCACGTTGCCCACGTACGCGGTGACGCAGTAGCTCCCGCTGTACCCGGTGGCGCAGGCGTAGCCGGCCTTGTCGATCCACTCCAGCACCCGGCCGGCCTGCACCGTGGTCCCGTCCTCCGAGACATCGGTCGGCGAGGCGAGGAAACGCAGGGTGATCCGGTCGTCCATGTCTGAATGGTAGTCCCCCGCGCACCGTTGCCCACCTCAAACGGGGGACGACGACGGCGGTGGGCACCGCCGTCGTCATTCCCCCTCAGTGTTGCGGGCCCACGTTGTGTCCCACACGGCCCAGCGGTGCGAACTACCCCGCGGTGACCTGCCAAAGGTGGTCGTCCGGGTCGGCGAAGACCGCCGAATAGCCCCACGGCTGCTGGGCCGGCTCCATGACAATCTTGCCGCCCGCTTGCCTGGCCGTGCCGATCAGGTTGTCCACGTCCTGCGGCGATCCGACCGGCAGGCCCAGCAGGCATTCGGTCGCCTCGCCGGTGGCGGTGGGCCGGTTGTTGGTGACCCAGCCGAAGCCTCCGGGTGGGACGAACATGAGCCGCAGGCCCTCGTTCACGTCGAACTGGAGCGGCTCGGGCAAGCCGTCGTCGCCGGGCTCGCCGGTGGCCTTGAGTCCCAGGGCCGTGTAGAAGTCGTGCGACTTGCGGCGGTCCTGGGTGGGCAAGGCGACGATCACGGGCTGGCTATCAGAGAATGTGGGCACGGGCGCAGTTCCTTCCGGGCGGGTGTTCCGTTACCAGGCTCAGACCGTTGCGGTTTCCGCGAGGATGGCGTCGATCTGGCCCATGGCTCCCTGCATGCCTTCGACCATGCCCATCTCCAGCATCTTCTGCAACTGGTCGGCGGATTCAAACCGCGACTCGGTGGTCATTCGGGTGCGTCCGCCGATCGATTCCAGCGTGACCGTGGCATACGTGGTGCCCATGTCCGCCACGGGCTCGCCGTCGTCGTCGGCAAATCCGTCCTCGAAGGAGAGCCTGTTCGGCGCGTCGATGGCGGTGAACTTCCACCAGCCGCCTGCCCTCTCGCCGTCCGGCCCGGTCATGTAGTAGCTGGCCTTGCCGCCGGGCGTGAACTCGTGCTTCTCGAAGGTGACGGGCCAGGTGGGCGGACCCCACCAGCGTTCGAGCTGGCGCGGATCTTCCCAGATCTGCCACACCCGCTCCACGGGGGCGTCGAACTCGGCCACGATGGTGAACTTCAACGCGTCGTCGTCCTTGATGACATCAATAACCGGCATGATGGTGCCCTTCTCTATTCATCGTCGAGAATGTCCTGGATCCGTTCAACCCGGTGCTGCCAGAGCATCTCGTATTGATCGAGCAGTCGACGCGCTCTCCGCACTCCCTCAAGATGAGGCCGCACCATCTGCTCCCTACCGCGCTTCTCCTTAACCACCAGGGAAGCCCGCTCCAATACCGCGACGTGTTTCTGTACCGCGGCGAAACTCATGGCGTAGCCCGCTGCCAGCCCCGACACCGAGAACTCTCCGGTGAGCACCTTCGCCACGATGTCGCGGCGGGTGGCATCGGCGAGCGCCTGGAACAGGCGGTCCAACTCGGTGTCAGTAACTTGATCTACAACCATTTGGTTGTAGGTTAGTCCCGCTGGGGAGGGCGGTCAAGGGTCCGAGAAAGATTGTCCGAGCGGAACCCAATCCCTGCACATACGCCGATAGCGCACTCCCGCGGAGGGCAAGGCGTCGGAAGGTCGGCGAGGTTGCCTAGGAACCTGCGTCGGGCCACTATGTCCGGGGCGGGAAGGCTCCTCGCACTGCGTCCGCGAATTCAACGAGCGCGGACTCGATATGCGCCGCGGGGGCGGGGTCGTCCGAGTCGAGCCATTGTCGGTGCGCCACAAACATTGCCTGCCAAAATCCATGCGCCAGCACCTGAGGCAGCACGCCGTCGTACTCCAAGCCCTCACGCTCGGCGATGAAACGAGCCAATGCCTCCCGCCATGGTGCGCCTTGCATATAGGAGTACGACTGCAGGACCTCGGTATCGCGAATCAAGGTGACTTCCGCACGCACGATCGGCACTTCTTGGGGTGCCATGTGCAGGCCACGCATGACGGCCGCGACGATGGCGTCTACCGTTTCGACGTCGTTCGACGTGTTTTCAAGGGCTTGCCTCACGTCGGCCAACTGGTCCTGGAAACGGTTCCAGACTATGTCCGCCTTGGTGGGGAAATAGGTGAAAAGCGTCTTGCGAGCGATCCCCGCAGCGAGTGCGATCTCTGTCATGGTGGTCGCTTCGAATCCATCACGCATGAACATTTCCAGACCGACGGCGGCGACGGCGTCCGGAGATACCGTCGCCGGACGGCCGCGACCGCGTGGATCCGCACCTGTTGAAGCCTTGGCCATTGTGCTAAATCAGCTCCAGTGTTCTAATTAGTGCACTCAGTCACTTAATGTTTATGGCGGTCAATGAAGACCGGAAACCAACAAAGGGGAACGTTATGACGTTCGACTACATTATCGTCGGTAGCGGAGCGGCGGGGTCCGTCATGGCCAACCGGCTCACCGAGGACCCGAACAACAACGTCTTGGTCCTGGAAGCAGGCGGATCTGACTGGCATCCCGTCAATCTTGTTCCCAAGGGCTTCTATTTCACGATGTCGGATCCCAAGTACGTTAAAAACTTCCAGACCGAGCCTTTCGGTTCTGACGGTGGCACGGAGCCTTGGACCCGGGGCCGGGTAATTGGTGGCTCGACCACGGTGAACGGCATGGTGTGGAACCGAGGCTGGGCTCCGGACTACGACTCCATGGAGGCAGCCGGAAACCCAGGATGGAACTGGGATACATTCCGTTCTGCGTATCGCAGCATCGAGGACCACCAGCTCGGGGCCAGCGAGGTCCGGGGAACCGGGGGCCCGGTGGGAGTTTCCGTTGCCGGCCCGCGGGAAACCATTAGCGACGCCTTCATTTCCTCTGCCGGCGATCTCGGCATGGCGTATCAAGCCGACCTCAACGGGTCAGACGACGAACGCGTAGGCTACGTCCCCTCAAACGTGAAGAACGGACTGCGCGTCAGTGCCGCCCGCGCTTTCCTCCGGCCGGCGATGAAGCGTCCCAACCTCACCGTTATTGACCGGGCCGAGGTGGGCACCATCCTGTTCGACGACACCCGTGCCATTGGTGTGCGCGCGCAGCACAAGGGTCGGGTCGAGGATTTCCACGCCACAAAGGAGGTCTTGTTGGCCGGCGGTGCACTGGACACACCGCTGCTGCTCGAGCGTTCCGGAATCGGCGACCCCGCTGTCCTCCATGCCGCAGGCGTAACACTGCGCGTGGACAGCCCCAATGTCGGCAACCGCCTGCTTGAACACCGCGGAAGCAGCTTTCAGTACTCAGCCCAAGGCGCTGACGGCTACAACAAGCAGTTGGCTTCGGCGCTGAAGCAGGGACTTACCGGGGTCAAGTACCTGCAGGAACGCGACGGCGTAATGTCGTTCGGCGGATACAACGTCCTGTTTTTCTTCAAGGCCGATCCGAACTCCGACCGGCCCGACACCCAGGGGTTCTTCACGCCAATCTCGATCGCGGCCGCGTCGCTCACCAGCGCCAAGGTCTCCGTCGAGCAAGCCCCCGGAATGATGCTGCTGACCTACCCGCTTCGGCCCACCAGCCATGGCTCGATCCACATCACCGGCGCGTTGCCATCGAACAAACCGAAAGTGGTGCCCAATTTCCTGGCTACCGAGCATGACCGCCGGCTCGTCGCGCTCGCCGGCCACAGAGTGCGTGAGCTCATGAGCCAGGGTGAAATCACGCGCTATATGCGGGAGGAGAACCGGCCGGGCCCCTCCGTCTCCACCGACGAACAGTTCATCGAAAACGCCCACAACCGTGGTGGCAGCGGGTACCACACCCTGGGTACAGCCGCGATGGGGCCCAATGACGACGACGTCGTCGACTCGCGGCTGCGCGTGCGGGGAACCGAAGGACTTCGCATCATCGATGCCTCCGTGTTTCCGCACATGCCCTCCGGCAACAACAACGCGCCGACGCAGGCCCTGGCATGGCATGCAGCCAAATTGATTCAGGAAGATAACTCGCCCGCCGGGCGTGCGTCGGCTGAGGTCGCGGCGAGCCGATAACGGAGGTGGAGCACCTTGGCGGAGAGTGCCTTACTTTATCTATAGCCACTTGGTTGTAGCTATGGCTCTGCACCTGCGGGCGGTCAAGAGGTAAGGGAAAAACGCCCGACGGCGGCACGTGGGTGCCGCCGTCGGGCGTCAGGAGCGCTGTGCTGTCAGACCGCCGCGGTTTGGGGGCGGGTTACCAGTTCAGCACTGTCGGTCACGGTGACCATCGGCGAGAGCAGTTCCAGCAAGGCCAGGGTTGACTCGTGCGCCTGGTCGCTTTGGCCGGCACAGGCATCGGCGACCACTGTGACGTAGCGTCCGGCATCCACTGCCCCCAGCGCTGTGGCTAGAATGCAGCAGTCCGTGGCGACGCCGGTGAGGATGATTTCGTCGCCCGCCGGGATCCGGCCGGCCAGCCCCTCGCCCCACTTGGTGAAGGTCGGCAGGTCCAGCGTTGCGCCGACTTCCACGCCGGGCAGCTCCACCTCCCAGACTGGATCCGACGGGGCCAGCCGCATGCTCTGCCAGCGGTCGTAGTAGGCGGACCAGGAACCGGACTCGGCCGGATCCGGCACGAACCGCGTGACGATCGGCTCCAGGCCGCTGGCCACCAGCCCGGCGATGACCGCGGCGGCCTCGTCGTAGCGCGGAACGTGCCAGTCGCCCTGCTGGCGGAACGCCCGCTGCATGTCGACCACCACCAGGTGCTGCTGCCCCGCAGCGCGGTTGGTCCGGTTCCCGTCCGGCATGTCCTAGCCCTCCTTGTCAGCGATGAGCAGCGGCCGCCCGGACAGCCGCGGCAACCGGTAGGTGACCAGGTAAGCAACGGTGGCGATCACGGCGCCCACATAGAACGACAGGTCGCCGATCTGCGGGAAAGCTGCTGCAACAGGGCCAGTGTAGATGGCGGAAATCCAGAACGGCGAGGAGCCCAGCACGCCGGCCGCCCAGGCGATGAATCCCCATTCGAATTTCCGCGACTTGTCGTAGAGCTCCTGGATGCCCTGCTGGCTGCGGCGCCCGCCGAGCAGGTAGTCGCAGATCAGCACCGCCACATAGGGCGCAATGCAGTAGGCGGTCAGGTTCAGGAAGGCGGTGAAGCCGTCGTAGAACCCGTGCTGGCCCCAGAGCGCCACCAGATAGGAAGCGATGCAGATGAAGACGACGGCGATGTGCCGGCTGACGGGCACGCCCATGGTCTGGATGGAGATGGCACCGCCGTAGACGTTGAGGAAGTTCTGCGTGAAGGAGGACAGGGCAACGATGCCCAGTCCGATGATCGCCCACGGGCCCATCAGTTCGTCCAGCGCCGCGATGGTGTCGGAGGAGGTGGCGGTGGAGCCGAGCAGCGCGCCGAGGATGCCCATCCAGGAGAGCGTGATGAAGTTGCCCAGCATGGTGAACCAGCCGGCGCCGCGGCGGTTGGCGGCGGTGTTGGGCAGGTAGCGGGAGTAGTCGGAGGCGAACGGCATCCACGCCACGATGTAGGAGAAGAAGTAGCCGAAGAAAATGATCCAGCCACCGACGCCCAGGAAGCCCTCGGCGTCGGGGTTGGGGGTGTTGACCACCTTTCCGGAGGCCACCGTGACGACGGTGACGAAGATGAAGCCGGCCAGCAGCACAAAGGAAAGCACCCGCTGCAGGAAGTGGATCAGGTTGTAGCCCATCACGGCGACGCCGAGCTGCAGCAGCATCAGCACCAGCGCCGAGAGCCAGAACGGCATGCCCGTGAGCAGCCCGATGGCCTGCCCGCCGAGGATGACGGTCACCGAAGCCCAGCCCACGCCGGCGAAGACATTGACGTAAGCAACCGGCAGCAGGTTGCCGATGAAGCCCAGCGGGCCGCGGGCCTGCATCTGCTGCGGGATGCCGAGCCGCACGCCCATGCCAGAGAGGTAGCCCATCACCGCGGCGGCGACTAGGCCGGCGCCGAGGATAGCCAGCACCGCCGACCAGAACGGCAGGCCGAAGTAGGCGGCGCTGAAACCCAGCACCACCAGCGGGAAGTTCATCCCGGCCGCAAACCAGAGGAAGAACTGCGAGCGCGGCTTGCCATGGCGCTCCACGTCGGGAATATGTTCGATGCCGTACGGCTCGATCTTGGTGAGGCTGTCGCGGTAGCCGCGGTCCTCAGCGATGCTGTCCTCCCCGACGGGCACGCTGTTGGTTTGAGTGTTCACGGTGGTCCCTTAGATACTCGGTCGGTACCGGCGGCCCCTGTGGGCTGTCGGGTGGAACGGTCCGGGTTGGCGTCGCTGCCTGCCCGGGGGGCGGTGCGTCGATGCGCGCGGCTTCACATCCGCGTGGCGGCTGCATCTACAGCGGGGACAGGCCCTCGCTGTCATAGAAGCGTCCGGCCTGGTAGACCATGGGCGCGGCGTCGCTGACTTCGGCGTGCCGCACGCGGCAGATGAAGACGGTGTGGGTCTTGGCCTGGAAGCGTTCCCGGATCTCGGCCTCCAGCGCGGCCGAGGATCCGTCCAGCAGCGGGGATCCGTTGGGGCCGGCGTGCCAGTCGATCTCGGCAAACTTGTCGGCTGCCTTGGAGGCGAAGGTGGAAACAGTGCCCTGCTGCTGGTTGCTGAGGATGTTGATGCCCAGATGGGTGGAGGCAAACAGCGCCGGGTAGGTGGACGAGGTCTTCTGGATGCAAACCATCACCAGCGGCGGTTCCAGCGAAACCGAGGCGTAGGCGTTCACCGCCAGCCCCTTGGGGGTGTCCCCCTCGGTGGTGGTCACCACCGTCACGCCGGTGACAAACTGCCGGTTGAACGTCTTCATGATCTCCGGGTCCGGTTCCCCGGTGAGCGAATCAACAACGACGCCGGTGCCCGGCTCCGCCAGCGCGTCACCCAGGTGCCGGATGCCGAGCGAACCCAGCAGCTCACTGCTGTCCCAGGTCACCGTTTCCTGCTTGATCCGGCCGTCTTCCATGGTTACGAAGTTGGAGCCGCGGGTCTGCACCCGCCGGCCGGTCGGCGGAACACCCATGAAGTCGGCCCGGTGGGTTCCGGTTGAGGTCCAGAAGATGGCCGCGGTGTCGCCGTCGACCACTACTGCGTCCACGGTGGTGGCCAGGTCCGGGAAGGCCTGCCGGACCTCCCGGATGTCCGCCTGCAACTGCGCCAGGCTCATGCTCTTGCCGCTGCCCTTGCTGATCCTGATGTAGTCCGGTGTCGCCAGCGCTTCGAGCGCCTCCACCTCGCCGCGGTCCCAAGCCGCCGCCCAGACACTTGCCACTGCACTATCGAAAGTCTGTTGCATGGCAGTGAGCGTAATGTAGATCACCAGCGAAGGTCAACAACATTCTCAATTTCGCTGAAAACATCGAAACATCGGCCGCTTTCCGGGGATTTCAGTAAAAGTCTTGACGAGTTGATGTATGCAACATAATCTCTGATGTATGCAAGAGACCTTCACCACCGAGCAGGGCCTGACTCTTCCCGTCCACGACCAGCCGCTCCTTGACCGAGTCCGCGCGCTCATCCTGGGCGGCGACTTCCCTCCGGGCGCTCCGGTGTCCGAAGTCTTCCTCGCCCAGGAATTCGATGTCAGCCGCACACCGATACGCGAAGCGCTCAAGCAGCTGCAGCACGAAGGCCTGGTGGAGATCCGGCCGAAGGTCGGGACCTTCGTCCGGGAACCCACCCGGCGCGAAATCGTCGAACTGTTCCAGCTCAAGGAGAGCTTCGAAGGACTGGCCGCCGGCTTGTTGGCCCGCCGCGGCCCGGTGCGCGAGCTATCAGTCCTGGAACGCAACCTGGAGGAGTCCGACGAGGCCGCCGCCGCAGGCGACGCCGAGCGCTATGCAGCGCTGGTGCACGAGTTCCACCAGACCATCATCCTAGGTGCCGACAACAACAAGCTGGCCGAACATTACGGGCGCCTGATGAACCAGTTGGCGTACCACCGACTGGTCCTGCGCACCGCCGGGCACCCGGGCCGGATCATCGCCTCAACCTCCGAACACCGCACCGTGCTGGAGATGATCAAGGACAAGGACCACTTCGGCGCCGAAGCGGCCATGCGTAACCACGTCTATGCCTCCTCCCGCGAAGTCCTGACCGACTCGCGGACCCGAACCGACTGACCTCCTAAACGTCATCCGGGCATCTAAGCCCGGTGAAAGGACCCACCATGCGCTTTTCCATCTTCCACGGCCTCGGCGCCCCCGGCGACCTGGGCAACTACAACCAGCACATGAAGGATGCGCGCGAGTATGCCGTGGCCGCCGAGAAGTACGGCTTCTGGTCCACCTGGTACACCGAACACCACTTCGGCCACGAGGGCCAGGAACTGACGCCCAACCCCATCATGATGGGCGTGGACATTGCGGCTCGCACGTCAAAGATCCGCATTGGCCAGGCCGCTTCCATTGTGACGTTCTGGCATCCGCTGCGGCTGGCCGAAGACCTGGCACTGCTGGACCAGCTCTCCGACGGCCGGCTCGAGGTCGGCGTCGGACGCGGCCTGTACGGGCGCGAGGCGCTGAACCTTAACCGGGCAGCAGATCCGCGCGACCAGGAGAAGAACCGGGCGCTGTTCGCCGAGACCATGGAGATCCTGGACAAGGCCTGGTACAACGACTTCTTCAGCCACAAGGGCGAGTTTTATGAGTTCCCGGCCCCGGGCGTGAAGTGGAACCACCCGCTCTCCCCCGCCACCCCCGAGTACACCGAGGACGGCGTCATCACCAAGATGGCCGTGACGCCGCGGCCGCTGCAGCCGAAGCTGCCGCTCTGGCAGGTCATCGACACCCCGCGCTCCATCATCGGCGCCGCAGAAAACGGGGTGCAGGGCATCTTCTGGCTGCCGCCGGTCTCCGCACTCAAGGGCCGGTTCGAGCTGTACCGCCAGCACGCTGCGCAGGCCCAGGGCCGCGAAGTTCCGCTGGGCGAGGGCATCGCACTGGTCCGCGACGTGTACGTGGCCGACACCATGGAGCAGGCGCGCGAAGAGTTCGAGGAAGCGGTCATGAACACCTACCGCTGGATCACCCACTGGCGCGGCCTGTCCAACCTGATGGAGGAGGGCGAAGAGCTCACCGACGCGCACACGCTGGACTTCGACATGCTGATGGACCGCAACATGCTGGTGGGCACGCCGGAGTACGTCACCGAGAAGATCCAGGAGCTGCAGCGCGAAGTCGGGCTAGAGCACATGATGCTCTGGACCACCCACCCCGGCCTGAAGCACCAGAAGGCGATGCGCAGCCTGGAGCTGTTCTCCGAGAAAGTGAAGCCCCACTTTGACTAGCAGCGCAGGGCTGGCCGCCTCCGGGGAACAGGCCGGCATCCGCAAAATCGTCTACTACCAGGAAGAAGTGCTGCAGGAAAACGGTGCGTCGGCGCCAGCTCCGGTGTTCCGGGCGACCGCCGCTGCGGTAATCACCAACCCGTGGATCGGAACGCCGCCGGCCACGGATCTGGCACCGGCGTCGCAAACGATCGCGCCGGTGGTCGCGCGGCTGCTGGCCGACCGGCTGATTGCCGGACTGGGCGGCGCGAACCGGATCGAGGCGTTCGGCAAGGCCGCGATCGTCGGAACCTCCGGCGAAATCGAACATGCCGGAGCGCTGATCCACACACCGTATTTCGGCAACCTGGTCCGCGAGTTCCTGGAAGGCACGTCCATCATCTGCTTCGCCGACGACCGGGCCGGCGCGGGTGAGGCACTGGTGGTGCCGATGTGGCACAAGACCCAGGCGGCCACCCGCAGCCACTACCAGACCATCACCGCACGGATCTCCGACGGCCCCCGGCCGGACGAGATCGTGGTGGTTGCCGCCGCGTCCACCGGCCCACGCCCGCACGCCCGAATCGGCGACCGCAGCACCGACCCCGCCGTCACATCCCGCATCCTCGAAGGAGCCACCGCATGAACGTCCGCAAGATCGTCACCCTAACCGAAGAAACCCTGACCGAAGGCGGCCGCCCGGTCGAACCCCATGCCCGGGTCGCCGTCGTCGCCGCGGTCATCGACAATCCGTGGCACGGCCAGGGCTTTGTCGAGGACCTGACCGCCGGCATTGAGGCGGCAGCCTCCAAGGTGGGCGAGCTCCTGGCCCCGCGCGTAGTCAAGGCCCTCGGCGGCACGGTGGAAGCGTATGGCAAGGCCGCGATTGTGGGGCTGGAGGGCGAAATCGAGCACGGCTCGGCGCTGATCCACACGCTCAAGTTCGGCGACCACTTCCGCAATGCCGCCAGCGCCACCACCTTGCTGCCGGCCGTGGAAAAGCGCGGCCCGGCCGGAGTCACGTTCGACATCCCGCTGAAGCACGTCACCGACGCGACCATCCGCTCGCACCACCAGAGCATCGAGGTCCGGCTGGCGGATGCGCCGCATCCGGGCGAGATCGTGATAGCGCTGGCTGCTGCCTCGCAGGGCCGCCCGCAGCAGCGGCTGGCGCCCTTGTCCACCGAACAGTAACCGTGGAGACGAATCTGCCGATCGTCCTGCTCCACGGCGTCGGGCTGGACCGCTCGATGTGGGAACAGCTGGGCGAACTGCTCGGCGAGTCCTCCGGACGCACCGTGCTGGCGCTGGACCTGCCCGGCCACGGCGCCCGGCCGCGGCTGGAGCAGCCGGTCTCGCTCGCTGACCTTGCCGACGACGTCGCATCCCGCCTGCCGGGGCGGGCACACCTGGTGGGATTCTCGCTGGGCGCGCTGGTGGCACAACACCTGGCCCGGTTCCGGCCTGAGCTGGTGGCCAGCCTGACCAGTGTCAGCTCGGTCTGCCGCCGGACCCCGCAGGAGGCGGCCTCGGTCGCCTCCCGGCTGGAAAACGCCGCGGCCGATTTTCCCGGCAGCGTCAACGCCTCGATTGAGCGCTGGTTCCCGGCCGGTTCCGGCACCGACGCCGGAACCGTGGACGGGATCCGCCGGACCCTGCTGGCCAACGACCGGCAGTCGTATCTGCATGCCTACCGGGTCTTTGCCACCGCGGACGCGGAGATCGGTGCGGAGCTGGGTGCCATCGCGGTGCCGTCGCTGGCCGTCACCGGTGACCAGGACCCGGGCTCGACCCCGGAGATGACCCGCCGCCTAGGCGAGGCCATCCCGGCGGCACGCACCGCCGTCGTACCCGGAACCAGGCACATGCTGCCGGTGCAGCGTCCGGCCGAACTGGCGCGTCTCATCACCGACTTCCTCAACGAATCGAGTCACGATCCGCATGACTAGGAATTACGACCACTTCATCGACGGCGGCTGGAGCGCACCCGCCGAGGGCGCCTACTTCGAGAGCACCAACCCCGCCACGCTCGAGGTCCTCTACTCGGCCGCCCGTGGCAGCAAGGCCGACGTCGACCGCGCTGTCACGGCCGCCCGCGCCGCATTCGAAAACCCCCTCTGGCGCGACCTGAGCCAGACCAAACGCGGGCACCTGTTGCGCCGGCTCGGCGACTTGGTGGGCGACAACGCCGAAGAACTGGCCCGGATGGAAACCGAGGACAACGGCAAGCTGCTGCGCGAGATGCGCGGCCAGCTGGCTACGCTGCCGGAATACTTCTACTACTACGCCGGTCTGGCCGACAAAGTGCAGGGCAGCCAGATCCCTACCACCAACCCGGCGATCCTCAACTACACGCAGCGCGAACCGCTGGGCGTCGTCGGGGCCATCACGCCGTGGAATTCGCCGCTGACCCTGACCACGTCGAAGCTCGCCCCGGCGCTGGCCGCCGGCAACACGATCGTCATCAAGCCCTCCGAATACACGTCCCGCACCGTCCTGCGGCTGGCCGAGCTGGCCGCCGAAGCCGGATTCCCCGACGGCGTGGTCAACGTGGTCACCGGCCTGGGCGCGGAGGCCGGCGCCGCGCTGGTGAACCATCCCGGAATCGCGAAGATCTCCTTCACCGGTTCCACCGCCACCGGATCCGCGATCGCCGCGTCCGCCGCCTCCCGCTTCATCGGCACCACGTTGGAGCTCGGCGGCAAGAGCCCGAACATCGTGTTCGAGGACGCCAATGTGGCCAACGCGGCGATGGGCGTGGTGGCGGGCATCTTTGCCGCGGCCGGCCAGACCTGCATCGCCGGCAGCCGCGTCTTCGCACACCGGTCCGTCTATGACGAACTGCTGGAATTGGTGGCCAAGCGGGCGGCCAGCATCGTGATCGGCGACCCGCTGCAGGACAACACCGAGCTGGGACCGCTGGCGTTTGCCGCGCAGCAGGAGAAGGTGGACTCCTACGTGGAGCTGGGCGTCTCCGAGGGCGCCACCGTCCTCACGGGCGGCGGCCGGCCGGAGACCGGGCTGCCGGGCTACTTCTACGCACCCACGGTGCTCACCGACGTCGACAATTCGATGCGCGTGGTCCGCGAGGAGATCTTCGGCCCGGTGGCCGCCATCATGCCGTTCGACACGGAAGAAGAAGTGCTGCAGTTGGCCAACGACACCCAGTACGGGCTGGCCGCCGGAGTCTGGACGCAGAATCTGGCCCGCGCCCACCGGATGAGCCGGCGGCTGGAAGCCGGGACGGTCTGGGTCAACACCTACCGGGCGATGTCGCCGATGTCGCCGCGGCAAGGCTTCAAGAACAGCGGCGTGGGCATCGAGCACGGCATGGAGTCGATGCACGAGTACACCCGGCTGAAGAGCGTCTGGATCAACACCGACGAGGGTCCGGTCGCGGACCCGTTCGTGATGCGCAGCTAGGAGGAAGACATGCCACTGATCGACGTATCCATCGCCGAGGGCCGCTCGCCGCAGCAGTTGCGGAATCTGGTCAGCGCCCTGCACCGTGCCGCGGAAGAGTCCGTCGGCGCGCTGCCGGAAAATACGACGGTGATCATCCGGGAAGTCCCGGCCACCCACTGGTCGAAGGCCGACCAAACCATCGCCGAGCGCCAACAGGGCGCCCCAACGTCTGTCACGGAAGGAAACCCCGCCTGATGTATGTGGAAGTGAGCCGGTCGGGCGGCGCCGCCGTCAAGGACCTGGAGAACCTACGCGAACTCGCCGTGCGCGCCGGCGGCGGACTGGTCGAACAAGACGTTGCCCACGCACTGGCGGCCGCCGGGTTGGGTACCGTCGACGCCGGCTATGCCTGGCTGGAGATGGAACAGTTGCGCGCCGGCGGAGCCGCCCAACCGCCGCAGTGGGCCGAGGGGTTCGACGGCATGATCTCCTTCGCGAAGAGCCGCGGCTGGCTCAGCGACGACGGCGGCAGTGTCCGCGCGCACATCGACTACCGAGAGTAGAGGGGACGCACTGCCGCCCGGCGGAGACACAGGTATCTCCGCCGGGGGCCAGGGCCGCTGCGCTGACCGCTGACCGCTGACCGCTGACCGCTGACCGCTGACCGCTGATGATGATGGGCTCTTAGCCCGTCGTTCTGCCTACTCGCCGGGGTACTCCTCCTCGGTGAGCTTGTCGCCCCAGGTGGTTTCCGGTTCGTCGCTGCCGGGTTCCGGCGCGTCCCATAGAGCGAGGTGGCACATGAAGTTGTCGGCGGTGGCACCGTGCCAGTGCCATTCTCCCGGCGGGGTGTAGACGGTGTCGCCCGGCCGGATTTCGATGACCGCTTCGCCGCGGGACTGTACGTAGCCGATGCCTTCGGTCACGTGCAGGGTCTGCCCGACGGCGTGCTTGTGCCACGCGGTGTGTGCTCCGGGAGTGAACCGGACCAGGTTGAGCCGGGTTCTGGAGGGCGCTTCGCCGGCGTAGTACGCGTTGAAGTACACGTCGCCGGTGAACCAGTCGGCCGGCCCTTTGACGGTCGACTTCTTGGGCTGCATGTGCGTGCTCATCTGGTTCCTTTCGTTGTCTTCACGGACCATCCGGGCCGTTGCCCGGATGGTCCGTGCTGGAGAGTCCGCACCGGACTAGAGGGTGAGCAGCACCTTGGTGGCGGTCCGTTCGTCCATCGCGAGGTACGCCTTGGGGGCGTCTTCCAGCGGGAGCGTCAGGTCGAAGACCTTGCCGGGCTCGATCTTGCGGTCCCAGATGAGCTGGATGAGTTCCGGCAGGAACCGGCGCACCGGAGCCGGGCCGCCGTGCAGGTGCACGCCGGAGAAGAACAGGTCGAGGCCGTCCAGCTTCACGTCATGGGTGACTCCCACATAGCCGATGTGTCCGCCGGGCCGGGTGGAACCGATTGCCTGCTCCATCGACTCCTGCGTGCCAACGGCCTCGACGACGGAGTGGGCGCCGAGTCCGTTCGTGAGCTCCTTGATCTTTGCAATGCCGGCCTCGCCGCGTTCTTCGACGATGTCGGTGGCACCGAATTCGCGGGCCAGGGCCTGCCGGTCGGCATGGCGGGACATGGCGATCACGCGCTCGGCCCCCAACTGCTTAGCGGCCAGGATCGCCGACAGTCCGACGGCCCCGTCTCCGACGATGGCCACGGTCTTCCCGGGTCCGGCCTCGGCGGCCACCGCAGCGAACCATCCGGTGCCCAGCACGTCGGAGGCCGCCAGCAGCGACGGAATCAGGTCGGGATCCGGCATTCCCGGGGTGCGGACCAGGGTGCCGTCGGCCCAAGGGATCCGGATGAGCTCGGCCTGGGTGCCGACGGAGCCCATCATCACGCTGTGCACACAGCGGGACTGGTAGCCCGCCTGGCAGATCTCGCAGGTGTTGTCGGAGGCGACGAAGGAACCGACAACGAAGTCGCCGACCTCCACGTTGCGGACATCCGCACCCACTTCTTCAACCACGCCGACGTACTCGTGCCCCATCGGCGTGGGACCGTTGAGCTGCTCGATCCCGCGGTACGGCCACAGATCCGAACCGCAGACACAGACTGCCGCCGCCCGGATGATCGCGTCGGTCGGCTCCAGGATGGTGGGCTTCTCACGGTCTTCGACCCGGACATCGCCGGGGGCGTACATCACAACTCCACGCATGGGGAGTGCTCCTTTCGTTGGTACCCCACCAGTGAATCGCGCCCGGCGCGCCCGCGGGAGTCCCTGTGGAAAGGTGTACTGACAGGGCACCCTTAGGGACCGCGGCGTCGCCTACCCTGAAAACATGGACAATCGGGCAGAGGTGCGGGAATTCCTGATGTCCCGCCGAGCAAAGATCACGCCGGAAGAGGCTGGACTGCCCGGCGGGATGAATAGGCGTGTGCCCGGCCTCCGGCGCACCGAGGTGGCCATCCTCGCCGGCGTCAGCGTGGAGTACTACTCCAAGCTGGAGCGCGGCGCGATCGCCGGGGCTTCGGCGTCCGTCCTGGAAGCACTGGCCAGGGCACTGCAGCTCGACGACACCGAACGCGCCCACCTGTTCGATCTCGCCCGGGCAGCCGACGGCATCCCCGCTTCCGGCCGTCCGCGGCGGCGCGCTACGGCGCAACAGGCCGCCCGGCCCAGCCTGCAGTGGGCGCTCGAGGCGATCACCGACGGCGTTGCCTTCGTCCGCGACTCGTACCAGAACCTGCTGGCGACCAATGCGCTGGGCCGCGCGTTCTACTCCCCTTTAATCGGCGACGGCGGACGCACCCCCAACCTCGCACGGTTCCAGTTCCTCGATCCGGCGGCCAGGTCCTTCTATCCGGACTGGGAACTGTTCGCCGGAATGTGCGTGGGCATCATGCGCACCGAAGCCGGCCGCGACCCGCACGACCGGACGCTGCAGGATCTGGTCGGTGAACTCTCCACCCAGAGTGATACCTTCCGCCGCTTGTGGGCTGCCCACGACGTGCGCACCCACGGCACCGGCACCAAACGCTTCAACCACCCGGTGGTCGGCGAGCTCACCCTCGCGTATGAAGAACTCGCCATCACCGCGGAGCCGGGACTTGTCCTGATGGTTTACACGGCAGAACCCGGCAGCCCCTCTGCCGAACGCCTTCGGTTGCTCGCCAGCTGGGGCGCCGACCATACCCCGCACGCCGCCCTAACCCAGGAAGAGCGTCCCGCGACTTAGGGCCGGGGCCCGCCAACCGGGGGCTCCACAGCGGGAGCCCCCGGTCGTATTGTCCGGTCTCAGGCCCGGCTGGTACTCCGGCTGTCGTCACGGATCTGCCCGACGAGCTCTTCGAGCATGTCCTCGAGCGTCACGATTCCATACGGACGGCCGTCGTCGTCAATCGCCAGCGCGAGGTGCGCCCCTTCACGCTGCATCCGATGCAACGAGGACCGCAGCGCGGCGCTGAGGTTCACCTGCGGTAGCTCGCGGACTAGGCTGGCCGTCAACGGCTGGTCCCTGGCCGCGGCATTGAGTCCAAGCAGGTCCTTGACGTGGACATATCCGTCGAGTTTCCCGCTGGCCGATTGAACGGGGAAGCGCGAGAAGCCGTTGGCGGCGACCTGCTCGATCTGCTCGGGTGTGCATCCGGAGGGAAGGGTCGTGACCTTGCTGAGCGGGATCACGATGCTTTCGATCGACCGTTCTTCGAACGTCAGCGCGCCGAGCAAGAGCCGTTCATCCTGATGGTCGAGCATTCCGCCTTCACGCGATTCCTCAACTAGGCCGGCCACCTCGTTCCGGGTGAAAGTGCTGGCGACCTCGTTCTTGGGCTCGACCTTGAATAGGCGAAGAATGCCGTTACCCATAGCGTTCATGCACCACAGCAATGGTTGCAGGACGCGAACAACAACAACCAGGACCGGCCCAAGAATGAAGGCCATCCGCTCGGGTCCGGCCAAAGCGATGTTCTTCGGCACCATCTCGGCGAGCACCACGTGCAGGAACGTCACCACGCCCAGGGCAATGGCGTAGGCGATCGGATCGATTAGCCCTGCGGGGACTCCCCACGCGGTGAAGGGCCCTTCGAGGGCGTAGACCACCATGGGTTTGGTGACGTAGCCCAGTGCCAGCGAGCAGACGGTGATGCCCAACTGCGCGCCGGCCATCATGAGCGAGACGTTCTCGATGGCCCACAGGGTCATCTTGGCGGCCCGTCCGCCTTGCTCCGCCCGGGGTTCCACAATGCTGCGCCGTGCTGCGATGAGGGAGAATTCCGCTCCGACGAAAAAGAAGTTCGCGGCGAGCAGCACGATGGTCAGGATGATTCCGACAGCGTCCATTTAGCGCACCTCTTCTTCGGTTTCGAGGAGCGTGGCGGTCGCCAGGATCTTGGCAATCCGCGCACCATCCATCTCCTCGACGCGGAGCTCCACGGCGGCAGCCGGGTGGCCAGGGGAACGCTCGGTGACCAGTTCGACGGCGTCTCCGGCCTGGGCTATCCGGCCCAGCTGGAGGGTGATCAGGCCGGCGAGGGTGTCGTACTCGCTGCCTTCCGGAATGGCGTAACCCAGGATTTCCGTCGCCTCGTCGGGTCGAAGGGCCCCGTCAAGGCGCCAGACGCCGAACGGCAGCCGTTCGCTACTGCCGTCATCGGGGTCGTGTTCGTCTAGGACTTCGCCGACGAGCTCCTCGACAAGATCCTCCAGGGTGATGAGGCCCGCGACGTCGCCGGTCTCATCGATCAACACGGCCATTTGCAGGCCGCCGGACCGGAGCGTGTCCATCAGGTCGTCGAGTTCGACCGTGTCCGGGATCAGCGTCGGGGCGTCCATGATCTCCGTGACGGTGCGGAGGCCCCGCTCGGGAAAGGGCACGGCCAGGCCACGCCGGATGTGAACGATGCCCAGCACCTGGTGGGCTCCGGGCTCCATCACGGGGAAGCGGGAGTGGCCGCTGGCGGCGGCCACGTCGAGCATCGACTGAACGCTCTGGTCCGGGACGACAGAAATCATCCGGGTGCGGGCGGTCATCGCGTCATGGCCGCGTCGGGTTCCAAAGGCGAACGACCGGCGCACCAGTTCTGCGGTCTCCTCGGGCAGTACGCCCTGCCGGGCAGAGTGCCGCACCAAGACGGTGAGCTCCTCGGCGGACCGGGCGGAGGCAAGTTCTTCCTGCGGCTCAATGCCCATGGCCCGGACCAGCTTGTTGGCCGTGCCGTTGAAGAACACGAGCAGCGGATTGGTCACGGCGCTGAATCCGCGCTGGAAGCCTGACACGGCACGCGCCGTGGCCAGTGGTTTGGCGATCGCCAGGTTCTTCGGCACCAGTTCGCCGAAGACCATGGTCAGCACCGTGGCCAGGACCAAGGCGATGGTGATGGACACCGAACGGGCTGCCTGCTCGGCGAGCCCCGCATCCATCAGCGGGCCCAGCACGAGGGCGGCGATGGCGGGTTCGGCGAGGAAGCCGATGCCCAGGTTGGTCAGCGTGATGCCCAACTGGGCGCCGGACAGCTGGGTGGAGAGCGAGTTCATCGCTTTCAGGACACCGACGGCCTTCTTGTCGCCGGCGTCGGCTGCGTCCCTAACCGCATTGCGGTTGACAGTGATGAGGGAGAACTCGGCCGCGACGAATAAACCGCAGCCAGCGACCAGCAACAGGCCGCCAAGGATCGAGATTACTTCCACTGAGGGGCACCCCCTGCTGCATTTCTCGGAGCGTGTTCGAGCATCAGCAGGGGCATGGACTATGCCCCGGACTGTCACCGGGAGTGGACATCAGATCCTCTCAAGATCAAAAGCCAGAAAAAGCCCGCGGCGTGATCGCCGTGGACACCCTCATTCTGCCATTCCGGATCCAATCGCTGCAAAAGGCAGGACGACGCCGACAACGGTTGCCGCGGGACGCTGCAGTCAGCCAGTTTGCGGGCGGGCGTAGAATTGACTGGCCGCATTTTCAGCGCCGGCCCACTTCCCCTTTCAGCAAGGTCGTTTTTCCCATGCCGCAATTCGCTTCCGCGCTCGCGCGCGGCCTGACTGTCCGCCACATCCGCTTCATGGCCCTTGGCTCCGCCATCGGCACCGGCCTGTTCTACGGTTCGGCCGCGGCCATCCAGGCTGCCGGGCCGGCCGTGCTGCTGGCCTACGCGATCGGCGGCGCGGCGGTGTTCCTGGTGATGCGGGCGCTGGGCGAGATGGCCGTGCGGCACCCGGTCTCCGGCTCGTTCGGCCAGTATGCCAGCCGCTATCTGGGTCCGTTCGCCGGCTTCATCACCGGCTGGACCTTCGCGTTCGAGATGGCCATCGTGGCAATCGCGGACGTGACCGCGTTCGGCATCTACATGGGCTTCTGGTTCCCCGATGTGCCGCGCTGGATCTGGATCCTCGCCGTCGTCTTCTTCATTGCAGCGATCAACCTGGTCAAGGTCAAAGTCTTCGGCGAGACCGAGTTCTGGCTCTCGCTGGTCAAGGTGGTGGCGATCATCGCCATGATCCTGGGCGGCGCGGCGATCATCATCTTCGGCTTCGGGCTGCCGGCCGGGGCCAACCCCGGGCTGGAAACCATGCTGGGCTCGGGCGGTTTCTTCGCCAACGGATTCTGGGGCTTGCTGGCCTCCTTCTCGATTGTGATGTTTGCCTTCGGCGGAATCGAGACCATCGGCATCACGGCAGGCGAGGCGGAGAACCCGAAGAAAGCGATTCCGGGCGCGATCAACACCGTGCCGCTACGGATCCTGCTGTTCTACGTCTGCACGCTGGCCGTGCTGATGATGATCTCGCCGTGGGACCGGATCGACGGATCCACCAGCCCCTTCGTGCAGATCTTCGACATGCTGGGCATCCCCGCCGCCGCGCACATCCTCAACGCCGTGGTGATCACCGCCGCCATTTCCGCGATCAACTCGGACACCTTCGGGGCCGGGCGGATGATGTACGGGCTGGCCGAACAGGGCCACGCGCCGAAGGCGTTCGCGAAGATTTCCCGTCACGGCGTGCCGTGGATGACGGTGGCGACGATGGCCGCGGTGCTGCTGGCCGGCGTCGTGCTTAATGCGCTGTTGCCCGAGTCGCTGTTCTTGATCGTCGCGTCGATCGCGACCTTCGCCACCGTCTGGGTCTGGCTGATGATCCTGCTCTCGCACATCGCGATGAAGCGGGAGATTGCGCGGAAGGGCCTGCCCGCGTCGGAATTCCCGGTGCCGTTCTGGCCGGTGGCGTCCTATCTGGCGCTGGCGTTCATGGCCTTCATCGTGGTGCTGCTGGGCATCATGCCGGACACCCGGGTGGCGCTGGTGGTGGGCTGCGTGTGGATCGGGTTGCTGTTCCTGGCCTACCGCTTCGGGGTCAAGGGTGCAGGCCGCCGCCGCGCAGAGCTGGCGGACCAGACCGGCATGGAGCCGGCGCCGGAAGCGGGTTCCGGGTTGGACACCAAGATCTAGGCTTCTTCGTGTTCTCCGCCGTTGGGCAATGTGGGCGGCCGACGCTGTGCAACTATTCAGACTGTGCGGGGCCGATATGTGAGTCCCCACAATCGTGCGCTGCTCGCCGGACGGGCACCTGTACGTTGGAACGATGACTGCTTACACCGTAACCAACCCTGCGACCGGCGAGACAATCAATCAGTATCCGCACGCGTCGGCGGCGGACATCGAGACCTCCGTCGCCAGCGTCCACCGGGCCTATCAGGAATGGCGCGCAGTGCCTGCCGCGCAGCGTGCCTCAATCCTGCAGAAGACGGCGGACCTCTACACCGCGCGCCGTGAAGAACTGGCCGCCATCATCACCCGCGAGATGGGCAAACCGACCCGCGAGGCGCTGGGCGAGGTGGACCTCGTGGCAGACATTTACGCGTACTACGCCACCGAAGGCGAATCCTTCATGCAGGACGAGCACCTCACCGTACGCGGCGGCGGCGAGGCCGTGGTCCGTACCGAACCCATCGGTGCCCTGCTGGGCATCATGCCGTGGAACTACCCGTACTACCAAGTGGCCCGGTTGGCCGCACCCAACCTGATGCTGGGCAACACCGTGCTCCTGAAGCACGCCCCCAGCTGCCCCGAGTCAGCACTCGCCATGGAGGCCCTGTTCCGCGACGCCGGCCTCCCCGAAGGCGCCTACGTCAACGTCTTCGCGAGCAATGAGCAAGTCGCGGACATCATCGCCGACCCCCGCGTGCAGGGCGTGTCACTGACCGGGTCCGAGCGCGCAGGGTCCGCCGTCGCTGAGATAGCCGGCCGGAACCTGAAGAAGGTTGTGTTGGAGCTTGGCGGGTCCGATCCGTTCATCGTGCTCGATGGCGAGAACCTGGACGCCACGGTCAAGGCCGCCGTCGCCGGACGCATGGGCAACGCCGGGCAGGCGTGCACTGCCTCCAAGCGCTTCATTGTCCTGGAAGACCACTATGACGAGTTCGTGGACAAGTTCACCGCCAAGATGGCGCGCATTGTCCCTGGCGACCCCACGGAATCAGGGACCCGGCTTGGTCCGCTGTCGTCGGAGGCGGCCGCCCGTGGCGTGATGGACCAGGTTCAGGATGCGGTAGCCAAAGGTGCCGAGGTCCGCACCGGCGGCACCCGCCCAGACGGCTCCGGCGCCTTTGTGTCTCCCACCGTGCTCACCGGGGTGGTGCCGGGGATGCGCGCGTACAGCGAGGAGATCTTCGGGCCCGTGGCAGTGGTCTACAAGGTGAAAGACGCAGAAGAGGCAGTCGAACTCGCCAACAGCTCCGCCTATGGTCTGGGTGGTTCGGTCTTCAGTGCCGACGTCGAGCAGGCCAGGCGCGTCGCGGACCGGCTCGACACCGGCATGGTGTGGATCAACAGCCCCACGGGAACCCAGCCGGATCTACCTTTCGGCGGTGTCAAGCGTTCCGGCGTTGGCCGTGAACTGGCCCGCTTCGGCATGGACGAATTCGTGAACAAGAAGCTCATTCGGATCCCGCAAGCCCGGTAAGGCACCGTGCCAAAGGCCCGGGTGCATCTAGAACGCACCCGGGCCTTCGCTGCTTGCGCCTCGTTAACCGAGGTAGAGCACATCCTCCAGCGGTTCCCCGGCCGCGATCCGCTTCAGGATCGCAGGCTCGGCATCGTCTGATTCAAGGGCAGCCGCAACGACGCCGGCCGCGGCGCCGGGTGCCAACACCACCACGCCGTTCTCATCACCGAGCACAATGTCGCCGGCGTTCACTGTCACTCCGCCCACCGTGACCGGAACCCCAAACGTTGCCCGGCCGGAACCGTACCGCTTAGTGGTCAGGCATGTGGTGCCGCGAGCGAACACCGGCAGCGGACTGTCGCCGTCTTCTGCCCGCAAATCCGCAAGATCGGTGACCGGTCCGTCTACCAAGATTCCCGCCGCACCGCGTGACCGCGCTGCGGCTGTGGTCACCGCACCCACTGGCGCATGGCTGTGGTCGCCGTTCATGTCGAGGACCAGCACCTCTCCGGGCTGCAGCCGGACAAGCGCCTGATTTACTGCCACGGCGTCCGCGTCAGGAATCATCGCGGTGGCGGCAATCCCCATCATGCGCACTCCTGGAACCATGCTTCGAATCTCCGAGGTGCAGAAGCCGTCCTCAAGAAAGTGGCCCAAGGTCGGGAGGCTCACTCGACGCAATTGCTGGAGCATCAGCTCATCCATGGTCGGCTCCCGGAACTACAGCCACGCATTCGATCTCCAAGGACACGCCCCAGAGGCTGACGCAGACAGAGGTGCGTGCAGGCCGGTGCGGGCCGAAGTACTCGTCGTACACGCGGTTGTACTCCTCGAGCTGGTCCGCGCTGGTCAGATAGGTGTTCACTTTGACCACGTGCTCCAGACCGCTGCCGGCCTCGGTCAAGATGGACTCCAGGTTCCGGATGGCTTGGCGGACCTGATCGGAAAAACTCTCCGGCTGATCGTCCAAACCACCGGGACCGGCCGGGATCTGCCCGGACGTGAAGACAAATCCGTTGGCCACCACCGCCTGGGAGTAGGGCCCTACCGGCCCTACCGCACCAGGCGCGGCCGTGATGCGGCGGATGCTCACGGCGCCGCCTTGACGGACGACTTGACGGTGTCCGTATTGTCCAGGGCGTCGATGTCGCCGTGGCGAGTCTCGGTCAGCAGATACAGGGCGATCAGGGACAGCACGGCGGCTCCCATGATGTACCAGGCGATGGACGAGCTCTGCCCGGTAGCGGCCAGAAGCGCCACGGTAATGGCGGGCGTAGCCGCAGAGCCCAACAGGCCCGAGAGCATATACGAGACCGACAGACCCGAATAACGGACCTTGGAACCAAACAGTTCGGCCAGGAAGGTGGCGATCGGGCCGTAGTTGGCCGAGAACGCGAGCATCATGAGGCCGTACGCAACGAAAACCATGAGCTCGGATCCCGAGTTCAGGAGCCAGAAGAACGGGAAGGCCAGGAGAGCCTCCGCGACGACGCCTGCGAAGATGATTGGCTTGCGGCCCACGCGGTCGGAGAGGCGCCCGAAGAAGGGAATGGCAACGAACGCCAGCAGGCAGGCGAACATGACCACCCAGAGCATCATGTTCTTGGAGTAACCCAGCTCGGCGGTGCCGTAGTTGACGCCGGAAGCTACCAAGAGGGTGAAAGTGCTGCCCGTGGAGAGCGTAGCTACACCGCCCAGGATGACCTGCTTCCAGTACCGCTTCATCAGGTAGGCGAAGGGCATTTTGGCCTTGGCGCCCGTCTCGCGGACCATCTTGAAGGAAGGGGTCTCTTCAATGTTCAGGCGGATGTAGATACCCACCGCGACCAGAACGGCGGAGAGGAGGAACGGTACACGCCATCCCCAGCTGAGCAGGGCCTCGTCGCTCAAGTTGGAGGCCACGATCAGGAAGGCTACGTTGGCCAGCAAGGTTCCGATGGGCACACCGATCTGCACCATGGACCCGAAGAAGCCGCGGCGGTTTTCCGGCGCGTGCTCAACGGTCATCAGCACCGCACCGCCCCATTCGCCGCCCAGCGCCAGCCCTTGGATCAGCCGGAGCAGCAGGAGCAGCAGCGGCGCTGCAATACCGATGGTGGCGTAGTCCGGCACCAAGCCAATGGCGAAAGTGGCCGCGCCCATGGTCATCAGTGAAATCAGAAGCATGGATTTGCGGCCCAGCCGGTCGCCGAAGTGACCGAACAGAATGGCGCCGACCATCCGGGCGAGGTACGCCGAGGCGAAGGTCAGGAACGACAGGATGGTGCCGATGGCGCCGTCGAGCTCGGGGAAGAAGATCCGGTTGAACACCAGCGCTGACGCGGTGCCGAAGAGAAACAGGTCATACCACTCCACGGTGGTGCCGATGACGCTGGCCGTGGAAATCTTCCGCATCTTCTTGCGGTCCAGGCGGGCGTCGGCCGCGCTGGTTTGTGTCACATCGTGGGACATTGCATCTCCAATAGGGGTGCGAGAATAAGTCGGCGGTTGCGTGCCGCACGCTGGTGCGGGTGACTCCCTCAATTGCCCTACCCACTATTCCCGCGCTGTAGTGTGCCTCACAATCGAAAAGCACACACGTTTAAGCCGACTGGGTTGGGCATCTGCACACCTTGATCAGCACGGTAACGGCGGGTGACCCTCTTGCCGTCCTAGCTGCGCTTCACCGCTGCGGGCTCCGCCTCAGCCCCACGCGATGACGGCCCGAGCAGCCTCAATAGGTTTCATGAGGTCAATCCCGGTCAGGTCCTTGAACCGCTTCAGCCGGTTCAGGATGGTGTTGCGGTGGCAGTACAGTTTCTCGGCGGTTTCGGTGACACTTCCGTTGCGGATAAAGCAAAGCACGGTTTCCTCCAACCGGTCGCGTTCGTCTGGACGGCACTCAGCCAGTTGCGCCTCGAGTCCCGCCCGGAGGTCGACCCCGATCCCGGCCATCCGCAGGCGGGTGAGCCGGGTCCAATCCTTGCCCACAGTCAGCGGTTGCCGGTCCCCGCCGGTCACTAGATCGCTGAGCACACCTGCAATACGTGCCGCCGGAATCAGTTCCCCGAGACCAAGGACCGGCCCGTGCACGCCGCATGCCACCGTCGCCAACGGAGCCGGGACCCGCAGGTCGGCGAGGTCTTGCATGCCCTGCGTTTCCGGCCAGAACACGTAGGTGTATTTTTCGGTCTGATGGAGAAAGGCCGGTGCCCCCCGGTGCGAAAAGGTTGCGAGCCGCCGCAGCGATGCAGCAGATTTCCCCTGCGCGGCGGCAATTCCGAACCGGCCATCGGGGTTTACGTCGAAGGCTTTGGCGAACCGGTTCCGGGTTTCCGGCAGCTGTCCCTCCGGCCCGAATAGTGCAGCCACAAACTCGTGCCGCACCCCGGCCTCCTCACGGGCCATAATGATGCGTTCGGCCAGATAGCTGGAGTGGGCGGCAGCCGCGTAGTCGTCAACCACTTTCCACACGCTTTCCACCCGTGTTGTCAGCAGTGCAGCTTCTTCCGGGCCGGACAGCTCAAGGAGCATGCCCCAGATCACTGGGAAATCAAGGCGTACCGCGGAGATCAGTGCCTCCGGGGGAACGCCTTGACGGGCCCGTCTGGCACCCAGTTCCTCCGCAAACTTCAACAGCCCGGGATAGGAGGCAGGCGCGTCCAAGCAGTCCAGGATCAATTGGAGGGAACCGGCCGCTGTTAACTCCAGATCATCTGGACCGACAAGGTTCTGCGCATAACCCGGAATGTTCCGGACCCGGGTGACGAAATCCAGCGCTAGCGGTTCGGCCCGCTGCCGTAATCGCTCGACCAGCCGGGCCCAGGCGCGATCAGAGTCCTCGTCAACGGCGGTGTGCATGAGCACAGTGTATTACCGCCAAAGGGGTTGGCTTCAGCTAGTTACTTCGCAGTTTCGGGCTGCCAGCATGGAACGAGACATTGACCGAATGAAGGGAACAGCGTGAGCACCGAAGCCATGCAACAGGTCGGCGGAGCCGACCTCAGCGCGGGCCATCTGATCGTCGCACAGCTCGAGGCAGCCGGGGTGAAGCGGGTCTATGGCGTACCGGGTGAGAGCTTCCTGGACGTCTTGGATGGCTTGCACGATTCCTCCATCAGCACAGTTGTCACCCGCCACGAAGGCGGTGCCGGATTCATGGCGCTGGCCGAGGGCCGGCTGACCAACCTCCCAGGCGTCGCCATGGTGACCCGAGGCCCCGGTGCAGCGAACGCGTTCATCGCCGTCCACACCGCCTATCAGGACGCCACTCCGTTGGTGCTCTTCGTCGGTCTCATTCCTGTGGCAGACCGCGGACGCGAGTCCTTCCAGGAGTTCGACATCAACGCCTGGTTTGGCAGTACCGCCAAAAAGGTCCTGACCCTCGACCATGCAGCCTCGGCTGCCGCGATTGTTGACGACGCCATCCACACGGCTCTCAGCGGCCGTCCCGGCCCCGTGGTCATCGGCCTCCCTGAAGACGTGCTCACCCACACTGTCCCGGGCTGCGCCCCCGTCCCCCCTCGTGCCTTGGCGCGGACGGCCCCGTCGTCGTCGGCGTTGCAGGAATTCGAAACCAGGCTGGCAAACGCCGGTCGGCCAATGGTCGTGGTGGGTGGCGAAAGCTGGACCCAAGACTCCGGTGAAGCGCTGGTCCGCTGGGCGGCCGAGCGGGCCATTCCGGTGGCGGCGGACTTCCGCGCCTATGATGCCGTCCCTCACCGGCTCGACGGCGGCAACAGCTACGTGGGTTCCCTCGGCTACGCCCGCAGCGACGCGCTCGTTGGCCGTTTCGAAAAATCGGATCTGCTGGTCTTCGTCGGTTGTCCGCGCGCGGACGTGCTCAGTGACGGCTACACCGTCGGCTTGGAAGCGGAGACCGTGGTGGTGATGCCAGGCGACACTCTGGGTCACTTCGGGCGGCTGGACCAGCACATCGTGGCCGATCCGGTCGCGTTTATCGAGGCTCTCGCCGGACGCTCTGCCACCAGCGCAGCGGAGCCCTCCTGGCTGCCGGACGCCCGCGCGGAGTACGAGCGCTTTAGCTCCCCGGCTCCTACCGACGGCGGCCGCGGTGTGGACCTCACCGAGTGCATGGCGGTGCTGCGCGACGAACTGGACGACGACGCCGTCATCACCTACGGGGCGGGAAACCACGCGCTGTGGCCGGCGCGCTATTTACAGCACGCAACAGCAGACTCCCTGGTGGCACCGCGCAACGGCGCGATGGGCGTAGGAATCCCGGCGGCAGTGGCGGCAGGGCTGATCTTCCCCGGGCGCCAGGTGGTCTCCGTGGCGGGCGACGGCTGCTTCCTCATGAACGGACAGGAATTGGCAACCGCCGTGGCGTACGGCAGCGCTCCTGTTGTCATCGTGGTGGATAACGGCTGTTTCGCCACCATCCGCGAGCATCAGGAACGTTCGTATCCGGGGCGGCCGTCGGGCACAGCCCTGACCAACCCGGACTTCGCACAGTGGGCCGAGTCCTTCGGCGGCCATAGCGAACGGGTGGAGCGGACCTCGGATTTCCGGGATGCGTTCCGCCGCGCCGCAGCCAGCGGCAAGCCCGCGCTGCTCCATGTGTTGCAGGACCCGTCCATCCGGTCGCCGAAGACCGGAGAGCAGGAGGAAGCTCGATGAGCACACAGTTTTTCCACCAAGACGAGCGGTTCGTTCGGGACTTCGGGGTGCTGAGCCAATTTGGCGCGACCGAGAACGGTGGCGTGCATCGGCTGGCCGGCTCGGCTGCGGACGGCGAGCAGCGGCGGTGGTTCACCGAGTTACTGGAGTCGGAGGGGTTCCGCGTCGAGTTCGACCAGGTGGGCAACCAGTTTGGTCTTCTGGAATTGGCGGCGGGGGCGCCCTACGTGGTGGTGGGGTCTCACTTGGATTCCCAGCCGACGGCGGGCAAGTACGACGGTGCGTACGGTGTTCTCGCCGCGGCGCACGCCGCGTTCCGGCTGGCAGCCGAATGGCGCTCCACCGGCGCTGTGCCGCAGTACAACCTGGCGGTGGTGAACTGGTTCAACGAGGAGGGGGCCCGGTTCAAGCCCTCCATGATGGGCAGCTCTGTCTACACCGGAAAGATGGCCGCAACGGCTGCTTTGGCCGTGCAGGACCCCGACGGCGTCACCGTCTCGGAGGCGCTCCAGTCCATCGGATGCATGGGATCCGGCACGGGGCCGACAGCGGCGTACTGCGCAGAGATCCACATTGAGCAGGGCCGGAGCATGGAGCGCGATGGCGTGACCATCGGCCTGGTGGACTCAAACTGGGCAGCCAACAAGTACGAGTTCGTGGTCCACGGCGAGCAGTCGCATACCGGATCCACGGTAATCGCGGACCGAAAGGATGCGCTCTTGGGAGCCTCCATGCTGGTCGTGGCGGCACGCGAGATCGCGGACAGGTTCCCCGGCGTGCTGCACACATCCGTGGGACAGCTGAACGTGTATCCCAACTCCCCGGTCGTGGTGCCCTCCAGGGTTAACCTGCTGCTGGACCTGCGGTCCGCAGATGAGGCGGTGCTGGCCGAGGCGGACCAGCTCCTGCATGACCGGATGCTGGAGATCGAGCAGGCAGCAGACGTGCGGATTGAGAAGGGAAGCTCGCACTGCTGGCCCGTGATGCCCTACCAGCCCGAGGGCGTGGATCTGGCCGAGAAAGCCGCCGTCGACCTCGGCCTGTCCTATCGGAAGGTGAAGACCTTGGCCGGGCATGACTCGACCAATATGAAGGACATTGTTCCGACGGTGATGCTCTTTGTTCCTTCCGTCGAGGGCATCTCGCACAACGAGCACGAGTACACCCGGGACGAGGACATTGTGGCCGGCCTGCACATGCTCACGGATGTTGTCCGCCGGCTGTGCGACGGCGAACTGGACGCCCGGAATAGCTGACCGGCGGATTATGTTGACGTGTCCATGAAGATTGAGATCTGGTCAGATATCGCGTGCCCCTGGTGCTTCATTGGCAAGCGCCGCTTCGAGACGGCCCTGGCGGGCTTCGAGCATAAGGACCAGATCGACGTCGAGTGGCGCAGCTACCAGCTGGACCCCACGCTGCCGGAGCACTACGACGGCACCGAAACCGAATACCTGTCCCGGATCAAGGGCATGCCGCAGGAGCAGGTCAAGCAGATGTTCGGCCATGTCACCGCGCAGGCCGCGGGCGAAGGATTGAACTACGACTTCGACAAGATCGTGGTGGCGAACAGCTTCACCGCGCACCGTTTCCTGCACCTAGCCAAGGAACACGGCCTGATGGACCAGGCCAAGGAAGCGCTGCTCTCCGGCCATTTCGAGCACGGCCAGGACATTGGCGACGCGGAGTATTTGGTGAGCATCGGCGTCGCACTGGGCCTTGACGCGGCCGAGATCCGCGAGGCGCTGGCGGGCGACCGCTTCGCCGCAGAGGTCCGAGCCGACATTGCCGAGGCCCGCGCGCTGGGCGTCAACGGGGTGCCGTTCTTTGTGCTGGACCGCAAGTACGGGATTTCGGGCGCGCAGCCGGCCGAGGCGTTTGCGCAGGCGATCCAGCAGGCATGGAACGAGCGCAGCCCGCTGACCGTGCTGCCGCAGTCGGCCAGCGCTGACGGAGCGGTGTGCGGCCCGGACGGCTGCAACTGACCTAACTGACCGGCAAACCGGCAGGATCCTTTCGAGGGGCCTGCCGGTTTGCCGGTTAATTCACCGCGGTCCGCGGACTCACTGCGGGCCGCGCACCGGCGGGCCGTCGAGCAGGGTGGGGACGTACTCGAGCAGCTGGAGCCGGCCGTCGAAGAGTTTGCTGTCCACCATCTCCAGCGCAATGTCCGGGTAGCCGTCGTAGATCCGCTCGGACCCGGTTTTGCCCGTGATCACCGGGAAGACGACGAGCCTAAACCGGTCTACCAGGCCCGCGGTCAACAGCGACCGGGTGAGGCTCAGGCTGCCGAGCGTGCTCAGGGTACCGGTCCGCGTCCGCTTCATCTCCCGCACGGCCTCAACCGCGTCCCCGCTGACCAGCTCGGTGTTCGGCCAGGCCAGAGGCTCCTGCACTGTGGAGGAAAACACCACCTTCGGCACCGCGGCCAGGCCGCTCAGGCTGGCGGTTTCCTCCTCGGAGAAACCGGAGTCCCGGGCCGCGGCTTCATTCGACATCCCGGCCATCAGCCGATAGGTGTTCGCGCCCATCAGGAGTGTGTAGTCCTTCTGCCCTTCCTGATCGAGCCAGGCCAGGTATTCCGGCCCCTCCAAACCCCACCAACCGGGCCAGCCGTCGGCCGAGGCATACCCGTCCAGGGAAATGATCAGGTCCACCATCAGATCCGCTGACGACGCTTCCGCGGTTTCCTCGCCCATCGCGTTCTCCTCGCTCTGCCCGCCGGCCGGATCGCGGCGCTTGGCCGACATGCTACCCCCGGGGCGACTGGTAGTTGAAGGGTGGGCCGGCGCTCCTGCCCCGCGGCAGCCGGCCCGAGCACCGAGCCCCGCGTGCCGGCGCCCGGCGGCCGCGTGCCGGCGCCCGGTGGCCAAGGTCATAGCGCGTCCTGCCGGGTGGAACAACGGCCGCCAGTAGAGTGGGAAGGCTTGGCGCCTCACGGATGAGGACTCCTGCCACGGACCTACTGAATCGGCTGACGGCCTTACTGCTGTCCCGGAGTGGTCCGCTTCCCCTTGATTGTGGCGTCCACTGTCCCCGAGCGACGGCGGGGGAGCACCTTGACTGAGCCACTGCGGATCGGTTCGCCCTCGAATCGGTTCCGCTTGACTGCGCGTGCACTGATTGGCAACGGCCTGCCCGGCCCGACTGTGGAGAGGACTGATATCGGGATGGATCAGCAACCAACGAAACTGTGGACGAAGAACTTCATCCTGGCGATCGTCGTCAACCTCTTCATCTCCATGGTCTTCTACCTGCTGATGACCACCATGGCGCTCTACGCCGTCGACCGATTCCAGGCGTCCGACACCGCCGCCGGTTTTGCCTCCAGCGCGTTTGTGCTCGGTTCCGTCATCGCCAGGATTTTCGCTGGACGGCTGCTGGACATCGTCGGCCGCCGGAGGCTGATCCTGGTGGCCATGGCGATCTTCGTCGTCGCCTCGTTGCTCTACATTCCCACGGGTTCGCTGGCCTGGCTGCTGGTGCTGCGCATTGTGCACGGCATGGCCTTTGGTGCCGGCACTACCGCCGTGGCCGCCTCCGCTCAGACCCTGATTCCCCACGCCCGGCGCGGCGAAGGAACCGGATACTTTGGCTTGTCCACCACGCTCTCGACGGCGGTGGGCCCGTTTGTGGGGGTGCTGCTTGCCGGGCTGGGCAACTACAACGCCATGTTTTACTTCTGCGCCGCGGCCTCCGTAGCGGCGCTGGTGGTGGCCCTGTTCCTGCGGGTGCCCGAACTGCCGGCCGCGAAGCGACCCGGCAGGTTCCGGATGACCTTGAGCGACATTTTTGAGACGGCCGCGCTGCCGATCTCCTGCGTCATCCTGCTGGCCGGAGCCTCCTACTCCGGCATCCTGACGTTCCTGACCTCCTACGCGGAGACGCGGGGCTCCGCCGCTTCGGCCAGCGTGTTCTTCATGGTTTACGCCGGGGCCGTGCTGGTTTCCCGCCTGTTTGCCGGCCGGATCCAGGACCGGCGCGGCGACAACAGCGTCATGTATCCCACCCTGATCTCGTTTGTGCTGGGGCTGCTGCTGCTGATTCCGGAGCCCACCATCCTGACCATCATCGGATCGGCGATCTTCAGCGGCATCGGTTTCGGCACCGTCATGTCCAGCGCGCAAGCGATCGCGGTCAAGGTGTCGCCGACCATGCGGATCGGCACCGCCACCTCAACATTCTTCCTGATGCTGGACATCGGCGGAGGGCTAGGACCCATCGTTCTGGGCGCGCTCATTCCGGTGCTCGACTACCCGGGCATGTACCTGATGCTGGCCGTGGTCATGGTGCTGGCCACGCTGCTGTACTTCTTTGCGCATGGCCGGAGCAGCGGCCGGGCCGTCCGCGCCTGAGGCGCTAGGCGGCCGGTTCGGCTCGCTACCCGACTGGCTCGGTGGGGGCGGGCGAGAGCCGCGGGCAGCTCAGCAGGCCGGGCGTTTGGTCCACCCGGTTGACGGGAACCAGCTCCTTGTAGCCGGCGCCCACCACCACGTCCACGCTGGCGTCTGCGCG
Organism: Arthrobacter sp. NPDC089319; assembly: GCF_040684925.1. Taxonomy (NCBI): domain Bacteria; kingdom Bacillati; phylum Actinomycetota; class Actinomycetes; order Micrococcales; family Micrococcaceae; genus Arthrobacter; species Arthrobacter sp. NPDC089319. The sequence goes on along the minus strand of NZ_JBFBGZ010000002.1, from coordinate 81,917 downwards.
GTCGTCGCCTACGTATTCCGTATCCGGAATGTTCCGCTGCAGGTTGAAGGCGTTGGCCTCCCCTGCCTCGCCGGAGACAACCACGGCGCTCATGCCATAGAAACTCAACGTCTTGTTGCCGACGGAGCCGATGTCGTAGCCGCGGTCTGCCAGCTGGGATGCCACGGTGCTGCCCAGGCCCTCCAACTGCGTGCCGTTGTAGACGTTGAGCCGGAAGGACCCGTTGTCCGGATAGTCGTAGGTGCCGGCCGGACAGGTGATGGGCACGGGCGGTGGCGGCGGGCCCCAGCCGGGGATCTTCAGGTCGCCGCGGGCCACGGCCATGGCTGTGAGCACCGCGGCGATGACCAGCCCCACCAGCAGCACCAGGACCACGCCGTGCAGGATCCGGCGGTGGTAGATGTGCGGTTTCTCCACATTGCCGTCGTCCTCGAAGGCAACATCCAGATCATCTTCGGTGATGACGCGTTGGCCCCTCCAGTCCAAGGGCTGCTTGGGCGGGCGATTGGGTTGCTGGGGGATGCTGGTATCAGTCATCGACCACCAGGACCCGGGCGTGCAGGACGGCCCTCTGGTGGAGCGCCGTGCGGACCGCGCGGTGCAGTCCGTCTTCCAGATAGAGGTTGCCCTTCCACTGCACCACGTGCGGGAAGAGGTCGCCGAAGAACGTGGAGTCCTCGGCCAGCAGGGCGTCCAGGTCCAGCGTGGACTTGGTGGTGATCAGCTCGTCGAGGCGCACCTGGCGCGGCGGCACGCCCGCCCAGTCCTTGGGGCTGACGTGGCCATGTTCGGGATAGGGACGATGGTCGCCGACGGCTTTGAAGATCACGGACCCAGCCTAAGGAACTCCGGCGCTGAATGAAACGCAAACCGCTGGCGGCCGCCGACCGTGGCCAAATGGTTACGCTGCGGGCGCCGCCGGCCGGCTCTGCGCCAGGTGTCATGCCGCGGTGATCGGCACCTCGCGGACCCCCAGGACTTCGCCGGTGATCCAGTCCTCCCATTCGACCCGCAACCGGTACTCCCCCGGCTCCGGCGGATGCAGGATCACGTCGTACCGTTCGGCGGCGCCGAAGGCCAACACGTCGGTCAGCAGCGGATAGCCCGCCTCCCGGCAGGTAGGCGACGGCGCACCAGGTACCGACGTGTCCCGGAACGGCCGGCCGTCGTGCGCTATCAGCTCCGCCATCCGCACGGGTTCGCCGTCCACCGTGGTGAAGCGCATGTGGTTGGGCAGGTAGTTGGCGTTCAGGATGCGCAGCAGCGTGGGCTTTTTCGCGCCTCCGGCCACGTTGGCGCGCAGCGCCGACAGGCTCCAGACCCGGTTGTCGCCGGAGCGCCGACGGACCAGCTCGCCGCCCATCAGGTAGAAGTGCTTGGGCTCGAACCGGTTCAGCCCCACGTCCTCACCGGAAAGCCCGGCCGCGTGGTGCATTTCATGCCAGCGCGGGTCCAGCGAGTACGGGATCACGATGGACTCGGTGTCGATGTCATACTCCGGCCCGTCGACGAACGCCCGCCGCGCGCCGGGCGTCACCGGATAGTCGGGGTGGACCACCGGATCCACGATCACCGGGCCGAACATGCCCATCTGCGCGTGCAGCGTGGTGTTGACGTGGCAGTGGTAGAAGTAGGTGCCAGCCGCGCCGTAGTTGGGGTCGCCGGGCCGGCCCGGTTCCGGCGCCCACTGGTACGTGTAGGTGCCGCCGATCTCGAATGAGGTGTGCCCCACGCCGTCGTTGCGCGGGTCCGGCTCCAGCCCGTGCCAGTGGATGGTGTGCGGGCCCATCGACGGATGGACGGTGGCGTGGAAGATCTTCCCTTCCAGGGGCCGGATCAGCGGCCCGGGGAAGCCGCGGCCGGACTGCGGCGAGTCGAAGCTCCACATTTCGAACTCGGCGCCGTCGTCGAACCGCAGGTCCCGGTTGAAGACCTCCAGGTAGACGGACGAGTGCGGCGTCTGCCGGAACTCCGTGACCGGGCGGTCCAGGTCCAGCTGGTCGGAACTGAAGTCCACCTGGCTGCGGAACCTGTGCCGCGGGACCTCGTCGTCATTGCTGGGCCGCGGGCTCGGCGTCGGCTGCTGACTCGGTTCTTGGGTCGGTTCGGGCGTGGGCGACGACGACGGTGCCTCCGTGGGCTTCGGCGTCGCTGTGGCAGTGGGCGCCGCCGTCGCCGTGGGACGGGGCGTCGCGGTTGGTTTCGGCGTCGCGGTCGGTTTCGGCGTCGGTTTCGGCGTGGCCGTCGGCTTCGGTTTCGCGCTCGGTTTCGCCGGCGCGCTCGGTTTCGGCGCCTGCGTCGGTTTCCCGCCCTTGCCACCGCCGTCGTTCTTCTTGCTGTTCCGCTGTTCGGCTTCCCGCTTCTTGAGGGCCGCGGCGGCGGCGCGTTTCCGGGCGTCCGCCTCCCTTTTCCGCTCTGCCTCGGCCCGCTTGCGTTCCTTTTCGGCCCGTTTCGCGGCCTTGCTCTTGTTGGAGCGCAAGGGCACGTTCACGTTGCTCATGCTCCCTCCCCGGGGATCGGTGCCTTCAGACTCCAGTGCGCCACCAGGCCGCCCGGATACATGCCGCCCGCGGCGGTTTGCGACGGTTCGGCGTGGCAGTGCATCGGGTACTCCCAGTCAGTGGTCCGGGCGTGCCAGACCGGGTCAAGGGCATCCGGCGGACGCTTGACCGGGATGATGCAGTCCTTGCGGTCCATCGGTTCCAGTTCCACCACGTCCTCCCATTGCTGCAGCACCACGTGGCCCTGCTTGTCCACGTACCCGTCGCTCCGCGGCCAGTGGTAGTTGTTCCGCCGCACGGTCCAGAGGTGGTTCCCGTGGAAATGGATCTGGTGGTAGACAATCCCGGGGTTGATCAGCCGCACCAGCTGGCCGCCGCGCAGGGTGCCGGCGGTGGTGCCTTCGCCGAACTGGCGTACGTCGAGCTGCCGCGGATACCCGGAGACCAGGGTTTCCTCTTCGCTGGCCAGGTTCAGCGCCTCGTTCCGGGTCATCGCCAGCGACTCGTAGCCGCTGCGCCCGTTGAGCGTGAAGTACCGCGGCACCGCCTTGGTCTGCAGCGGGTCAACGGTGCCGCCGGCGGCCTCGATCGCAGCCCAGTTTGATTCCACCGCGTGGCAGATCCACACCCACTGCCGTTCGAAGCTGGCCTTGCCGGGCGTGATGTCCCACTGGTGCGCCGGGTCCATCACCAGCAGCGCACCGAACAGCCCGAGCGTCCGCTCCACCGGGGCGTTGGTCGGATCCGTGAAGATGTACGTGCCGGCCGGCGGGCAGGGCAGCTCCAGCAGGGCGCTCGCCCCCGGCGCAATCGGACCGGTGCCGACGTCCGCGTGGCCTGGTCCGACGTCGTGCAGCTGAAACTCGTGGTGTTTGGCCAGCCGGTTGTGCACCCGGAAGCGCAGCGTGGAGCCCACCTCGGCCACGATGGTGCGGGCCGGAAGGTAGCTGGCCCAGTGGTTGCGCCGGATGAAGTACTGCCCCGGGTTCGCTGGGTCCGGACCGAACGGCTGCGGCGTGCCACGGGGCGGCAGCGCGGCCCCCAGCGGATAGGTCCGCGATTCCACCAACCGGCCGTCAGCGGTGAACACCTTGGGCACCACGGCCAGGCTGGGCGACGCGTCGCGCAGCCCGGTGGGCCGGTCGCCGAAGCCGCGGTGGTAAACCAGCGAGTCGTCCACCATCTTCAGGTAGCCCTCGTTGATGTACAGGTCCAGCACACCCGGGAGGGGCACGACGGCGGAGGGCCGGGTTCCGGTGGAAGCGGCGGACTGGGCGGGGCTCCTCAATCCAGCCGCCGTCGCCTGGGCCGGTGCCGCGCCGCCCAGTCCGCCCAGAGCCAGCGCGCCGAGTCCGGCGGCGGCCCCGTACTTGAGGAAGTTCCAGCGCCCCACGCTGGCTGTCTCCGCGGAGTCCGTCGGCAGGCCGGACGCCGGGGCGCCGCTCGGCAGCCCGGCGGCCGCGGCGCCCGTGGCGACCGACCCGACCCTCACCGCGGCGCCGTGGTCCGGCTCCGGAATTTGTTCAGTCATGATGGCCTCCTTCGTCCAGCCAGCCGGGTCTCAGCGCCACCCGGGGCAGCTGGAGCTCCAGCGGCGCGGAATGCAGCCACGGGTCGGTGAACTCCGCGGAGAAGCTCTGCGCGTCCGCCGGGACCAGGAAGCTGATCCAGAAGCGCCCGGTGCTCCGGGGCGCCAACGTTGCGGCGTCCCCCGAGTCCCGGTTGGTCACCGTCGGGCCGCCGTCGCCGACCTTCAGCCGCAGCTGTCCGGGCGCGAACAGCACGTCGCCGTCCGAAGCGTTCTGCACCTCCAGCTCCACCAGCAAGTGGTCGCCCCAGGTCATGTTCGCCGGCTGCGGCGCCGACGCCACGATGGCGCCGTGGCCCGCGTGCCCGGACCCGTCCGGCGCCGCGCCGGACGCCCCCGCCGCAGCGGAGGATTCCGCACCAGGGGCGGGAACACCGCCGTCGTACGCCAACCGATGCTGGCGCTCCGCGGACGCAAGCCGCACGCTCCCGAAGGACGTTTCCACGCCTCCCGGCCCCATGCCGCCCGCCCGCTGGTGGCTGGCCGTGAGCAGCCCGGCGCCCCCAACCACGCCGGCCACGCCGGCTCCAACCAGAACTCCAAAAACACGACGCGAGAGACCGGACGGCAGGCTTGCGCTGCCCTCCATCCCCGTCACGACCGCGCTATCCCCATGCAGCGTTGTCATTTCGGTACCGCTTCCACTCCCCAATGGACCTAAGAAACCCATCGTTTCCATGCGGACTTGGGAAAAACTTGAGGGGTTCAAACGGTCCCGGCACACGGCCATACTGGGATCATGACCCTCACCGCCGGTGTCCCCGCCCGCCCCGACCAGCCACCCATCGGACTGTTGCTGGACGTCGACGGGCCGGTCTCTTCCCCGGTGACCCGCACGGTTCCGCCCGAGATCATCCACTCGCTGCTGGTGATGGCCAAGCGCGGCTGGCCGATCGTGTTCAACACCGGGCGCTCGGACCACTTCATCCGAGAGCAGGTGATGGAGCCGATGCTGGCCGCCGGGATGCCAGCCGGGGTGCGCTGCTACGCGGTCTGCGAGAAGGGCGCCGTCTGGTTCAGCTTCACCGCGGACGGCCCCGGCACCATCCATGTGGACCACTCGCTGGCCCCGCCGCAGGAGTTCGCCGCCGAGGTGCGCAAGCTGGTCAGCTCGGGCTATTCCAGCCTCATGTTCTTCGACGAAACCAAGAAGGCCATGGTGTCCGTGGAACAGGTGGTGGGCACGGAGAACCGGGAGTACCGCCGGGTGCAGGAAGAGTTCGACGCCGAGGTCCTGGCTTTGATGCGCCGGTTCAATATGGGTGCCACCCGGCTGGATCAGCACCTGCCGGACAGCGACGACCGGATTGACTACCGGGTGGATCCGAACATCATCGCCACGGACATCGAATCGGTGCAGCTGGGCAAGGACCTGGGCGCGCAGCGGGCGCTGGAGATGCTGGCCGCTGACGGCGTGGTGCCGCATGCTTGGCGGACCATGGGCGATTCGCGCACCGACTATGCCATGTCCGACCTGCTGCACCACCACGGGCACGCCGTGCTGCATGTGGATGTGCGGCCGGCGGAGGGAGTGCCGGAGAAGCCGTATCCGGTGCTGACCGCGGCCCATCTGGGCTTCCCGAAAGCCGTGCACGAGGAGGCCGGCGCGGCGTTCCTGCGAACCTGGGCGGCGATCGCGCAGACGCTGTAATACGACGTAACCGGGGGTGTATTTCACGCCTGATTTGCCCGCACGTCAAGCAATACTTTGCCCGCGCAGCAAATCGTAACGTCCGTAACAATTGACAGCGGAGCCGGTGCTAGCCTGCCAGCATGAACGCTTTTCAGGGAACCATTCCTGTCCTCGACATGAGCACCGCCCGGCTGGCAGACGGCAGCTTCAATCCGGACTTCATCGACCAACTGCGCGACGCCGCGCACCGCGTCGGTTTCTTCCAGATTGTTGGCTACGGCGCGGCCGACGGCCAGCCGGCGGAGCTCTTCGACGCGATCAAGCGCTTCTTCGAGCTGCCGCTGGACGAGCGGCTCAAGCTGGACAACCGGAATTCCCCGCACTTCCGTGGCTACACCCGGATGGGCACCGAGCGGACCCAGGGCCGGGCCGACGCCCGCGAGCAGCTGGACTACTCGCCCGAGAGCGAGCCGGTGGCCGACTACTCGGACGACCAGAAGTACTGGCTGCTGCGCGGCCCGAACCAGTGGCCGGACGCTGTGCAGCCGGACCTGCGCGAAAAGGCGATGGCATGGGCCGAGCTCATGTCCTCGGTGGGCCACGACCTGCTGGCCGCCATCGGCGTCGGACTGGGCCTGCCGGAGGACTACTTCGACGAGCCGTTCGCCGACACCCCGCACTGGATGGGCAAGCTGGTGCACTACGTGGGCGGCGTTGTAGAGGAAGCCGGCGACCAGGGCGTGGGCATCCACGCCGACTACGGTTTCGTTACCCTGCTGCTGCAGGACATGGTCGGTGGCCTGGAGGTCCGGCCGCCGGAGTCCGAGGAATGGCTGCCGGTGGAGCCGATCGAGGGCGCCCTGGTGGTGAACCTCGGCGAAATGCTCGAGGTCGCGACCGACGGCTACATCACCGCCACGATCCACCGCGTGCAGGCTCCGCCGCCCGGCGTTGACCGCTACTCGGTGCCGTTCTTCTGGTCGCCGCGCCTGGACGCCGTGATCGATCCGGTCCCGCTGCCGGACGAGCTCAAGGCCGAATCCCGCGGACGCACCGACGACCCGACCAACCCGATGCTCTCCAGCTTCGGCGCCAACATGCTCAAGGGCCGGCTACGCGCCCACCCGGACGTCACCGAGAAGTACTACCCGGAGCTCCTCGCCAAAAAGTAGCAGCGCCCCGCCTCGGTGGTTGACCAAGCCAGCCCCACCCGGTGGTCGACCAAGTGAGCGCCAGCGAACGCGTGGAGACCCGCCCCGGTGCTCGACCAAGTGAGCGCCAGCGAACGCGTGGAGACCCGCTTTCCCCGTGCACATCGTCCGTCCGCGCACCCATAATGGCTGTGTGGGCAACATCCTGATCCGCTGGCGCGACGAGCTGCGCGGCACCTTCGCCGGACAGAGCGACACCGTGCCGCAGTGGGAACTTGAGCTGGAAAACGGCGACGACGCCGGCTACTTCGCGCCGGATTCCGCTGTCTGGACGGTCCACCGCTCGATGACCACGCTGGTGGCGGGCATCCGTTCCCTGCTCGTCCAGACACTGCACCCCGGGGCGCTGGCCGGCGTGGATGACTTCTCCGCGTACCGGGCCGCTCCGCTGGCCCGGTTGGCCAACACCATCCGGTGGATCTTCACCGTGACCTATGGGGACACGTCCGCGGCCAAGTCTGCCTGCGACTTGGTGCTGCAGCTGCACGAACGGGTCCGCGGCACCTACACCGACTCGTCCGGCGAGCTGCAGCCGTACTACGCCAATGATCCGCACCTGCTGCGCTGGGTGCATCTGACCTTTACCGATGCTTTTGTCACTTCGTATCTCACGTACGGCAAGCGGCTGCCCGGCGGTCCCGATCAATATGTGGCCGAATGGGCGACAGCCGGCGAGCTGATGCGGGTCACCGATCCGCCCCGCACCTTCGCCGAACTGCGCCGCCAATTGGACAGCTACCGGCCGGAACTCACCGCCTCAGCTGCCATGCAGGAAACAGTTGAGTTCGTCCGCCACCCGCCGCTGCCCCGCTCTCAACGGCTGGGCTACAGCATCCTGTTCGCCGCCGCCGTCGAGACCCTGCCCGAGGATCACCGCCGCCTGCTGGGCCTACGTCCGCGCACTCCACTCCCGCTGCGGATCCTGATCAAGCCGGCCACCTGGCTGGTGCTCGGCGTCGTGCGGTTGGGCCTGAGCAAGACCGGCCCCAGCGAAGCTGCCGCCCGACGCCGGCTCGCCCGGCTCCGCCAGCAGGCCTGACGACAGTCCCGGCAGCGTCTGTCCATGTTTTGACGCCCGCTTGAATAAACCCGCAGGTCAGGGCCTGATGCGTCTCCAAAACCTGGACGGTTATCGCTGAAGGTGGACAGTTATGCCGGATCGCAGGGCGATACCGGCTCACTTGTTGGCGCAAAGCACCGTCGTCGTCGTTAAAGAAAACAGCGGCCCCGGTCTGCAGTGCAGATCGGGGCCGCTGTTCGTGGCGGAGGATGGGGGATTTGAACCCCCGAGGGCGTGAACCCAACACGCGTTCCAGGCGTGCGCCATAGGCCGCTAGGCGAATCCTCCAGATGTTTGCTCACAAGAGCAGATACTAGAGTACCCGAAACCCGCCCGATCTGCCGAATCGGGCAGCCGGCCAGCAGACTCGGCATAAGCAGCCCGGGGCGCAATCCGCGCGCGCCGAAACGGGCAGGGCGGGGCCAGAAGGAACGATTTCCACGCCGGCCGGAGGGATCTACCCCTCGGCTCTGGAAGCCTGATTCCGGCAGTGGCAAAATGTCGCCATAGAAGAGGTGAGCGGCTCAGGGGAAGCCTTCATCCGAGGGGAATGATGCGCCGTGGCCACCAATCCGGAGCCCGCAGAAGGCAGCGGTCCATCGGCGCGCATTCTGGACTGGCTGCTGGCCGGCGACCCGTCCATCCGGTACCAAACCTTGCGCGATCTCTGCGATGCGCCCGAGCCTGAGGTGGCCAAGGCGCAGGCCGATATCCCGGGCAACGGGTGGGGTGCGCTGCTGCTCCAGGCGCAGGACCCGGACGGCGGCTGGGACGACGGGCTCTACAACCCCAAGTGGACCTCCACCATGTTCACTTTGCTGCTGCTGCACTGGCTCGGCCTGCCCCCCGGGCACCCGCAGGCAGTTTCCGGGTGCCAGCGGCTGCTGGACGGGGCGGCCTACTTCGACGGCGGACTCAGCTTCGACCGGCATCCGCAGCGGGCCGAAAACTGCGTCACGGCGATGGCCGTGCTGGTCGGCTCAGAGCTGGGCCAGCGGCTCGACGGCGATGCCCGGATCGACGACGCGGTGGCCTGGCTGCTGGCCGAGGAACTCGACGATGGCGGCTGGAACTGCGAGCCGCACACGTCGCCGGACAAGCACGGCTCCTTCCACACCACCATCAGCACACTGGAGGGGCTGGCAGCCTACCGACACAGCGGCGGGCAACTTCCGGTGGCTGCCGCCGAGGCCCGCGGCCGCGAGTTCCTGCTGATGCATTCGCTCTACCGTTCGCACCGCACCGGCGGCTTGGCCCATCCGACGCTGGCCCAGTTCCGGTTCCCTCCGCAGTGGCACTTCGACATCCTGCGCGGGCTGGAGTACTTCCGCGCCGAAAACTGCCCGCAGGATGACCGGATGTCGATGGCCGTGGAGGCGATCGCCTCGCACCGGCGCAGCCCGGGCAACTGGGGCGGCTACCGGCCGTATCCCGGCCGGATGTGGTTCCGTTGGACGGCCGAGGACATCGGCCGCTGGGCCACCCTGCGCTGCGCCCGCGTGCTGCGCTGGTGGGAGTCTGACGGCAGCGCCGCCGGGGATTTCGGGAGGCAGTCCGGAGTCGGGTAGACTATTCGTCGGCCCCTCATGCGGTGTCATCCTGTGAACTCCCCCAGGACCGGAAGGTAGCAAGGGTAAGCGGGCTCTGTCAGGTGCATGAGGGGTCTTTACTTAACCCCCGCCTGCTACCTATCCCCAGCCCCAGCGCTCCGGCGTGCGTGGGCCCAGTTTCAACCGATAGGGTTTCATCGTGAGTACAGCCCTTTACCGTCGCTACCGCCCGGACACTTTTGCGGACGTTATCGGGCAGGAACACGTCACCGATCCGCTGATGGCGGCGCTGCAAAAGAACCGCGTCAACCACGCCTACCTGTTCTCCGGCCCGCGCGGCTGCGGCAAGACCACCTCCGCCCGCATCCTGGCCCGCTGCCTGAACTGCGCCGAAGGCCCCACCCCCACCCCGTGCGGCACGTGCGATTCCTGCGTTGAACTGGGCCGCGGCGGACCCGGCAGCCTGGACGTCATCGAGATCGACGCCGCGTCCCACGGCGGTGTGGACGACGCCCGCGACCTGCGCGAACGGGCCACCTTCGCCCCGGTGCGCGACCGCTACAAGATCTTCATCATCGACGAGGCCCACATGGTCACGTCCGCCGGCTTCAACGCGCTGCTGAAAATCGTGGAAGAGCCGCCGGAACACATCAAGTTCATCTTCGCCACCACGGAGCCGGACAAGGTCATCGGCACCATCCGCTCGCGCACCCACCACTACCCGTTCCGGCTGGTCCCGCCGGAACCGCTGATGCAGTACCTCGAGCTGCTCTGCCGGCAGGAGAACGTGCCGGTGGCCCCGGGCGTCCTCTCGCTGGTGATCCGGGCCGGCGGCGGTTCCGTCCGCGACTCGCTGTCCGTGCTGGACCAGTTGATGGCCGGCGCCGGCCCCAGCGGGCTGGATTACGAACTGGCCGTGTCGCTGCTCGGCTACACGCATGCTTCGCTGCTGGACGACGTGGTCGACGCGTTCGCGGCGGCGGACGCGTCCACGGTGTTCAGCGCCGTGGACCGCGTGGTGCAGACCGGCCACGACCCGCGCCGCTTCGTCGAGGACCTGCTGGAGCGTTTCCGCGACCTGATCATTGTGCGGGCCATGCCGGAAAGCGCCCACGCCATCCTGCGCGGCGTCCCGGAGGACCAGATCGCCCGGATGCAGACCCAGGCCAACCAGCTGGGCGCCTCCGAACTCTCCCGCGCCGCGGACATCACCAACCAGGCGCTGACCGAGATGACCGGTGCCACCTCGCCGCGCCTGCATCTGGAACTGCTCTGCGCGCGGATCCTGCTGCCTTCCGCCGACCAGGGCGAGCAGGGCGTCGCGGCCCGGGTGGACCGGATCGAGCGCCGGCTCAGCTACGGCGGAGCCCCGGTGTCCGCGCCCATCGACAATGGCCAGGCGCCCGTCGCCCACGCTGCCGCCGAACCTGCGCTCTCCGGGCCGGCTGCCGCCCGCGCCGCGCTGCGCGGAGCCAATGCTCAGAAGGCGCAAGCCCCGGCCCCCGCTGAATCGCCGCGCCAGGAGGCCGAGCGCATCACTCCCCCGCGGGTGAGCACCGCCGATTGGCCGCGCGAGGACCAGCAGGGTTCGCCTGCCCCCACTGCCAATGCGCAACCCGCTGCGCAGGCTGCCCCACAGCACGACGGCGGCGCTCCCGCCACTTCCGGCCCCACGGCACCTGCGGCTTCGGGAACCTCCGCAACCCAGATTCCAGATACCGCCGGTGCATCCGCTGCCGCTGCGCCTGCTGCCCAGATGCCTGCCGCCCCGGCAGCCGCAGCCGGCACGCATGCCGGTGCCTCCGCGCCCGTCGAGCCCGCGGCGCCGGTCGAGTCCGGCCCGGCTGTTCCGACGTCCGTCTTCGGAAACCCGCGGGATGCCAGCCGGCAGGACGCCGGCGTGAAGGGAACGTCCAACGCCGCCCAGCCGCACGAAACTGCCGCCGGTTCAGAGCCCGAGACTTCGGCCGACTGGGGCGGTTCCTGGGGCGCCATGCCCGAGCCGGCACCCGCACCGGAGAAGCCCGCCACCCCGGCCCCCGCTCAAGCGCCCGTGAACCTGGCTCCGGCGGCCCAGCAGTCCGGGGATCCGAGTGCCGCCGAGGCGCCCGCCCAGCGACAGCCGCAAGCACAGGGACAACCCCCGGCCCAGCAGTCTGCTCCGCAACGTCCGGCCCGGGAAACACCCGCCGCCCAGCACCAGCCCTCCCGGCCGGAACCGGCCACAGCGCCGTCGGGCGCCGCACAGCAGCAGCCTTCCCGTCCGGAACCGACCGCGGCACCGGCGCAGCCGTCGCGGCAGGATCCCGCTGCCCCGCAGGCGTCCGGCCAGATCGAGATGATCCGCCGAGCCTGGCCGGAGATCCTGAGCACCCTCAGCGGCATCCGCAAGGTGACCTGGATGAACGTGAGCGCCAATGCCTCGCCGCTCAGCCTGGACGGCACAGCGCTAACCCTCGGTTTCAAGAACCAAGGTTCCGCGACCAACTTCGGCAACGGCGACCACGCGGATAACCTGCGGCAGGCCATCCAGCAGGTGCTCGGCATGGACCTGCGGATCCTCACCGTGGAAGATGCTTCGGTGACAGCGGGTGAGTCCGGCCCAAAAGTACCAACTAGCCGGCAGCAGCCGGCAGACGGTGGATGGTCCGCCAACACCGCTACGGTAAACGCGCCCGCGCCCGTCCCGGAGCCCGCGGCGCACAGCACTCCGCCGGCGCCTGCACCGGCCTCCGCGCTGCCGGTTCCGGCGGCCGGCATGACGCCCACCACAGATTCGGCGCCTTCCGGATTTCCTGCCGCATCGGACACGTCTGCAGTGTCGGGCTGGTCGGCGCCGTCAGCTGTCTCGGCACCGTCCGGCGTCTCCAGCCCGTCCGCAGGATCCGGGATGACGGCTCCCTCGCCTATGTCCGCTTCCTCGACAGGATCCGCACCATCCGCCGCATCCAGTACTTCGGCGGCTTCCGGCCACTCAGCGCCCAGCGGGATGTCCGGGCCCACGGCAGCCACCGCGGCCACCGGCATGTCTGCAGCCTCCGGCTACTCCGCTGCGTCGGCACCGAGCGGCATGTCCGGGACCACCGCGGCCTCCGCGCCGTCGGCCGCGTCACCGAACAGCGCTTCCGGCAGCGGCCAGCGGCCGCCGGCCCTGCCCGGGGAGAAGCCGGTGTTTGCCCAGCTGGCCGAGCGGATGTCTTCGGGGTCCTCTGCCGCTGTCGCCGGAGTCCCCGGTGCAGTCGCAGTGAAATCGGCCCCGGATCATTCGACGGCGGGAGCGGAAGCCCCCTCCCCCAACGGAGCCGCCCAGCCCAACGGGCAGCTCCAGGGCGGACAGGTTTCAGACCAGAGCGCCCCGGCGCCGTCGGCCCCGGCCACGCCGTACGACGACGTGCCCTATGCCAACGACGAACCGCCCGCCGAGGAATGGGAGACCACGCCGGACCTGCAGGTGCCCGGCCAAAAGCGAAGCCGGTACCAGCAGCTGCTGGACCAGGCGAAGGCGACGCAGGCAAAGGCAAGCCCGGCAACGCCGTCCCCGTCCGGCCGTGACCTAAACTTGAAGTACGTCGAGGACATCCCCAGCGACGACGACGAGTCGATCGAGGACTCCGGGCTTGTGGGCCGCGCAGCCATCGAACGGTTGCTCGGCGGACGCCTGATTGAAGAACGAAGCCACGACGGTTCCTGACCGCACGCGGAGAATGAAGGTTCAGTGTACGAAGGTGCTGTCCAGGAGCTGATCGACGAGCTCGGCCGCTTGCCTGGAATCGGCCCGAAGTCGGCGCAGCGCATCGCGTTCCATATTCTGGACGCAGATCCGGCCGACATGAAACGGCTCGTTGATGCCGTGACCAACGTCAAGGAGCGGGTGAAGTTCTGCTCCATCTGCGGGAACGTCTCCGAACAGGACACCTGCAACATCTGCCGCGACCCGCGTCGGGATCCGACGGCCATCTGCGTGGTGGAAGAGTCCAAGGACGTTATCGCCATCGAGCGAACCCGTTCCTTCCGGGGCCGCTACCACGTGCTCGGCGGCGCGATTAACCCCATTGGCGGTGTCGGCCCGGAGCAGCTTCGCATCAAGGAACTGCTGAACCGGCTTTCGGACAAGCAGATCGAAGAAATCATTATCGCCACCGATCCCAACTTGGAAGGCGAAGCCACCGCCACCTATCTGGCGCGTATGCTCAAAGCCATTGGCATTCCCGTGAGCCGGCTGGCCTCCGGACTGCCGGTTGGTGGGGACCTGGAGTACGCGGACGAAGTCACCCTGGGCCGCGCATTCGAAGGCCGCCGTATCCTGACCTAATGCCACGGGCCGTCGGCGCCACACCGTGTGCGGCGCGTCGGATCAGCGGGTCTCAGCAGCCATGAACTTGATGATGGCTTTTGTGACGGCGGTCGGTGCATCCTGGGTCACGAGGTGTCCGGCATCCGGGATGACGCGCTCGGCCACGTTTTCGGCTGCCGCCCACGCCGGCATGGCCAAGGCGATATTGCCGGTCCTATCCTCCGCTCCGCGTACCAACAGCAAGGGAATGGGCGTGCGGTATCCGGCCTCCGGGGCGACGAACTGCACGGTGGCCCGCCAAACATCAATGAACCCGCGCTTGGTGACCTGCGCAAACGCGCGTTCCGCATCGGCCCTCCCGGCGTCGGTCACGGCTGACGCTTTCGCCATGACCTTCGGCAGGGACCGAGCCGGAACAAGTGCGAGCATGGGGCCCGCCAGCCGCAGCAGGAACCGTTCAGTGAACTTAAGCGGCCCGGCGTTCCAGGTGGAACCCAGCACGACCAGACCCGCATACTTTTCGGGACTCCTCCGGACCAGTTCCTGGGCGATATTGCCGCCGAGCGAGTGGCCCGCCAGTACGGGGCGCTCAAGTCCCAGCTCGGCGATCAGCGCTTCCACGTCCTGCACGAACAGCTCCGCGGTCGGCCGCTTCGTATTGGGTTGCGACTGCCCCTGCCCGCGAAGGTCAAGCAAGACCACCCGCTGTCCACGCTCAGCGAGCGCGGCCGCCTGCGCCTCGAACATGACGTGGTCGGCGCCGGCGCCATGAAGGAAAACAACCGCAGGTTCGAGGCCGGAAATGTCCGTGTAGTGAAGGCTCACTCCAGCCAGTTCGAGCTTTCCGCGCAGATTCACCATGGGGTGAATGTAGCAAGGGAGCCGCGGAGGGTTGAGCCTCCACGGGTCTCCATGGGTCTCCACGCAGGCGCGAGCGCCTTTGGTCGACCACCGGGAGATGCTCGGTCCCCACCCGGTCTTCACGCAGGCGCGGGCGCCTTTGGTCGACCACCGGGGGCTTGGGCGCCTTTGGTCGGCTACCGGGGGGCTTAGTCGGCCGGGTTCGAGGTGTGGTCGATGGGTCCGAGTTCGTAGACGGCGCCGGGCTCGGGCGCTCCCGCGACGGTCTCCACTTCGATGCCTCGCTCGGCCAGCTCGCCGGTCATCCGGGCGGTGGCCTCGGTGAGGTGCTCGGCGATGGCAGCCGCAGCAGCCTCAGCGTCGCCGGATTTCAAGGCCGCCATAATGGCCTGGTGGGAGGGCGTCACATCCCGGCGGACCACGTAGCCCTGCTTGCTGCTGAAACTCGCCAACCGGGTTTCCACCACCAACGTGGACATGTACCGGGTCAGCCGGGTGTTGCCGGCGGCCTCCACCAGGGCGAAGTGGAAGTCCAGGTCGGCGTCGCCGATGGTCCGGGCGTCCGTTCCTTTGACCGCCTCGGTTAAGTGGTCGAAGGCCGCCGTCACCTTGGCGAGGGCACCGGCGTCGTTGTGTCGAATGAGGATCCGGGCAGCGTGCGTCTCCACGGCGATGCGCGCTTCAAACAGGTCGGGAAGGCGGTCCTCGGAAACGGTCGCGACCCGCAGACCCTGCCCCGGGATGGCAGTCAGCAGGCCTTCCTGGACCAAGCGTTGCGCTGCCTCGCGCAGCGGGCTGCGGCTGACGCCGAGCTGGCGGGAGATCTCCACCTCGCGCAAGGGGGAACCGACGGGAAGACCGCCGGAGTAGATGGCGTTCCGCAGCTCGGTGGCGATCAGGTCCACCGTGGACGGACGGTGCACTCGCAGGAAAGCCGGCGCGCCGGCCGGTGCGGAGTTGTGCGGCATCTGGATCCTTTTTCTTTCCGGCACTTCGAACACAGGCGTTCGCCGCGTGAACGTTCGGTTCGGCCTCTGCAGCCGGTCCGTAGCCAAATTGTAACCGCAGCGGCCGAGGCCCCTGCAGCCCTTGCAAACGCTGGGGTATGTCATATTGTCGACAAACATACACGCTGACTCTCTAATTGTATGTTGACCAGAAGTTCATTAGCGTTGTCAACTGTCACCACCGAATTCGGGTCGGGTCGGCTGGGTTGCGCTGCAGAGCGCGGGCTGGGTGGTTCGCCCCATTACACGACCGAAAGAGGAAATGATGAACGCGCGACTGACGAAGTCACGAACCGCTTTGGCGGGGGCCAGCATTCTGGGCATGCTGCTGCTGGCAGGGTGCGGCGATGGCCAAATCGCCTCTGCCGAGGGCGGCGAAGACGCCGCAACCGGCAACACCTTGGCCAAGATCAAGGACGAAGGCACCGTGACCGTCGGCATCGCTGGCGAGGCCCCCTATTCCTTCCAGGAAGGCGGCAAACCGACCGGCGGCACCATCGCCATGCACGAGGAGATTTTCAAGAACCTGGGCGTGGACAACGTGGAGGTCCTGCTGGTGGACTGGGACGCGCTAATCCCCGGGCTGAATGCCGGCCGGTTCGACCTGGTCAGCGCCGGCATGTCGATCCTTCCCGAGCGCTGCGAACAGGCGGCGTTCAGCGATCCGGAAATCATGTACACCACCGCCCTGATGGTCAAGGAGGGCAACCCCAAGGGCCTGACCGACATGGATTCGGTGGTCAAGGCCGACGACGTCAAGCTGGCCGTGCTCTCCGGCGGCATCGAAGCCGGTTACGCCGACAAGCTCGGCATCGACAACGTGCAGTCGGTGGGCAACGCCCAGGACGGCATGGACACCGTGGCCGCCGGCCGCGCCGACGCCTTCGCGATGACCGCGATCTCGCTGAACTGGCTGGCCGACAACAACAAGGACGCCGGCGTCGAGGTAACCGACGCGTTCGTCGCCAGCATCGACGGCCAGGAGCAGATCGGCGCCGGCGGCACCGTGTTCCGCAAGGGCGATACCGAACTGCTGGACGCCTACAACGCCGAACTGGGCAAGATCACCGAGACCCCGGAAACCTACGTGGACGTGCTGGGCGAGTTCGGCTTCACCGAGGAGAACCTGCCGCCGAAGGATCTGACCACCGAGCAGCTCTGCTCTGGGGCAGCGGGCTAGTCCATTCCTATGGAGGCAAATTTTGCAGCGCTGGCTGAGGCGGCGCCGAGGATCTGGGAAGGCTTGGGTATCACCCTCCTCCTGACCTTCGGCGGCGCCCTGCTGGCGATCGTCATTGCGGTGGTCCTGGGACTGGGTGCCCGCCTGAACAACGTCTTCTTGCGGGGCATCTGCCGGGTCTTCATCGAATTCTTCCGCGGCACCTCGCTGGTAGTGCAGCTGTTCTTCTTCTTCTTCGTGCTGCCGCAATTGGGCGTGGACCTTCCGGCCATGGTCTGCGGCATCCTGGGGCTGGGGCTGAACTACGGTGCCTACTGCGCAGAAGTGGTGCGCGGTTCCATCAACTCCGTACCCACCGGCCAGTGGGAGGCGACGACGGCGCTCAGCCTGTCCAAGGCACAGCGGATGCGCCGGATCATCTTCCCGCAGGCCTGGGCCCTGATGATCCCGTCGTTGACCAATTACCTGATCCACATGCTCAAAGGCACAGCCATCGTCAGCTTCATTACGCTGGCGGACCTGACCTACCACACCGAGCAGTTGCGCCAGGATACGAACACCTTCTTCGCCTACGGCGTCAGCCTGGTCATCTACTTTGTGCTGGCCTACGTCCTGACACTGATGATGAACGGCCTTGAGGTCCAGGCCAAGCACAAGTTGGGCCGCGGTGATTCGCTGCGCGAAACCCTGAGCCTGAAGACGCCGGACACCGCTGTTGCAGCGGAAGGAGGTAAGGGCTGATGAATGAATTATGGGACTGGGACGCCGCCTACGCCGTCCTCCCCGAGCTCCTGCTGGCCTTCCTGAAGGTGACACTGCTGGTGACGGTTGTCAGCACCGCGATTGCGGCCGTGCTGGGGCTGGTCATCGCGATCCTGCGGATGTCGGTGCCCAAGCCGATCGCGGTGGTCATCAACTTCGTCGGCGATTTCATCCGGATGACGCCGATCGTGGTGCAGCTACTGCTCGCTTACTGGACATTCCTGAGCGTTGACGCGATCGTCATCGGCATCGCGGTCTTCGGCATCCACTACTCCACCTACATGGCGGAGGTCTACCGGGCCGGCATCGAGTCCGTGCCCAAGGGCCAGTGGGAGGCCACCAAGGCGCTGTCCATGTCCAAGTCCCGGACCTGGATTGCCGTGGTCATTCCGCAGGCCCTGCGGGCAACCGTTCCGGCACTGGGCAACTACGCCATCTCGATGTTCAAGGACACCCCGTTTCTGCTCTCCATCGGCGTGGTGGAACTGGTCCGCGCGGGCCTGACCTTCGGTGGCAACCACTTCAGATATATGGAGGCCATCACCCTGGCCGGCGTGATTTTCCTGCTGGCCAGCTACCCGACCTCCCTGCTCATCTCCAGATTGGAAAAGCGCCTTGCCTACAATTACTGATCCCGATACCGTCCCCGCACCCCGCCCCGCGGTCAACGTTCCCGCCATCAAGTTCGAGAACGTGGAGAAGCGGTTCGGCGACAACGTGGTCCTGAAAGACCTGAACTTCGAGGTGGCCAAGGGTGACCGCGTCACCCTGATCGGCCCCAGCGGTTCCGGCAAGACCACCATCCTGCGCCTGGTGATGACCCTGGAGGAGCTCAGCGGCGGCTACATCTACGTCGACGGCGAGCCCCTCACCCACGAGGAGCGCGACGGCAAGCGGGTGGAGCTGGGCGAGAAGGCGCAGAAGCAGATCCGCAAGCGGATCGGCATGGTGTTCCAGCAGTTCAACCTCTTCCCCAACATGAGCGTGCTGGAGAACATCATCGAGGCGCCCGTGCACGTGCTGGGCCAGTCCAAGGAGCAGGCCACAGCCCGCGCCATGGAACTACTGGACAGCGTAGGGCTGCCGGACAAGGCGGACGCCCACCCGCTGGAGCTTTCCGGCGGCCAGCAGCAGCGGGTGGCGATCGCCCGCGCGCTGGCGATGGACCCCGAGATCCTGCTGCTGGACGAGGTCACCTCCGCACTAGACCCGGAGATTGTGGGCGAAGTGCTGGGGATCCTGCGGCACATCGCGGACACTACCGACATCACCATGCTGATTGTCACGCATGAGATGCAGTTCGCCCGCGACGTGTCCAACCGCGTGATGATGTTCGACGGCGGCAAGGTGGTTGAAGAGGCCACGCCCGAGGTCATGTTCACCAACCCGCAGCACGAACGGACGCGGTCCTTCCTGCAGGCCGTGCTCGGCAGCGGAGAGGACCAGCTCGGCACCCGCTAACCGAAACGAGTTGGCGGCCATCGAGTGCTGAGATAACGCCCTTTTGAGAGCGGATAAGGGCGGCTGCTGAGCAGTCGACGGTGGCGGGAGGTCGGCGCCGGTGCGTTGCGGCACTTCGGAGGCACCGGCGTCGTTATGACCTTGGCCAGTCACACTGATTGGCCGCATTCTCCGCCGTACCTGATGCGGCGTTAGAATTGCCCTTGCCGCGCCGTGTCCGCAGCCAGGGCCCCGCGGCAGCATTCCATGAGCCCGGCCGCCGCATCACGCGGCACGGCCCGGGCCCCAACCCAGGAGTTGTTTAGAGCCCACATGAGCCTGATAGTGCAGAAGTTTGGCGGTTCCTCTGTCTCGGACGCCGAGGGGATCAAGCGCGTAGCCCAACGCGTGGTCGATACCCAGGCCGCCGGCAACCAAGTGGTGGTCGTGGTGTCCGCCATGGGGGACACCACCGACGAACTGCTTGACCTGGCCAACCAGATCTCCTCGGACCGCAGCGCCCGCGAAATGGACATGCTGCTCTCCGCCGGCGAACGCATCTCCATGTCCCTGCTGGCCATGGCGATCCAGGAGTTCGGCTCCAGGGCTCAGTCCTTCACCGGCAGCCAGGCCGGCATGGTGACCGATGCCATCCACGGCAAGGCGCGGATCATCGACGTTTCGCCGCACCGGGTGCTGACCACCATTGAAAAAGGCGAGATCGCCATTGTGGCCGGCTTCCAGGGCATCAGCCAGGAGAGCAACGACATCACCACCCTGGGCCGCGGCGGCTCCGACACCACCGCGGTGGCGCTGGCGGCCGCTCTGGGCGCCGATGTCTGCGAGATCTACACGGACGTGGACGGCATCTACACCGCCGATCCGCGGGTAGTGCACAGTGCCAAGAAGATCGACACCATCTCCAGCGAAGAGATGCTGGAGATGGCTGCCTCCGGTTCCAAGATCCTGCACCTGCGCTGCGTCGAGTACGCCCGCCGCTTCGGTGTGAAGCTGCATGTGCGCTCGTCTTTCAGCACCAACGAGGGAACCTGGGTGCTGCCCAGCCCCGACGACAAGATCAAGATTCAAGAGGGAGAACCCTTGGAACAGCCCATCATCTCCGGCGTTGCCCACGACCGCTCCGAAGCCAAGGTCACCATTCTGGGCGTGCCTGATATTCCCGGCAAGGCAGCGGAAATCTTCGGCATCGTGGCCGGCGCGCACTCGAACATCGACATGATCGTGCAGAACATCTCCACCCGCGGCACCGGCAAGACGGACATCTCCTTCACGCTGCCCATGGTGGAAGGCAAAGAGGCCTTGGACGCGCTCAATGCGGCCCAGGACGTGGTGGGCTTCGAAGGCATCCTCTACAACGAGAACGTCGGCAAGCTCTCGCTGATCGGCGCCGGCATGCGCTCCAACCCGGGCGTCTCCTACAGGTTCTTCGAAGCGCTGCACAAGGCCGGCGTGAACGTGGACATGATCTCCACCTCCGAGATCCGGATCTCGATTGTCACCCACGCCGACCTGCTGGACACCGCGGTCCGCGCGGTGCATGCCGCGTTCGGTTTGGACACGGACGAGGAAGCCACCGTTTACGGCGGCACCGGCCGCTGACCTGCGGCCTCCCGCGAGTCACCACCCGGGTTCGCTAGACTCCTGGATCGACTGATCAGCAGGCGCCTTTCCCAGCCTTGGGAAGGGCGCCTGCTGGTTTCTCGATTTGTTCGATCGGGCGGGGATGCCGCGCACGGGCGGCACTGCTTCCGGGGTCAGTCCTTGTGCGGCCTGCGGTACGCGTAGGTATGACCGGCTTCCCGCTCCACTTCAATCTGCGACAGTTGTTCCTCGGACGCCTTCTCCGAGGCGTCGTGCCGGTGGACAACCGGGGAATCCGAATCGATCCGGTCCGCCGGGCCCCACACCTTTGCCGCCTTTTCCGTGGCACGCATGAATCGGTTCATGAAACGCGAATTCCCAGCCATCTGACTCACCTCTTGCTCAGAAGAATCCGTGGCATCAGTGTAACGAGGGGCGGTACGGAATAACAGGGTTCTGGGGAAGAACAGCCCCGCCCTGTCGCGCGTTGGGCGGTGGGGTTCCTAGGACTGCTTCTTGGGCACAATGTAGGTGCTGCCGTCGGCCCGGGTGACCGTTTCCCACTGCGACGCCTCGGCCTCGCGCTGCTTGAGCAGGGCCTTGTTTTCCTCGGTCATGGGATGGTCGACGCCGCTTTTCTGCGCCGGGCCGAAGACCCAGCGGAACTTGCCGGTCGCCCGCATGAACGCGTTGACACGGGACTTCTTCTCGGCCATGTGCGTGATCCTTCTTCCGGTGCCCGGTGGACTCCGCGGGCGTTCGTATCCATAATAGGGGACGAACAATTAGTGCACTAACTGACCGGGAGTGATGAGCGTGACAGCGGGAACAACGGAAGACCTGCTGCTGGAGCACCAGCTGTGCTTCGCGCTGTCGGTGGCCTCGCGGAGCGTGGTGGCGTCCTACAAGCCAGTACTGGAGAAGCTGGGTATCACCCACCCGCAGTACCTGGTGATGCTGGCGCTCTGGGAGCAGAGCCCACGAATGGTCAAAGATCTGTCCGAGGCGCTGCAGCAGGAACCGGCCACACTCTCCCCCATGCTCAAGCGGCTGGAGCAGGCCGGTCTAGTGACCCGGGAGCGGATGGAAGGCAACGAGCGGGCGCTGGCCGTGGGCCTGACGGATGCCGGCGTTGCGCTGCGCGAGCAGGCACTGGCCGTGCCGGGAACCATGCTGGCACGGCTGGGCCTGGAACGGGAGCAGTTGCGGGAGTTGAACGCCGCGATGCATGCCCTGATCTCGGCAGCGCGGGAGGCCGGAGGCCCAGACGCGGGCTGATAAGACCATAGGCGCCTGACGCGGGCTGAAGGCCGGAGGTATGGCTAGCTCTGGAGGTGTGTGGCTGGGTCCGCCCCATGGACGGCGAAGGCGGCCGGTGGTTCAATCCACCGGCCGCCTTCTTCCTTCCTTCAGGTCCCGTGGCCCGGGACCTACTAGCTACAGTCCGGAGCGCTGCCCCGGCTGCGCGGAGGCGCCGCCTTCAACAACCACTGCGCTGCCTTCAGCGGCCGGTGCCTGTGCCGCGGTGCCGTCGCCGGAGACGTTGACGGTCACCGGCGTGGAGATGCCCTCGCTGAACCGCACCAGACCCACCCAGTTGCCGGCTTCCAGGCCGGACCAGGCTGCCTTCACCGTGCTGGTCTTGCCGTTGCGCAGGTTCAGCGGGTCCGGGCTGACGGTGAGGTTTCCGGAATCACCGCTGAGCGCCACCGTGTTGATGG
Organism: Arthrobacter sp. NPDC089319; assembly: GCF_040684925.1. Lineage (NCBI taxonomy): Bacteria > Bacillati > Actinomycetota > Actinomycetes > Micrococcales > Micrococcaceae > Arthrobacter > Arthrobacter sp. NPDC089319. The sequence goes on along the minus strand of NZ_JBFBGZ010000002.1, from coordinate 59,507 downwards.
TTCCCTTGCTGGCCTTGGCGTCAGGGCTGGAGAACAGGTGCGCGATGGCATAGTAGGTGCCCGGCACCGGGTTGTTGATCACCAGCGACTCGCTGGCCGACGCCGTGGCGGCAGAGATCACCGCACCGGCGGGTGTGAGCACGTGCAGGTCCCAGTCCGCTCCAGCATCCGCCGCGTAGATGGCGAACTGCGCCAAGGTGGCGCCTTCCGGCACCTCCTGCGGGGCAAAGCCGGTGCTGCCGTTGGAACCGATCACGGCCGGCTGGCCGGGGACCTTCTCCACGTCGGCGGCCTTGGCCTTGGCCAGGCCCTCGACCGCCAGATCGATGGGCGAGTTGGTGCCCGAGGTGACCTTGAACGAGCCGGTGCCGTTGCCGGCGTCGGAAGTAAAGGCCACGCTGGCCGGGGCCACGGCAGTGACCGGCCGGACGGCGATGGGTGAGGCAACCGTGTGCTGGCTCCGGCCGCTGCCCTTGCCGTTGCCGCGCTTGCCCTCTTCCGTCCAGACCAGCTCGCCCATGGCGAACTCATCCAGCGGTGCGTTCACGTTCTGGAAGGTGACCTTGAACTTGCGTTCCTGGCCGGACTTCGTGAAGTTCAGCTTCCGGGGCGAGACCTTGACGGCCACACCGGGCAGGTCCACGTCCACCGTGTAGGAACCCGGTTCCAATGCGGTGAGCGTCCGCTCCACGGTGACCTCGCCCGACAGCTTCCCGAGAGCGAAGGACGGAACGTTCAGGTCTTTGGACTGGATGACGTCCTTTTTCTTCAGCCCCAGATCCAGGCCGGTGCCCTGGATGAAGCCCAGCCAGTCCTCGACGTTGGCGTCGTAGACAAGACCCGGGTCGCCCATCCGTGCGGTATCCACGTGGCCGGCGCCGGTGGCGAAGCGATCTTCGTTCGCCGAGCCGTCCTCGTTGACCAGTTCGCCGGCGGTGGTCATCATCGCCGACTTCACCGTGGCCGGGGACCACCGCGGGTTTTCGGCCAGCAGCAGCGCGCCGAGGCCAGCCACGTGCGGGGCGGCCATCGAGGTGCCCGACATGAAGCCGTTGGTCTCGCCGCCGAGGACGGGGGAGACTCCGGCCAGGACGTTCACGCCCGGGGCGGCTACGTCCGGCTTGAGCAGGTTCGAGTCCACCGCCGTGGACGGCCCACGGGAGGAGAACGCGGCGATCTGCGGGACCGGGCTCTGGGCCAGGCCGGTGGTGTCCTTATTGCGCAGCGCAGCGGTCAGCGTCGGATCCGCTGCCACCTTGTCCTTGATGGACGGGTCGGCGATGTGGACGGTGGGCACGGCGTGCAGGTCCAGATCGAGCGATCCGGGCACCACGTTGACCAACACCATGCCGACGCCGCCGGCCTGCTTCACGGCCACGGACTTGTCCGCACGGGCGTTGACGCCGCGGTCGCAGACCACGATCTTGCCTTCAACCTTGGCCGGATCGAGCTTGCCCGGGTAGCAGAGCTTCGCCTCGTCGGCGGTGGCGCCTGCCGCGCTGGCCTCGGCGGACAGGATCAGGCTGGTCTGCGGAACCTCGCGGTTCATGATGGACGTGCCGCGGTACTTGGTGCCGTCGGAGAGTTCCACCGTGCCCTGCAGTTCGTTTGAGAACGTGCTGGCGGCAACCGTGGTCACCCACGGCGCGCTGTGGTTGACGGTGGTGGGGCCCGGGCCGGCGTTGCCGGCGGAGGCGGAAACGAAGATGCCCACCTCGGCGGCGCTCAGGAACGCCACAGACACCGGGTCCAGCACCGAGTTGTTGTTGCCGGAGATGGAGTAGTTGAGCACGTCCACGCCGTCCAGGATGGCCTGCTCGATCGCGTCCACGGAGGCGGAGGTGTAGCAGCCGCCGGTGGCCTCGTCGTTATCCTCCCAGCAGGTCTTGTAGACGGACACCTTGGCGGCCGGGGCCACGCCGTTGCCGGTGCCAAAGTCGCGGCCGGCCACCGTCTGCGTCACCTCGCTGTTGCCGGCGGCGGTGGTGGCGGTGTGGGTGCCGTGGCTGGCGATGTCCAGCGGGGAGATGGACTCCTTCGGGTTCCGGTTCTGCGCCGGCACCGTCCGCAGGAAGTCGTCCGCGTAGTAGCGGGCACTGAGCACCTTGGAGTTGCATTCGGTGCCGTCGAAGCCGGAGCCTTCCTGGCCCGGCTGGCACTCGCCCAGGAACGTGCTGCCGTCCGCCTTGAGCATGGCGATTTTGCCGTCAGCGGTCAGGTACGGCTCGCCGACCTTGGCCTTGCCGCGCAGCGGCTTGACCTCCTCGCCGGCCAGGAAATCGCTCTCCGGGTAGTAGCCGGTGTCGATCACGCCGACCACGGTACCCTTGCCGGCGTTCTTCGTACCGCCGTACTGCTCGGCCCAGACGCCGTCGCGGCCGGGCAGGTCCAGGTAGTCGGTGCTGGAGTAGTCGGGGTGGTGCTGCTCGTCCGGGGCCACCGCCACGACGCCGGGCTTCTTGGCAAGCTCCGCCGCCTGCAGTCCGGTCAGCTCGGCCACGAAGCCGTTCACCGCCGTCGTGAAGCTCTTCTGGATTTTCACGCCCTCGGAGGCAGCGACGTCGCCCTGCTTGTTGGTCAGGTGCGCGCGGTACTTCTTGGCATGGGCGGAGCCGCTGTTCAGCTTCTCGCCTTTGGCGGGCTTGGTGGCCTCGATGCCGGCCACACCGCCTTCATAGGTCGCCAGCGGAGCGGAATCCAGCATTACAATGTAGCGGCCGTCCTCATAGATGGCCTGCTGGCCATCCGGGTTGGACGTGATGGTGGCCGGGATGTTGGCGGGTGCGGCCGCCGCCGGGCCGGCCAGCCCGGAGAGAATTAACGGTATCCCCAGTGCGAGTGCTGCGGCAGATCGCATTCCCTGCCTGTGCACAAAGCTGCTGCTTTGCTTGGTCATGAGAGGTATAGCCTTTCATCCGGTGAGCCCGACCGCTTTGGTCCGACCCCAGGCGCAACCGAATGCCGTATCCCGCGCGGTGAACGGCCGCGCAGGATATTGGACGTACCGGCGTGCGAAGCCGGCCCCCTCCCCCAACTGTGACAACAGCCACATTTGGTGCACCTGTGCAACTAAAATACCGCAACGATTGATCTGAAAGAACTGTTTCACCTTTTTTGGGTGCGCCTTGGCCGATAGTCCTGCCGAGGCTTTCCGGCTTCGGCCGGCAGTGCTATAAGCGGCCGCCCTTTTGACCGTGCCAAAGTGCCGCCGCTGCTGGGACAATGGAGCCATGGCGCAGCAGGTCCTCCTTGACCGGCCCCGGGTTCTTGAACCGGAGCTGTGGCTGCCGCGCGCCCGGGCCCACGCCGAGCGAGCCGCGCGTTTCACCGAGCCGTACCTGCAGCGCCGCTCCGCCGGGCGGAAACATCCGGTGGAAGACTTCCTGTTCACCTACTACAGCCTGAAGCCGGGCCAACTGCTGCGCTGGCACCCGGGAACGGGCGTGGTGTTGGCCGGCGCCGAAGCCGGCGAGCGCCGGGGCTGGAAGTTCTACCGCGAGCTGACCTTTGCGGAGTGCCGCTCGGCAGGCATGGAGCACGACGGCGGTGCCGTCACCTTCGACGCGGAGGCTTTCCTTGCGGCGCGGGGAACCGCGGTGGCGTTCTCGCGGGAGATCCTGGCCGGCGCAGCGGCCCGGCCGGCGCGGTTCGGCTGCTTTGGGCTGCACGAGTGGGCGATGGCGTACAAAACGCGGCTCAACGGCGTCCGGCACGACTATCTGGAGCTGCGGCTCGGCGCCGAGGGAACGGACCAGGTGGTAGAAGGCAGCCGGATCAACTGCTCGCACTTCGACGCCTTCCGTTTCTATACGCCGCAGGCCGTTCCGCTGAACACGCTGCGGCCCACCCGCGAGAACCAGCGGCAGCTGGAACAGCCCGGCTGCCTACACGCCAACATGGACCTGTACAAGTGGGCGTACAAGCTGTCCCCGGCACTGCCCAGCGAGCTGGTGATGGACTGCTTCGAGCTGTCCTGGCGGATCCGAGAACTGGACATGAAGGCCTCCCCGTACGACCTGTCCGGATGGGGTTACGAGCCGGTGCGGATCGAGACGACCGAAGGCCGGGCGCAGTACGTGGCCGCCCAGCGGGCCTTTTCCGCCGAGGCGCAGGTGCTGCGCGGCAGGCTGCTGGAGGCGCTGGACCTGCTGGCCGGCGGGGCGGATGTGGGCGTCGGGCACCACCTCGACCTGGCAGACGTTAGCTTTGAGAAGCACCTTGATGGGGCCGGCTGCACTCGGAACGTCAGAGCGGAGGATTGATCATGGCGGTCGCAGCAAGACGTTCGGCCCCGCGTCGGGCCAGAGGGCTTCGGACCGCGGCGCTCATCCTCGGCCTGCTCGCCGTGCCGTCGCTCGCGGCCTGCGGCCCGGGCAACGAACCGGCACCCTCGCCCGGGATCACGGCTCCGGCCTCCCCCGGGACAGGTTCCCCCGGTGCCCCCGGCACCTCGGAGCCCGCCCCCTCAGAGCCCACCCCGCCGAACACCCAGGAAGGAACAGCCATGGATGCCGATCTGACCGTCGTGCTGACCTCCGCCGGCAGCGATGCCCGGGTCGAACGGAAGCTGGTCTGCAAAGACAACCAGCCCGCCGACGGGTCCACCGTCCGCGACGCCGACGCTGCGTGCGCTGCACTAACCAAGCACGGAGAGAAGGTCTTCTTCGAGCTGCCTGACCGCAACCGCATTTGCACACAGCAATACGGCGGCCCCCAGGAGGCCCGGGTCACCGGCACCATCAGCGGCCGCAAGGTGGACAAGCAGTTCTCCTTGACCGACGGCTGCAAGATATCGGAATGGAACAGCATGCAGGCCCTGCTCGGCAGCCGCGCCGGCGAGGCCTAATTCCGGCAACCCCCTTCAGTCACCAGCCGTCCGGGCCGGCCTGCCCTCTCCACCCGCGTCGACTATTCAGCACCCGGCGTTCTCAGCGCTGAATAGGGCGGGTACTGAATAGTGGGCGGGGTAGTCTCGGTTCATGATGACGCAACCGTCCGGAGCTGCCGCCGCTACCAATGCCGCGGCTACCGATGCCCAGCCTCAAGCCCCGGGCTTGACGTTCTTGGCCAGCATTGCCGTAGAAGTGGCCGAGCCGATCGAAGTCGGCGAAACCGCTGAGGGCATCCGGCGCATCATCCCGATCACCGGCGGCACTGTTTCCGGCCCCCGGCTCAACGGCCGGGTGCTGGCCGGCGGCGCCGACTTCCAGCTGCTGCGGTCATCCACCATGACCGAGCTCGAAGCGAAGTACGCCATCGAGACCGACTCCGGCGAACGCATCTACATCAACAACTTCGGCATCCGCGCCGGTTCGCCCGAAGACATCGCCGCGCTGGTCCGCAATGAGCCGGTTCCGCCGGAGCGCATCTACTTCCGCTGCTCGCCCCGGGCGCTGGCCGGCGGGCCGGAATGGAGCTGGCTGTCGTCCCGGATCCTGGTGGGCAGCGGCACCAGGCTCCCCGCCCAGGTCCGGCTGGACATCTGGGTGGTGGACTGAGCCGCGGGCCGGGATTCAGGCTGGTCGATGAGGCCCGGGCGTCCGGTCAGTGAGGTCCGCGCATGACTTCGCTCACCTTTTGGCCGAGGTCCTCACGCGCGGCACCCGCCGCCCGCCGGTCTTCCCGGATCTTCTGGATCACCATCCGCCCGAGACCGGCCAGCACGACGGCGGCCAGGATGGGCAACAGCATGGACTGCGGCTTGTCCGTCATGTCATTCATGGTACGAGTCCGGCGGAACAACGGCACGGTGTTGGCCGCTTTCGCCGTCGTCGTCCCGTAAAATTTGCGCCTCCGGATGCCGGTAGAATGGATCCCGCAAGCTCGCGGAGCGCTGGTCAGCGTGAGACGGCACCGATTGTTGGACTGATACTGCACTGGATTCCGCGCGCCTCGCTTCGTTTGAAGAGCACAATCCAAGCACAGGAGTGACCGGATGCCCCGGATCGTTGTTGATGTCATGCCCAAGCCCGAAATCCTTGATCCGCAGGGCAAGGCCATTGTCGGCGCATTGAACCGCCTGGGCCAGACCGGGTTCAGCGAGGTCCGCCAGGGCAAGCGCTTCGAACTGGTGGTCGACGGCGAGGTTACCCAGGAGATCCTGGACCAGGCCCGCCATGCCGCCACCACGCTGCTCTCCAACCCGGTGATCGAAGACGTCACCCGGGTGGAGGTCATCACCGAGGCGACCATCGGGGCCGGCGAATAATGACCGAGACCCCCCTGATCGGCGACTTCTCCCCGGCACCCGACGCCGGCCTCTCCGGTGCGCGCATCGGCGTCGTCACTTTCCCCGGCACCTTGGACGACCGCGATGCGGCCCGCGCAGTCCGGATTGCCGGCGGCACCGCGGTCAGCCTGTGGCACGGCGACCATGACCTGCAGGGCGTGGACGGCGTGATCATCCCCGGTGGCTTCTCCTACGGCGACTACCTGCGCGCCGGCGCCATCTCCCGCTTCGCGCCGCTGATGGACCAGATCAGCGAGGGCGCGAAAGCGAAGCACAATCCGCTGCCGGTGCTGGGCATCTGCAACGGCTTCCAGGTGCTGACCGAGGCGCATCTGCTGCCCGGCTCGATGATCAAGAACAACCACCTGCACTTCCTGTGCCGCGACCAGCGCCTGCGGGTGGAGAACAACACCACCGCCTGGACCAGCCAGTATGAAGCCGGCGCCGAGATTGTGGTGCCGCTGAAGAACCAGGACGGCCAGTACGTCGCGGATGAGAAGACGCTGGACGAGCTGGAAGCGGAGAACCGCGTGGTGTTCCGGTACGTGGGCGTGAACCCGAACGGCTCGCGGCGCGACATTGCCGGCATCAGCAATGCTGCCGGCAACGTGGTGGGCCTGATGCCGCACCCCGAGCACGCCGTGGAAGCCGGCTTCGGCCCCGATTCCTCCGCTTTCGGCGACGTCGCACTGCGCGGCGGCACCGACGGCCTGGGGATTTTCACCTCAGTTTTGACGAAGATTGTTGCAGGTGCCAAGTAATGACTAACAACAACCCGGTGGTCGACCAAGCGAGCGCCAGCGAGCGAGTGGAGACCAGCGCCACGAGCCGGCTGGAGACTCCGGCCGAGGTCCGCAACGAACACGTCCAGAGCTTCGGCCAGGCGGCCGACGCCGTCGAACGCGTCGAGGGACGCCAGTTCAACATCGACACCGTGGAGCATGCCGAGCAGACCCCGGATACGGAGATGCCTTGGGCCGAGCTGGGCCTGAAGCGCAACGAGTTCGACGAGGTGGTCAAGGTGCTGGGCCGCCGGCCGACCGCCGCCGAGCTGGCGATGTACTCGGTGATGTGGTCCGAGCATTGCTCCTACAAGTCCTCGAAGGTCCACCTGCGCCAGTTCGGCGACAAGGTCACCGAGGACATGAAGAAGCACATGCTGGTGGGCATCGGCGAAAACGCCGGCGTGACCGACCTGGGCGACGGCTGGGCCGTGACCTTCAAGATCGAGTCGCACAACTCCCCCACCATGGTGGAGCCCTACCAGGGCGCCGCGACCGGTATCGGCGGCATCGTCCGCGACATCATTTCCATGGGCGCCCGCCCGGTGGCCGTGATGGACCCGCTGCGCTTCGGCGCGATCGGCCACCCGGACACTGCCCGCGTGGTCCACGGCGCGGTCGCCGGCATCGGCGGCTACGGCAACTCGCTGGGCCTGCCCAACATCGGCGGCGAAGTGGTCTTCGACTCCGTCTACCAGGGCAACCCGCTGGTGAACGCGCTGGCCGTGGGCATCATGCGCCACGAGGACATCCGGCTGGCCAACGCCTCCGGCAAGGGCAACAAGGTGGTGCTGTTCGGCGCACGCACCGGCGGAGACGGCATCGGCGGCGCCTCCATCCTGTCCTCGGAGTCCTTCGACGACACCAAGCCCTCCAAGCGTCCCGCGGTCCAGGTCGGCGACCCGTTCGCGGAGAAGGTGCTGATCGAGTGCTGCCTGGAGCTGTTCAAGGGCTCCCTGGTCGAGGGCATCCAGGACCTGGGTGCGGCAGGCATTTCCTGCGCCACCTCCGAACTGGCCTCCAACGGTGACGGCGGCATGGACGTTGAGCTGACCTCGGTGCTGCTGCGAGACCCCACCCTGACCCCGGGCGAAATCCTGATGTCCGAGTCGCAGGAACGCATGATGGCCGTGGTCTCCCCGGAGAACGTCGAGGCCTTCGAAGCGGTCATGGCCAAGTGGGCCGTGGAATACTCCTGGCTCGGCGAGGTCACCGACACCGGCCGCCTGGTGATCAAGTGGGACGGCGAAACCATCGTCGACGTCGACCCGCGCACCGTTGCCCACGAGGGTCCGGTCTACAACCGGCCCTACGCCCGGCCGGAGTGGCAAGACAAGCTGCAGGCAGACAGCTTCCGCGCCTCCGCAGCCGGCGCCGACCTCCCGGCCAGCGCCGAGGAACTGAAGGCGGCCGTGTTGGAACTGATGGCATCGCCGAACATGTGCTCGAAGGACTGGGTGACCAACCAGTACGACCGCTACGTGGGCGGCAACACCGCGCTGGCCATGCCCGACGACGCCGGCGTGGTCCGCGTGGACGAGCAGACCGGCCTCGGCGTGGCACTGGCCACCGACGCCAACGGCCGCTACACCTACCTGGATCCGTACCAGGGTGCACAGTTGGCCTTGGCGGAGTCCTACCGGAACGTCGCTACCACCGGTGCCGTGCCGATGGCCGTGTCCGACTGCCTGAACTTCGGCTCCCCCGAAGATTCGGACGTCATGTGGCAGCTGGCCGAAGCAATCCGCGGCCTCTCCGACGGCTGCATGGAGCTGGGCGTCCCGGTCACCGGCGGCAACGTCTCGCTCTACAACCAGACCGGTTCCACCCCGATCCACCCGACGCCGGTCGTGGCCATGCTCGGCAAGTTCGACGACGTCGCCCGCCGCACGCCGTCGGGCTGGCGCGAGGATGGCCAGGCGATCTACCTGATGGGCACCACCCGCGATGAGCTGGACGGCTCGGAATGGGCCAACCTGCGCGGACACCTGGGCGGCAAGCCCCCGGCTGTGGACCTGGCAGCCGAAAAGCTGCTGGGCGAACTGCTGATCAACGCCTCCCGGGACGGCATGATCGACGCCGCGCACGACATCTCCGAAGGCGGACTGGCCGCCGCACTGTCCGAAATGGCCCTGCGTTTCGGCGTCGGCGCGCGGATCGGGCTGGGCGAGGTCTGCGAGCGCGACGGGGTGGACCTGTTCACCCTGCTGTTCAGCGAGTCCCAAGCACGCGCCGTCGTGTCCGTGGCCCGCAGCGAAGAGGTCCGCTTCAAGGACATGTGCGGCGCGCGGGGCTTCCCGTTCATGCGCATCGGCGTGGTGGATACCGAGAACGGCGCACTGGACTTCCAGAGCGAATTCTCCGTGCCGCTGGCCGAACTGAAGGAAGCCCACGAGGCAACGCTGCCGAAGTACTTCGGGTAGCCCCTCTCCGCATCGACTATTCAACAGGCGCCCTTTTCAGCCGTGAAAAGGGCGCCTGCTGACTTTTCGTTTGAGTCCTGGCTGCTCAGGGTCGCCAGCCTTGGGACCGCAGCGCCGTCTGAATCTTCGAGACGGCTGCCCGCGCGTCTCCGTGCATGTCTTCCTTGGTGACCCGCCGTTCCAGCCAGCCGATTGCGGCAGTCTGCTCCGCACGCCGAATATCACGGACCAACTGCTCGGACGTCCGGTGATGGTCGCCTTCATACTCAACCGCCAGCTTGTAGATCTTGAACTGCATGTCCGGGGAATGCCACGACCTTCCCCAGTCGTCCACTATCGGTTCGTTCAGGCTGGGTTCCGGCAGCCCCGCGTCGGCCAAGGCCAGCCGTAGTCGCGTTTCCGGCGCAGAATCCGCACCTACGCGGACCAGCCCCACGGCCTCGGCTGCCTTGGCAACGCCGCGCTTGCCCTTGTGCAACCTGATGATCTCCCTCAGGTCAGCGGCGGTCGCGAACGGCGCATCCCTAGCTTCAAAAGCTGCACGTGGAAGACGAACCAAGTGATCGCCGATGACTACCAGATCCGCGACGGGAAGCATGCAGGCGAGATCGAGCCAGGTCTTGAGCCGGGAGGTCAACGGGAGGCCGTCCAGTTTGGCAATCTCGCCAGCTGCAAGGCTGGCCCGGTGTCCCACAACACCCCGGCGGCGCGGCGCATTGAGCTGTTTGGGGCGCGTAACGTGGGTCGAGTCGTCGCTGCCGACCCAGGGCGGAAGCGGAAAGTTCCACAGCCTGGCCGCGGTGAGATGTGACAAGACCGAGCCGTGAGTGACCATCGAGACGGCCCGGACCTGATCCGCCAGCCTGAGGTCAGGGCCGTTCGGGATCCTGATCCCGCGGCTGGGCCGCAGCACTGTTGCATTCCTCAATTGCTTCTCGCTCAGCCCGGCCTTCAGCCCTTCGCGCCACACAAAAGATGACTCGGACAATTCCTCGGGCAAGTCCTTCGGATACCGCATGCCCTCATTCTTGGTGCCATGCGCCAGTCCCGCTTGCGTTGTCCACAACCGCTGGCAGGTCCCTGATCTCCGAGGGGATGCCACCGACTGGGCTGCGAGGGGTTGTGGCCCGCGATGGACTCTTATAAGTTGCCAGCAAAGCAAAGCCTGCTTCCAAACGACTATTCAACAGGCGCCCTTCTCGGTGTTGGAAACGCCGCCTGCTGAATAGTCGATGATGGTGGACAGCAGGATTCTGATGGAGGACTCGGACGCCGGAGGTAGCCGATGGACGCCGAAATCTCGCTGCAGGTGGACGGCCGGGCCGCAACGGTCTCGCTGGACACGCGCACCACACTGCTCGATGCCCTGCGCGACCGGCTGGGCATCTATTCGCCGAAGAAGGGCTGCGACCACGGCCAGTGCGGTGCCTGCACGGTGCTGCTCAACGGCCGGCGGGTCAACTCCTGCCTGGTCTTCGCGGTGGCCCAGGACGGGGCAAGCGTTGTCACAGCCGCCGGCCTGGCCTCCGAGGGCGAACTGCATCCGGTTCAGCAGGCGTTCCTCGACCAGGACGGTTTCCAGTGCGGTTACTGCACCCCGGGGCAGATCTGCTCGGCCGTGGGCATGCTGGACGAAGCCGCCCGCGGCGATCCCAGCTACGTCACTGCCGACCTCGATGGTGGATCGGCAGGGACCTCGGGCAGCAGCCCGGAAGGAACAATGAGCGGTCCCCCCGCACAATCCCCCGAACTGCCCGACGACGAGATCCGCGAGCGGATGAGCGGAAACCTCTGCCGCTGCGGAGCCTACGTGAACATTGTGGCCGCCATTCGCCAGGCTCTGGAGGGCGACCAGGTGGGCGGACGCACCGCCCGTCCGGCGACCGAATCGGCCATTGCGCAGCCCGCCAACGCAATGAACCAGTCAACCGGCGGAACGGGGCAGCCCGGATGAAGCCCTTCGACTACGCCTGCGCCGCCAGCCCAACCGAGGCGGTCGCCGCCGTCGCCGGCAATCGGACCGCCGCTTTCCTGGCCGGCGGCACTAACCTGGTGGACCACATGAAGCTGGGTGTCTCCGCGCCCGAGCAGTTGGTGGACATTTCGCACCTGCCGCTGGACACGATCGATCAAACCGACGACGGCGGCCTGCGCTTGGGCGCGACCGTCCCGAACAGCGACCTCGCAGCCCACCCGCTGGTCCGGCAGCGCTACCCGGTGCTCTCGCAGGCGCTGCTTTCCGGTGCCTCCGGGCAGCTGCGCAACGCGGCAACCACCGGCGGCAACCTGCTTCAGCGCACCCGCTGCGTCTACTTCCAGGACGTCACCACCCCGTGCAACAAACGCAACCCCGGTTCCGGCTGCTCGGCGTTGGAGGGCTACACCCGCTATCACGCCATCCTGGGCGCCTCGATGGACTGCGTTGCCGTGCACCCTTCGGACATGGCGGTGGCGATGGCGGCGCTGAATGCCCGGGTGGAGATCCTGGGTCCGTCCGGCGAGCGCAGCGTGGGCCTGCACTCCTTTCACCGGCTGCCCGAAGATCAGCCGCAGCGCGACACGGTGCTGGAACACGGTGAGCTGATCACCGCAGTGGTGCTGCCGCCGCTGCCGGAGGGGACCCGCTCGGCCTACCGCAAGGTGCGCGACCGGGCGTCCTATGCCTTCGCCCTGGTGTCCGTGGCCGCCGTGGTGCGGCTCGAAGAGCCCGCTGATACTGACGACGGCGATGCTCCGGCTTCCGCGCCGAGGATCGCCGAAGTGCGGCTGGCCTTGGGCGGCGTGGCGCACAAACCCTGGCGCGCGACCTTCGCCGAGGAGGCGCTGCGCGGGCAACCGGCAACCGAGGCGAAGTTCCGGCGGGCCATCGACGCCGAACTGCAGCATGCGGTCCCGCTGCCGGACAACGCGTTCAAGGTGCCGATGGTCCGCAACACCGTGGTGTCCGTGCTGCGGGAACTGTGCGGACTGGACCACGGCGGCAGCCGGGCCGGAGACGGGCGCGACGGACAAGCAAGCGGACAGGACGGCGGCCGGATGGGGACGCCGGCGTCCCGCGGAGAGGACCAACCATGACCGTGCAGCAGCCCGCGGCAACCGGACTGGATCTGGAGCGCATCGACGGCCGGGCCAAGGTCCTCGGCGTCGCCCGCTACGCGTATGAGCACCCCGCGGACAACCCCACCTACCTGTACCCCGTCCAATCCACGATTGCCCGCGGCCGGATCACTTCCATCGACACCGCCGCGGCCGAAACGATGGACGGCGTGGTCGCGGTGCTTACGCACCTGAACGCTCCGCGGCTGGCCAACGCCGAGGACAAGGAATTGGCCGTGCTGCAGTCGGACGAAGTGGGCTTCCGCGGGCAGTTCGTCGCGGCAGTGGTGGCCGATTCGCCCGAGACGGCGCGCGAAGCGGCGGCCCACGTGCGCGTGCAGTACCACCGGGAGCCGCACCACGCGGCGCTGCGGGCTGACCACGAAGACCTTTACAAACCGGAGACGGTCAACGCCGGCTTCGACACCGACACCCGCACGGGGGATCCAGACGCGGCCCTGGCAAGCGCCGCCGTCGTTGTTGACCGCACCTACACAACCCCGGCCGAGCATAACAATCCGATGGAACCGCATACCACCGTGGCGCAGTGGGACGGCGACCGGCTGCTGGTGTTCGACTCCACGCAGGCGGTGCACAACGCCCGCAAGACGCTGGCGCCGCTCTTCGACGTAGAGGTTGAGCAGATCCGTGTGGTGGCGCCGCATGTGGGCGGTGGGTTCGGCTCCAAGGGGCTGCCGCATGCGCACGTGGTGCTGACCGCACTGGCCGCGAAGGTCACCGGCGGCCGACCGGTGAAGTACGCGCTGACCAGGCAGCAGATGTTCTTCCTGGCCGGCTACCGCACGCCGACCATCCAGCGGCTGCAGCTGGGCGCCAGTCCGGACGGGCGGATTTCCGTGCTGACGCATGACGTAGTGGAGCAAACGTCGGCGATCAAGGAATTCGCCGAGCAGACCGCGACGATATCGCGGATGATGTACGCGGCCGATCACCGGCGCACCACCCACCGGCTCGCCTCGCTGGATGTGCCGGTTCCGTCCTGGATGCGGGCGCCGGGTGAGTGCCCGGGCTCGTTCGGCCTGGAAGTGGCCATGGATGAACTGGCTGAGGCATGCGGGATCGATCCCATTGAGCTGCGTGTGCGGAACGAACCGGCCACCGATCCGGAAACCGGCAAGCCGTTCGCCAGCAGGCACCTGCTGGCCTGCCTGCGCGAGGGCGCCCGCCGGTTCGGCTGGGAGCGGCGCAACCCGCAGCCGGGAACGATGCTGGTGGACGGCTGGCGGACCGGGATTGGCGTGGCGGCTTCCACCTACCCGGCCCGGCGGCAGCCGGCGAACACAGCGCGTATCCGGTTCACCGCCGACGGGTTCTACGCGGTGCAAATCGGTGCCGTGGACCTGGGCACCGGTGCTTGGACGGCACTGACCCAGATTGCCGCGGAGGCGCTGGAATGCGGCCCGGAACAGGTCCGGCTGCAGATCGGCGACACGGACCTGCCGGTGGCAACCGTGGCCGGCGGCTCCACCGGGACGGCCAGTTGGGGCTCGGCGATTATCGGCGCGGCCCAAATGTTCCGCAAGGAACACGGCGGATTCCCGTCCGCGGAGGACACTTCGGAAGGCGACGGCGAGAGGAACCCGGCAGCAAAGAACTACGCGCTGCATTCCTTCGGTGCCCAGTTCGCCGAGGTCCAGGTGAACGCTGACACCGGCGAGATCCGGGTATCGCGGATGCTGGGCGTCTATTCAGCCGGCCGGATCATCAACCCGCGCACCGCCCGGTCCCAGTTCTTGGGCGGCATGACCATGGGCATCGGCATGGCACTGCACGAGCAGAGCGTGATGGACGAGCGGTTCGGGATGATCGTGAACCACGACCTGGCCGAATACCACGTGCCGTCCAACGCGGACATCCGGCAGCTGGAAGCGTTCTGGCTGGAGGAAGTCGACGAGCACGCCGGACCGCTGGGGGCACGCGGGATTGGGGAGATCGGCATTGTCGGGGCGGCCGCGGCAGTGGCCAATGCGGCCTACAACGCCACCGGGATCCGGGTCCGGGACCTGCCGCTCACCGCGGACAAGTTCCTGGCGTAACGGTGGTCGACTGACACAGTCCGCCTCCCCGGTGGTCGTCCAAGGCCGCCCGCGGCCGCGTGGAGACCCAGACTCACATCCCCGGTAGTCGACCAAGGCCGCCCGCGGCCGCGTGGAGACCGTGCCAGCTGGTCAGCACCCGCCAGCTCCGGCAAGAATTACACCTCGCGCCAATCATGGCCGGCCACTCCGTCTTAACCGTGACGCCCCCTGCCGTAGCCCTGTCCGGACGCTTCCCGCACTTGCAAGTAGGCGGTGACTAACGACGACGGCGCGGCGCACCTTGCAGTGCACCGCGCCGTCCGTTTTGTACGGCGCTTTCGGCCCCTGGACGTCAGGCGCCAGGCCGCAGGCGCTCCACATCTGCCCGCCGCGGATACGCGGTCTGGGTTCCCTTCTTCGTGGAAGCGAGAGCAGCAGCGATCGAAGCGAATGCCGCCGCTTCGGCCAAGGCATCCCCTGCTGCAAGCCGTGCCGCGAGGGCCCCGGTGAAGGCGTCGCCGGCGCCGGTGGTGTCCACGGCTTCAACCTTGGTGGGGGCGATACGGGTGATCCGGTGCCTGTCCTTGGCCTGCGAATCCAGCACGATGGACCCGCGGGCGCCCAGGGTGACCACGGCACGGTCCAGCCCCTGCGCCGCAAACTTCAAGCGCACCTGTTCCCAGTCGGCAACGGCGGCATCGGCGGCGGGGATTTCGGCGCCGCCGAGGAACTGTGAAGCCTCGTGCGCATTGACCAACAGGACGTCGCTGAGTTCGGCCAGGCTGTGCAGCACCGGCGCGTAAGGCGAGAGGTTGAGCAGCACTGTTGCTCCGGCGTCGTGCCCTGACCTTGCCGCCGCCTCCACGGCGTCCAAGCCGACCTCGAGGCAGAGGCAAACCACGGCGGCGTCATCGAAAACCTCGCTGGCTGCGACGACGTCTTCCGGACCTACGGTGCCGTTAGCGCCAGGGGAAATGACGATGCTGTTCTCCCCCGCGGCGTCAACGGTAATGACGGCGACGCCGGTCTCGACCCCGGCGGCGCGGCGCACGCGGGAAACGTCCACGCCGGCCCCTGCAACGGAGGCCAGCAGCATGTCCCCGTTGGAATCCTCGCCCACGGCGCCGATCAGGGCGACGTTGCCGCCCAGTCGGCCAGCGGCCACGGCTTGGTTGGCACTCTTGCCGCCCGGGTTCACGGCGAAGCCTTCGCCGTGGAGGGTTTCGCCAGGGTTGGGCAGCCGCTCGGTGTAGATGGTCAGGTCAGCGTTCAGCGAACCAACGACGACGATGCGTCCGGGCTGCGGACTCACTTTTCCACCTCGGCGTCGACGGGCTTGGGGATCAGCAGCGAGGCGGCAAAGGCCGCGACCGTGATGACCAGACCGACCACCACCACCGTGAGGTAAGAGGCGTGGTCGCCCAGCGCCGAGGTGCCCACGAGTACCGCCGGCAGCACCAGAAAGCTCAGCCCGGCGCCGAGGTTGAAGGCTCCGGCATTCATGCCGGGTAGGAAGCCCGGGTTGCCCGGGGGCGAGAGCACCACGCCGAGCCCGTTGAGCATGATGTTCGCGGTTCCGGCGTACATGATGCCGAGCAGCGCAGTGCCGGCGACCATCAGCGGCAGGCTGTTCAGGCCGAACAGCGCAATGACCACCAAGGAGACGACGCTGCCGACCATGCCGATGCGCAGCACATTGGTGTAGCCCAGTACCGGGGCGAGCCGTCCGCTAATCGGGCCGAAGACCCAGCCCAGCAGCGCGTAGGGAGTCAGGATGAGCAGTGCCGTTTCGGTGGGCCCGATGCCGAAGCCGGGTGCGGCGGCTTGTACGTAAGCGGGAACAATCCCGTTGATGACGGCGAAAATTCCGGTCATGGTCAGGACCGTAGTCAGCAACGGCGCCCACGTCGAGCGCTGGCGCAGATGGACAATCTCGACCATCGGCTGCTTCGCGCGCTTCTCGGTGGCCCAGAAGCCGGCGAACGCAGCGGCGGCCACGGCGATCAGCACCAGCGAGAGGAACAGGGTCTCCCCGGAGAACCCGCCCACCAGCTTGGCCGCCTCGTTCAGCGCGGTGAGCAGGGCCCCGACCGCGACAACAATAAAGACGACGCCGGTCCAGTCCATCCGCGTCCCGGCCTGCGGTTTGCTCTCGGGTGTCAGGACAGCGACGAGAACCGCGGCGATCACACCGAGGACCACCATGAACCAGAAGATGCTGCGGAAGCCGTAGTGCTCGGCCATGTAGCCGCCGAGGAAGGAATCGACGCCGGCCACGCCGCCGTTGACCGCAAGGATAACGCCCATCAGCGTGCCGTAAGTGCGCAGGTTGGGCACGGCGGTGCGCGGCATGATCAGGCACAGCGGCACGGTGGGACCGCTAACGCCCTGGATAATCCGGCCCACGAAGAGCCATGTAACGTCCGGGGCCAGCGCGGCGATCACGGAGCCGACGGCCGTCAGCAGCATCATCGCGACGAGGATCCGCTTGCGGCCGACAATGTCGCTCAGCCGCGGCAGGAACAGGGAGAACAGCGCGGCGGTGGTGAAGAACCAGGTCTGGGACAGGCCGATCGCGGCCTGATCGGTCTGCAGCTCCTCCCCCATGGTGACCAGGGCGGGGCTGAGCATGGACGCATTGAGCTGGAAGGCCACGCAGGCCGTCAGCAGGGCGACCATCAGGGCGGCGCTGCCGCCGCGGGTTACCTTGGCTTCCTGAAGAACGGTGCTCATTTCGCTGCCGCGCCGTTCTCCGCCACGCCGTTGGCGTCGGGGGCCGCGGAGGCGGGCGCCGCCGTCGTGGTGGGGGCGGCGGTTCCGAGGTCTACCTCGCCGATCCGGACCAGGGCATCGGTCACCAGGTTCCAGAACTTGGTGCGGTCAAGGTCCACGGCCACGGAGGTGTGGCAGTCTGCCGGTGCGGGGGCCCGGAAGTCGGCCACGGTCATGCCAAGGGTCAGCTTGCCCTGCAGTTCGATGTCGACCGGGACCTTGCGGGTTGTCATGACCGTGGGGTCGATGACGTAGGCGACGGCGCACGGATCGTGGACCGGCGGGTAGTCGAAGCCCTGTGCGTCCTTGTACGTTTGGGCGAAGAAGTCCATCAGTTCGCGGACAAAGTGGGCCGGACCGGTGCCGACGGCTTCGATCTGCTCCACCACGTCGGGGGTGGCCAGCGCCTGGTGTGTGAGGTCCAGTCCCACCATGACCAGGGGCCACTTCTCGTTGAAGACGATGTGGGCGGCCTCGGGGTCGATCATGATGTTGAATTCGGCCACGGCGGACCAGTTGCCTACGTGATAGCCGCCGCCCATCAGCACGACTTCCTTGACCCGCTCGACGATGCGCGGCTCCTTGCGGGCGGCCATCGCGATGTTGGTCAGGCCGCCGGTCGGGACCAGGGTCACGGTGCCGGGTTCATGCGCCATGATCGTGTCGATGATGAGATCAACGGCGTGGCGCGGGTCCAGTTCAATGGTGGACTCCGGCTGCGCGGGGCCGTCCATGCCGGACTCTCCGTGGATGTCCGGCGCGGTTTCGATGGTGCGCACGAGCGGGCGGTCGCAGCCGGCAGCGAACGGGACACCGGTGATGCCGGCGATGGTCCCCACGGCCAGCGCGTTCTTGGTGACCTTTGCCAGGGTCTGGTTGCCAACTACGGTGGTCACGGCGAGCAGTTCGATGTCCGGGTTGCCGTGGGCCAGGAGCAGCGCCACCGCGTCGTCGTGTCCCGGATCGCAGTCCAGGATGATCTTCTTCGGGCCAGGCGTCACGGAAACGGCGTCCAAGTTTTCTCTCCACGTCATCGGGGGCCCGCCGCAGCGGGGTTTCAGTCACAGGAAGTGTGACACCCCTTCCCGGATTACGTCAAACGCTTGACGTAAACTCGAGTCAAGCGCTTGATGCCATATGTCGCCTGAACTTCCATATCATGGGCACATGGACCACGCCCGCTCGCCCCAGTTCCCGCCGCGCTCCGGTGAGCGGGTGACAGCGGCGATGGTGGCGGCACGTGCCGGCGTCTCCACGGCGACGGTTTCCCTGGTGGCCAACGGCAAGACGCATGGGCGGGTGTCCGCGGACAACATCTCCCGAGTCAACCGGGCCATCGCCGAACTCGGATACGTGGTGGACAGCGTCGGCAGTTCGCTGGCCAAGGGAGTCAGCTCCATTGTGGTTCTGGTGGCCCCGGACATTTCCAACCCGTTCTTCGCCAAGGTTGTTGCTGGCGTCCGAGAGTCCCTCGGCGCGGACTTCCAGCTGCTGCTCTCCGTCACTGAGGCCGGCGAATTCCCCCGCGCCGCTGACATCCGCCGCCTCCTCGCCCTGCGCCCGGCAGGTCTGCTGGTAGATGCCCCCGATGCCGACTTCCTCGAGGACCTCTCCACCACCGGCCCCATGGTGCTACTCGACGCGCCCGGGCTGGAGGCTTACGCGCCGTCCGTCAACCTCGACGTGGCCCATGGCGCCCGCGAACTGGCGGCGCACCTGGCCGCCACCGGCCACCGGCACGTGGCGTACATGGACAGCGTGACCGGCACGGCCACCTTCACCATCCGCCGAACGGCCTTCCTAGAGGAGGCGGCCGGGCGCGGAATGACCGTGGACCCGGCCCACCTGATCAGCACCACGATCGACGTCGGCGCGTCGGCCGATGCGTTTACCGCCGCCTGGCCCCAGTGGCAGCAAGCGGGCGTCACCGCCGTCGTCTGCGCCACCGACACCCAGGCGTACGGCGCGCTGCAGCAAGCGCGTGTTGCCGGCGCGCGGATCCCGGACGATCTCGCCGTCGCCGGCTTCGACGACCTGCCCTACTCCGCCAGCAGTAACCCCGGCCTCACCAGCGTCCACCTTCCCGCCACCCGTCTGGGCCTCAAGGCCGGGGAACAGCTGCGCCGCCTGATCGAAGGCCACGACCTCGAGCAGCCCCAGCTCATCTTGGAGAGCTCGCTGATTGTGCGCGGCTCCACGGAGCGGACCGCCGCCAGCTAGCGAACGACGGCGGCACTCGCCTTATCTGCGGACGACACCTTATGCGTGGGCTTGCCGGCCCCCTCATTGATCCGCTACACCTCGCGCCAATCGTGCCCGGTGACGGCTGCCCCTGCCTGCGGCCCCATCTGCAGCATTCCGCCGTCCACGGCCCAGGACGCCCCGGTCACATAACCGGCATCGGCGGAGGCCAGGAAGGCGATCACGGCGGCCACTTCACGGGCGTCGCCGGGCCGGGCCAGCGGGATGCCGGGCCGGTCGATGCGCTGCGGGTCCTCGTCTTCGTTGCCGGTCATCGCGGTGGCAATCTCCCCCGGCGCAACGGAGTTGACCGTGATGCCGTGCCGGCCGAGCTCCAGCGCCATGTTTTTCACCAAACCGCCGAGTCCGTGCTTGGCGGCATCGTACGGCGCGGCGCCGACCATCGGCTGGTGTTCGTGCACGCTGGTTACCGCGATGATCCGCCCGCCGGTGCCGGCTGCCGCCATTTTCCGGGCCGCCCGCTGCATGCAGACGAACGCGCCGTCCAGATCGGTGGCAACCACGTTCCGCCACGTCTCATAGTCAAGGTCAAGGAACGGCTCCATTGCCCCGGTTCCGGAGTTGTTGACGAACACGTCCAGCCCACCGAGCCGCCCCGCCAGCGAATCAACCACGTCTCCGCAGCCGGGCAGGTCCGTGGTGTCCAAATGAACGACGGCGGCGCTGCGGCCGAGCGCGCGGACCTCCTTCGCGGTGGCCTCCGCTCCTTCCCGGTCCGAGTGCCAGGTGATGCCCACGTCCATTCCGGCCTGGGCAAGGGCGACGGCGGCGGCCCGGCCGATGCCCGAATCGGAACCGGTGACGATGGCGGTGCGGGGCGTGAACTGTTCCATGCGCCCCATTCTGGCGAAGAACTGCCGGTCTGGCAGCCCTGCATAGCCCGAATCAGCCCGTGAACCGCGGGGAATTGCCTACTAGTTGTTGAGCGCCGCGGAGAGCTCGGATCGAATCGAGTCGATCCAGGCGATGCGCCGTGTGATCCGTTCCTGGCCACCGCTGCGTTCCCACATCTCGATGAAAGCCTGCTCGCCGCGCGCGATCCGGGCAAGCACAAAGGGTCCGGATTGATGAATGCCCCTGACGATCTGATCCAAGAACTCGTCCCGCTGCGGACCGACGGGAATACCGTAGGCGTCGGCTACGATCCGCAAGCGGGAACCAACATCAAAACCTGAACGTCCCCAGCGCTCCGCATCCTGATGGGTCTCAACAGGGACCCAATGCCGTGCCAAGACCGCGAGATCGTGCAGTGGATCGGTCGGGGCAGCGAATTCGAAGTCGATCAGCGCAACTGCCTGCCCGTCGCGCACCACGACGTTCTCCACGCACACATCGTTGTGACCGACGATTTTCCCGCCGCTGGGGTGTGCCAACTCGGTGTTCCAGACGGCGTTGGCAGGAGGGGCGAAGTCAGCCACGGCGTCGTGGAATGCCCGCAGCAGCCGGGAAACCGACGCCAGCAGCCCGGGAGATAGTGACCACTTCGGAAACGGTGGAATGGCCACGTCTCCGGGAATATAGCGCAGCCGCTCCCTGCCCTGCTCATCAATCCCCAGGGGCTCCGGCACTCCGGTGAAGCCGTTGGATCTGGCATGTTCGAGCATGCTGAAAACCAGTTCCGTCTGAGCCGAGGCGGGGCGGCGAACTTCATCGCCGATTCTGATGACCGCCCCGGCGTTGGCGACTCCGCCGGCCAGCACCTCGCCGTCGTTCATGGGCCATACCCTACCGCGGCACGCGCTGCTGGGCGGCCTGCTTTTAACCGTGGAAGGGGCAGGACGCAGCCTGCCCCTTCCACTGAAAACTGCTACGCGACGGTCATTTCACCCATCTCGTCCCAGCCCTCGCCGTCAATCTGGCGGCTGATGATGCGCGGAGTCTCCTGCAGGTACGGCGGCTGCTCCTGCATGGCCTTCTTGAAGTGATCGCTCTTCACATGCGCTTCAGCGGCGTCGTCCTTGAAGGCTTCCACCAGGACATACTCGTTCGGATCCTCCACGCTGCGCGACCAGTCGAACCACAGGTTGCCCGGCTCGGCGCGGGTGGCTTCGGTAAACTCGCGGACCAACTCCGGGAAGTTGTCGGCGTGCTCGTTCTTGACCTTGAACTTGACCACAATAAAAATCACGCGGATTCAGCCTTTCTCTAGGTGTCTTTCAATCCTGTCACGGGCCAAATTGGCCGGCCGGCCAATCACTCGGCCAATCACCCGGCCAAGCCGCCGGCCAGCGCTTTGGCGGCGGCAACATAGCGCCGGGTGACCAGCCGCTGGGCTCCCTCCGCCACCGGACCGCCTGCCCGGTAAAACCAGTTGGAGTGCCGGCTGAACGCAAACAGCTCGAAAACCACCAGCCCGTTCTCCTCCAGAGACGCCACAAAGCCCTCTTCCCCTGACTCCGGATGCCCCGGCAGCGTGCCGTAACCAAACCCCGTCCGGGTGGAGGTCCGCTCCGTCCACACCACGCGGCAGGGTGCGGACAGCCGCAGCGGCCCGGCCCCGAATCCGGGCACCACGTCCACCCCTTCGGCGGCCGCAGGCGTGGCCGCATCGACCTGCAAACCAGCCAGCCGGTGCAGCTCCCAGCCCATCAGTCCCTCGGCCAGCCTGTGGAACGCGTCCTCCCCGACGCCCACCGCGGTGCGCACCTCGGTGGTCCGGTATCCCGGCGGCGTGCGGTGCACTCGACTCAGCCCCACGTCGTCGTAGGTCAGCGGCGCTGCGCTGAGATCCTTGGCTTTCACCGCTCAGCCCTGCCGCACATCGTCGCCGCGGGCCAGGCCCATCCAGCCCAGCGACTCGCGGTCCCGGCGCGGCAGCGACGCCACCACCAGGTCGTACGAGTCCTCGATCATGTCGCGCAGCATGTCGTCGGGCAGCGCACCGTCGCAGCGCACCCCATTCCAGTGCGTTTTGTTCATGTGATAGGCGCCGGTGATCTCCGGGTGCGCCGTTCGCAACTGCTGGGCGAGCGCCGGTTCGCACTTGAGGCTGATGCTCAGCCGGGGCGACTGCAGGTCGGACAACGCGAACATTTTCGCGGTCCGCCCCGGCGCACGGACTTTGAACACCGATGCCTCCGGGCCGAACGGAAAGTCCTCGAACGTCCCGGGCAGGGAGAGGCAGAATTCACGCAGCGCGGTCGCGTCCATAGGCACGAGCCTACTGCTACCTGCCCAGCCGGTCACCAGGTTGCCGGTGCGCGGCGGCGGCTTCGGTGGCAGGATGGTTTCACGGATGTTTCACGGGGAACAACGGCGGTGCTTGCGCGCCGGCACCAGCTCCTCAGGGGGCGCCACGAGGTGTCGGGCGCGGCCGGTCCAATGAGAGGAGAGCCATGGCAGACACCGGCAGGGAGGCCAAGCGGGCGGCCGGCAAGGCTGTGGACAAGACCGCGGAGGCCGCCGACTCCAAGACTTTTGAGTGGGTGGCACGCACCGGGTATGCGGCCAGCGGGCTGCTGCACCTGCTGATCGGCGCGATCGCGCTGCGACTGGCCTTCGGCGGAGGCGGCGAGGCGGACCAGTCCGGGGCAGCCTCCAGTCTGGCGCAGAACCCGGGCGGGCTGTTCCTGCTCTGGGCGGGCATGCTGGGCGCCGCGGCCCTGGCGCTGTGGCAGGTCAGCGACGCGGTCTTCGGCGGCCGCGGCCTGGAGACGAAGAAAAAGTGGGGCTACCGGGCCAAGGCCGTTGGCCTGGCCATCGTCTACGGAGCCATCGCGGTCACCTTCGGCAGCTTTGCCCTGGGCTCCGGCAGCAACAGCAGCGAGAAATCGCAGGACGCCAGTACCAAGCTGATGCAGTGGCCGGGCGGTGCCGTGGTGCTGTTCCTGATCGGCGCGGTGATCATCGGAGCCGGCATCTACTACGTGGTCAAAGGCCTGTTCCGGAACTTCTTCAAAGACCTCAAGCCGCTGCCGCGGGGCGGAGTCCGCACCGCCGTGACCTGGGTGGGCATCGTCGGCTTTGTCGGCAAGGGCTTGGCCTTGTTTGTGCTCGGGCTGCTGCTGGCGGTCGCCGCCGTGCAGAACGACCCGCAGGACGTGAAGGGCCTGGACGGCGCGCTCAAGGCGCTGCGCGAACAGCCGCTCGGGCCGGCGGCGCTGGCCTTCGTGGCCGTCGGGCTGATCTGTTACGGGCTCTACCTTGGCGCCAGGGCGCGCTACGCGAAGATGTAGCGCGCCCTGCGTGGCCCCGTCGGCCCGATGCCCGGCCGGCGCCGGCCGGGCACCCGGCGCTGACTACTCAGCCGAGACTGGCGTCAGCACGTCCTTGACCAGTGGATCCTCCGTGGTGCCGAGGTATTCCTCGAGCCGCGGATCGGAGAAGATCTCGATCAGCTTCTTGCTCTCGGCGCTGTCCTTGAACTCGGTGCCGATCACCAGACGGGAGGCGAACGTCTTGGGTGCCGCCGGGAACAGGATGCCCTTGTCGCGGCCGATCTTGCCGGCGTCGAACTGGGAGACGTAGCCGATCGCCACGTCGACCGAATCGAGCATGCGCGGCATCGCCAACAGGTCCGCTTCCTTCAGTGTGAAACCGCGCGGATTGCCGGTGACGTCGCGGATCTTCGCGGTGCGCGGCTCGACCGCCGGATCCAGTTCCAGCAGCCCCTCGCGCTGCAGCAGCCAGAGCGCCTGGCCTTGGTTGGCCGCATCGTTCGGCAGCAGCAGGACGGCGGCGCGAGGCAGGCTCTCGACCGAGTCGTAGCGCGTGGAATACAGCCCGAAGCCCCACTGGAACAGTTCCACGGTGGGCGTCAGTTCGACGCCGCTAGCGTCCGCCGACTGCTGCATGTACCACTGGTGCTCGAAGATGGTGGCGTGGAACTGGCCCTCTGCCACCGCGCGGTTGGCCTGAACCGGGTCCTGCAGGCCCACAGCCTCGATCTCCACGCCGTAGTCCGGCGCGATCTCCTCGGCGACGAACTTGAGGATCTTCTCCTCGCCCGCCATAGCCGGTTCGAAGTGGACCTTCAACGGGGAGGTGACCTCGCCGCCGGCGGCGGCCGCGGTGGCCGGCCGGGACTGCTGCTGCACTAGCAACAGCCCCAGGACCAGAGCGACGACGGCGGCGATCGCCGCGATGCCCCACGGCAGGGCGGTGGACTGCTTGCGCAAGGTGAAACCATGGTCGTGGCCAGACCCGGTAGTCGGTGTGTTCATGTGTGGTGCTCCTGGTTTGTTCAGCTAGGGGCGCAGCAGGGCGCGGGAAATGCGGTCGCCGGCGAACTGCACCAGCTGGACCGTGATGATGAGGACAACGATGGTGGCGGCCATCACATGGGTATCGAACCGCTGGTAACCGTACGTGACGGCCAAGTAGCCGATGCCGCCGGCACCGATGGTTCCCGCGATCGCCGAGTATTCGATCATCGAGATCGTGTTCAGCGTGATCGCCGAGGTCAGGCCCGGCAGCGCCTCGCGCAGCTGGGTCTGCCGGATGATCTGCCCGGTGGAACTACCGGTCACCAGACCCACGGCCATGTTCTCGCGCGGCAAGTCGTTCAGCGCGTTCTGCACCAGCCGGGCAAAGAACGGAATGCCGGCCAGCGTCATCGGGACCACCGCCGCCGCGATGCCGATGGTGGTCCCGGTCACCCACTTCGTCAACGGGATGATCGCCGCCATCAGCACCAGGAACGGCAGCGAACGCCCCATGTTGACCAGCCAGCTGAGCACACCATGCAACCGCGGCCGCGGAAACAATCCGCGGCTGTCCGTGTTGTACAGCAGCACACCGGTGGCTCCGCCGACCAGGATCACCAGTGCCATCACCAGGCCGACCATCGCCCAGGTCTCGCCGTAGGCGGGCAGCAACAGCGCCGGCAGGTCGGCCCAGGGCGTGTCCAGCCCGACGGCGGCGGTTTCGGTGGGCCTCATGTTCGCGCCTCGATCTTCTGGTTGGCTTCGTGTTCTGCATCGTCCGACGGCGGCGCAACCGATTCCCGGGTGTGGACGGTGGCGGCGGAGACTGCCACCCGCCGATCCGCGACCAGGCCCAGCTGCCCCAGATAGGCGCGGACCTCCGCTTCCGGGCGGCCGGCCACGCCGATTTCGGCACGGCCGAGTACCGAGTCGCCGTGCGCTTCCACCGAACCGCCCAGCAGCGCCACGCGTACGCCGAGGCCTGCGGAAAGCCGGGTCATCCACTCCGGGTCCACCGGCCCGTGCCGGTAGGAGACGGACAGCGCATAGTCGAAGCCGGCCGGCAGCGGCAGGGCCCGCACGGGCAGCAGTTGGCGGCCCGCGCCAGACGCAGGATCCGCCACCAGTGCGCCGATCGGCCCGTACTCCGAAACCCGCCCGTTGGCCAGCACGGCCACCTGGTCGGCGACGTGGCGCACCACGTCCATCTCGTGGGTGATCAGGATGACGGACAGTCCCAGCTCGGTCCGCACGTCATCCAGCAGGTCCAGGATCTGCTGCGTGGACTCCGGGTCCAAGCCGGACGTGGATTCGTCGGACAGCAGAATCCGCGGCCGCAGCGCCAGCGCCCGGGCGATGCCCACCCG
This sequence comes from Arthrobacter sp. NPDC089319, assembly GCF_040684925.1. Classification (NCBI taxonomy): domain Bacteria; kingdom Bacillati; phylum Actinomycetota; class Actinomycetes; order Micrococcales; family Micrococcaceae; genus Arthrobacter; species Arthrobacter sp. NPDC089319. Next base: position 33,393 of record NZ_JBFBGZ010000002.1, on the reverse strand, counting down.
CTGCTTCTGGCCGCCGGAAAGCTGCCCCGGGTAGGCGTTGGCCTTGTGCAGCAGGCCCACCCGGTCCAGCAGTTCGGTCACACGGTCCTCCATCTGCCGGTGCACCACGCCCAGATTGCGCAGCGGGAGCGCAACGTTCTCGGCCACCGTCATCCGGCGCAGCAGCGCCGAATGCTGAAAAATGGTGCCGATCGCGCGGCGTTCGCTGCGCAGTGCCTGGCCGGACAGCGCGGACAGGTTGCGGCCGTCCACCAGCACCTGGCCGGAGGTCGGTTTCTCCAACAGGGAAATGCAGTGGGACAGGGTCGTTTTGCCGGCCCCGGACGAGCCAACGACGGCGGTAATCGCCCCCTGCTCGATGGTCAGGTCGATGCCCTTGAGCACATCGACCGTCCCCTGGCCTGTGCTGTAACTCTTGTGCAGATCACGGATCTCAATCATCGCGAACCGCCTGCGGCGTGCCGTGTCATGTTGCTCCTGAAGTTCAGGGAGCCCCGGGCACAGCCGTCACAGCCGCGCAGGCATGGCGCAGCCAGTTCCGGTCCTGTCCGGGTTCTCCATCGGTCCTGGCATTAGCACCGTGCGGCAAAGAGCCGGGGTTGCTGCGGCGTCATCGAGCCAGATCTCTCAGCCGCTCTGGATGGTTCTTCCGACGTCGGTGCGTTGCCCACCCAAAGGGGCCGCGCACCGACGTCGTTGTCTAAATGGTTCTGCTGTTGCCCAGGCTCAGTCGACCAGGGCATTCTGCAGCCGGAAGCCGGCCGCGCGGTGGTTCTCCGGCAGCTTGTCGCCGCGGCCGAAGAGCTTGTTGCGCAGCGTGCCCGGCGCGTACTCGGTAGGGTACGCTCCGAGCTTCTGCAGCTCCGGCACCACGTATTCCACGACGTCCTCGAACGTGCCCGGGGTGATGGCGTAGGCCAGGTTGAAACCGTCCACGTCGGTTTCCTCGACCCACTCCACCAGCTTGGCGGCGACCTCCTGGCCGGAGCCCACGGTGATCGGGCCGAAGCCGCCGACGCCGACCCATTCGGCCAGCTGGCGGATGGTCCAGGGCTTGCCGCTGTCGCCGGAGGCCTTCTGGAAGGTCTCCACCGAGGACTGGATGGCATTGGACTTCACGTTCTCGCCGATCACGTCGTCCGGGCCGTAGGTGGACAGGTCCACGCCCATCCAGCCCGAAATCAGGGCCAGCGCGCCGTTGACGTCCGCGTACGACTTGTAGTCCTCGAACTTGGCCTGGGCGGTGGCGTTGTCCGGTCCGGTCACCACCGTCTGCATGGCGTAGATGCGGACGTCGTAACGGCCGCGGCCGGCAGCCTCGGCCGCGTCGCGGATTTTCTTCACCGACGCGGCAAGCATTTCCTTGGTGGGGCAGGTGACGAACACCGCCTCGGCGTTCTCGGCGGCGAACTCGGTGCCGCGCTTGGAGGCCCCCGCCTGAAAGATCACCGGAGTGCGCTGCGGGCTCGGCTCGGTGATGGCGATCCCGGGCACCTTGAAGTACTTGCCCTCGTGCCGGATCTCGTGCACCTTTGCCGGGTCGGTGAAAACGCCGGTCTCCACGTCCTTGACCACTGCGTCGTCTTCCCACGAGCCCTCAAGCAGCTTGTAGATGACTTCGAGGTATTCATCGGCGTGGTTGTAGCGCTCGTCGTGCTCCAGCTGGTCTTCCTGGCCCATGTTGCGCGCGGCCGAGGGCAGGTAGCCGGTCACCACGTTCCAGCCGACGCGGCCGTTGGTGAGGTGATCCAGTGTGGCCAGGCGGCGGGCGAACGGGTACGGGTGCTCGTAGGCAGTGCCAGCGGTGACGCCGAAGCCCAGGTTCTCGGTCACCGCGGCCATGGCCGATACCAGCATGAACGGATCGTTCACCGGGACCTGCGTGCCGGCCCGCAGCGTCGTCTCGTTGGACGATCCGAACACGTCGTAAGTGCCGAGCACGTCGGCGATGAAGAGTCCGTCGAACAGGCCCTTCTCCAGCACCTTGGCCAGATGCGTCCAGTAGCCGATGGTGTTGTAGGTGGCGGACTTGTCCTGCGGGTGGCGCCACAGTCCGGGCGACTGGTGGCCCACGCAGTTCATGTCGAACGCGTTGAAGCGGATGTGCCGCGGGGAATGGTTCAAGGTCATGTCAGGCTCCTTTACTGATGAGAAGAGCCCGCGCCGGTCCCCCGGCGGGCATGCAGTGGCCCTGAGGAACCAACGAGAGATCGAGCTTCTCCATCGGTCCTGGCGGTAGCACCTTCCTCACAAGGAGGGGGTTGCTGCGGCGTCAACAAGCCAGGTCTCTCGGCCGCTCTGGATGGGTACCCCTCCATTGGACACCCGCAGGCGCCGCGGAGGGAAATGGTGCGCGTCACGCGGGGTAAAAATGTTGCGCGTCACGCCCAAGGCAAGAATTACGACGCCGTTGCGGCGCCGGTTACGGCCTGTTGCCGCTTGGATCCCACCACCGCTCCGGCCCCGAAGCAGGCAAGGATCAGCACGACGACGGCGATCGCCAGCGGCACACTGTTGCCGACCAAGGTGGGGAGGTTCTGCAGGATCAGGCTTAAGATGCCCAGCAAGCCGAGCAGCCCAAGAGCCGGTGCAACGGAGCGCTTCCAGCTGCGGGCCGGCGCTCCCTGCCGACGGAAGAACACCAGCACGGCGACGCTGGTGAGCGTCATCAGCACCACCACGCCCAGGGAGGAGAATCCGGCGAACCAGGTGTAGAACTGCACGATCGGGTCCCATCCGGCCACCACGGCGACCAGCAGGAACAGGGCCACCACGGCGGTGGCCGCTCCGGAGGCCCGGTGCGGAGAGCGGTGCTTCGGGTGGGTGCTGGCCAGCTTGGTGGGGAATACTCCCTTCCCCGAGAGCTGGAAGAAATAGCGTGAGCTGATGTTGTGGAAGGACAGGATGCACGCGAACAGGCTGCTGGCGAGCAGGACCTGGACAATGTGGCTGCCGGCCGTGCCCAGGTAGAGCGCGGTGGTCTCGGACAGCAGGGTGCCGGGTGCATCCGTGGCCTTCTGCACAATCCCGGTGTCGCCCCAGACGCTGATCAGCAGCCAGCTGGAGAGCGCATAGAAGCCGCCCACCACCAGCAGGGCCACGTAGGTGGCCCGCGGGATCGTCTTGTCCGGATCGCGGGCCTCATCCCGGAACACGGCAGTGGCCTCGAAGCCGATGAAGCTCAGGATGGCGAACAGCAGCGCGATCCCGGGTGCCCCGGACAGCACGGTTGACGGAGTAACGAACCCGGTGGAGAGGCCCTCCGCGCCGCCGCCGCCAAAGACGATGGCGGCGTCCAGGACCAGCACGATCAGCACTTCGGCCACCAGCAGCACAGCCAGCACCTTGCCGGACAGCTCGATGTTGCGGTGGCCCAGCCAGGCCACGGCAACCAGCGCGGCGGCCGCCCAGACCCACCAGGGCAGGGCGGGGCCGCCGTAGGCGCGAACCACCTCATCGACCGCGGGGGCAAAGAGCCCGTAGACGCCGGCCTCCAGCGCGAGGTAGGAGAGCAAGGCCACGAAGGCCGCGCCCAGTCCGGCGCGGCGGCCGAGGCCCTTCTCCACGTAGCTGAAGAACGCGCCGGCCGACGGCACATGCGGCGTCATGGTGGTGAAACCGACGGCGAACAGCAGCAGGATGGCGGTGGCCAGCAGGTAGATGAACGGGAGACCGGCGCCGTTGCCGCTGGCGATGGCCAGCGGAACCGTTCCGCCAATCACGCCCAGTGGCGAGGCCGCGGCCACCACGATCAGCACGATGCTGGCGACGCCCAGCCGGCCGGAGAGCCGCGGTGCGTTTCCGGCGTCGGGCGAACCGGCGGTTGCGACCTGCGGGGCAGCGACGGTTTGGGGGTTGGAAACAGACATGGCTTGCCTTCTTCTTAGACGGCCGCGGAAGGTGCGGCGGTGCTGTGGGGCTGGCGGGCGGCGTCGGCAGTGGCCTCGCCGATCGTCCAGATGAACGGGGGTTCGGTGGCGTTGACTTCCCAATCGCCGACGATCCGGGACTTGTAGATGTACGGGTTGTGCGTGGCGACCGTGCGGGCGTTGCGCCAGTGCCGGTCCAGCGCCTTGCCGGTGCTGGTGGAGGAGGCGCCGAGCGTGTTGAACAGTTCGCCGGCTGCCTCCGGCACCAGTGTGCTGAGCACAATCTGGGCCTGGCCGGATTCCAGTTCGACGGCGACGTTGGCCGCCTTCTCGGCATCGGCGTTTTCCTGCCGGGCGGTGAACACCCGGTCCAGGCTGCGCGCCACGCTCAGGGTGGTTGCCCTGGCGGCGTAGGCCTTGGCGCTGATCTCGCCGACCACCTGCAGGATCTGCGCGTCGTGCCGGACCAGCGGCGCGTTGCCGTGGCCAAACACCCGCTTGCGCTCCCGCACGTTGGTGGCGGCGTCAGTAGTGACGGCCTGCGCGATGCCGGCCAGGGCCACCAGCAGGATGTGCTGGTAGAGCGCCGTCTGGTACGGGAAGCGGTCGGCGAACGCTGACACGTTGGCGCGGTCCACCTCGGCGTCGGTAAACACCGTGGTGCCGCTGCCGGTCAGCCGCTGGCCGAAGCCGTCCCAGTCGTCGTAGGTTTCCACACCGGGTGTCTTGGTGGAGATGATCACCGAGACGTCCGAGCCGTCGGGCCGCTTGGCGGTGACGTCGATCCAGTCGGCGAAGATGGTGCCCGTGGTGTAGAACTTGCGCCCGTTCAACACCAGCTTGCCGCCGGATTCAGAGAGCACGGTGGCGGTTCCGCCGGCGCCCGGTTCGGTCCACGCGTTCCCGGCCAGTTGGCCGGAGGCGAAGCGCCGCAGCCAGTTGCTGCGGTCCCCGCCGCGGCCGTGGTGGTACAGGTTCTCCTCCACCAGCGCTATGTGCGAGCGCAGCGCCTGAGGAATGTTGCTGTCCGCGGCGGCCAGCTCGATCAACAGTTCGGTGAACTCCTCCCAGTCCAGGCCGTCGCCTCCGAGATCGGCGGGGATCCGGGCGGCGCCAAAGCCGGCGTCCTTCAGCCAGCCGATCTGCTCAAACGGCAGCTCGCGGTCCAGTTCGCGGTCCAGCGCTCCTGCGGTAATGCGCTGGAAGATCGGACGGTACTTGGCGGCCGCCGCTTCGAAGGCCGGCGTCGAGTGGACGGACGTTGTTGCGTGGTCAAGGGTTTCGGTCATGGTGGTGCTCCTGGAGGTCTCCGCCGTGCACGGCCGAGGTGGGACGGATGGGAATGCGGGGCGGATCAGGTGTAGAGCGAGATCGGCTGGATGTCGCCCAGTAGGAAGTGGGCGCCGACCTCAACTTTCTTGTAGTCCACCGGGTCGTGCAGGGTGTGGGTGCGGACATTGCGCCAGAAGATGTCCAGTCCCACCGCGGTTTTCGCGGAGGAAGAGCCGGTCACCTCGAAGATGCGGTTGGCCACTTCCACGCCCACCTCCGTGGAGACCACCTTGAGCCGGGCGATCTCGATCTCGACGCCAGCGCGTGCTTCGGCCGTCAGCTCCCCGCCGACGGCGATGGCGGCGTCGAAGCGTTCGTTCGTCCGGTCTGCCAAGGCCTCCACGGCAGCCACCCGGGACGACAGTTCCCCATAGACCCGCTGGGTCAGCGGATCCTGGGCGTAGGTGTCTGCGTTGCTGAGGAACCAGGAGTTCTTGCGCGCCAGGGTGATCTGGCGGCCGCGCTCCAGCGCGCCCTGCGCGATGCCCAGGTAGAGGTTGCCGAACGCCAGCTGGATGTACGGCGTCACCAGGGAAGAGAAGGGCTCCTCCCCCACCTCGCCGATGATGTCAGCGGAGGTGACCAGCACGCCGTCGTACTTGACGGAGCCGCTCGCGGAGAGGCGCTGGCCCAACGCGTCCCAGTCGCCGAGGAAGGAGATTCCGGCGCGGTCATGTTCCAAGGCCAGGGCCAGGAACTTGCCCTGATCCGGACCGGAGGTGATCGCGGCGTTGACCAGGATCGCGTCGCCCACGGATGCGCCGGTGGAGAAGTGCTTGACGCCGTCCAGCCGGTAGCCGTCGCCATCGGGCACCAGATCCAAGTTAGGGTCCACCGGGTTGACCGAGTCGCCCCAGGACCAGCGGCCCTGGGCGGAGCGGCGGAGCAGGCGTTCCTGGACCTGCGCGTTGCCGTAGAAGACCACGGCACCGAGGTTTGCGTAGTGGTAGGCCAGGATCTGCGCGATCGACGCATCGGTGCGGGCTAGGATGCGCACGGCGTGCAGCGCGCTTTCCCAGTGTCCGCCCTCGCCGCCCCACTCGCTGGGGATGATCAGGTTGAACAGGCCGGAACTGCGCAGCAGCTCCACTTCGGCCTGCGGGTCCGCATTGCGCCGGTCCCGCTCCAGCACGTCCGTGCTCAGCACGGCGGCCACGCCCTCGGCGATCTGCTGCCAGTGGGCGAGTTCTTCGCGGCTGGCCTGTCCGCTCCAGGGGGAACGGCGGGTCTGCTGGTTTTCTTCAATGACGACGGCGGTCATGGCGCCTCCTCGTGCAGGGGCTCCCGCCTGCCGCACCGCGCGGCAACCATCACAGTCGACGACGCAGCCTGGCGGGGGCCGTACTTGCCGGGCACCGATCTGTGCGCGGCCGGATCCTCATCTGGGGCACCCCGCTACGGAAGAGGGTTGCCGCCCAACCAGCCAGAGCTTGTCGTTGGGACTCTTGATCTTGGGGAAAAGTCTGCCGGGCCCCATCCGGCGCTGTGAAGCATGTGACGGGCCATGACGTTCCACTGCCGAATGTTACGGACACCCCCATCCGACGACGGCGGCCCCCGCCTTCCTGTGGATCGTTCCGCTCCCTGCCGGTACCCCGCGGCGCCGGGCCGTCCGGATGAATTCCGGGCGAAGATGAGCTCCAGTCCGACGACCCCTGTGGGCCTTTCCGCGACGGGACTAGGGTGAAGTTGCGCCACCAATTTCGGCCGGTCCGGGACGTCGACCGTCCCGCCGCTCAGGGGGGTTCGAAATATGAAGGCATGGCAATTTACCGGGACGAACAAGCCGCTGGAGCTCAACGAGGTGGAGGAGCCGCACGCCGGCCCCGGCGAGGTGGTGGTGGACGTCAAGGCCTCCGGTGTCTGCCACTCGGACGTCACCACGCTCGATGATCCGGGCTGGATGGCGCTGTTCCAGCACGGGCTGCCCCGCACCATGGGGCATGAGTCCGCCGGGGTGATCAGCGAGGTCGGCGACGGCATGGGCCACTGGAAGGTGGGCGACCGGGTGGGCCTCTCCCCGGTGATGTCGGACGGGGACGCCCTCGGCTACGGCAAGTGGGACGGTGGCTTCGCCGCCAAGCTTCGCGCGACCGATGACAACCTGGTGGCTCTGCCCGATGAGGTGCCCTTCGACCTCGGCGCGATGGCGACCGATGCCGGCCTGACCGCCTACCACGCGATCATGGCCGTCGGCGGGGCCAGGAAAGGCATGAAAGTCGGCGTCATTGGCCTGGGCGGGCTGGGCTACATCGGCGCGCGCTCCGCGGCGCTGTCCGGCGCCGAGGTTTACGGAGCCGAGGTCAACCCCGAGACGCAGAAACTGGCCGACGAGATCGGCCTGGCCGGCGTCGCCGCCTCGATAGAGGCGTTCAAGGACAAGAACCTGGAACTGATCGTCGACTACGCCGGTTTCGGCACCACCACTTCGGCCGCCATCGAGACCCTCGGCGAGTTCGGCACCCTGGTCCAAGTGGGCATGGGGCGGCTCGAATCTACCATCAACACCTACCCGATCATCATCAACCAGCTCACCATCAGGGGCTCAAAGTCCGGCACCAAGGAGGACCTGGCGGGCATCTACGAACTGATGAAGACCGGCCAGCTGAACCCGCCGATGAACCACATCACGCACGCCGACATCCCGGGCGCCATCGACAAGCTCCGGGCCGGCGGGGTGGTTGGCCGCTTCATCGCGATGTACGAGTGATGCAACAGCGCTGAACGTCTCAGCCTAGGTGGCGGGCAAGGCGGGCCGCTGACTGGCTAGAGGCCCAGACGCGGGGCTTCGATGGCCGGGCAGGTGCCCATCACGACGTCTAGCCCTGCCGCCTTGGCCCGTTCCGCGGCGGCTTCGTCGACGACGCCCAGCTGAAGCCAGACGGCTTTCGCGCCGACTTCGATGGCCTGGTCCACCACCGGGCCGACTTTCTGGGAGTTGACGAAGCAGTCCACCACGTCGATCTGACCAGGAATGTCCGCAAGCTTTCGGTAGCCGGTCAGGCCGTGGACGTCGTCGCCCTGCAGGTTGACCGGGACCACCTCCATGTCCAGCTGGTCCATCAGGTACCTGGAGATGCGCATGGCAACCCGGTGCGGGTTGGTGGACAGGCCGACCACGGCCCAGCGGCCGGGCGTGCTCAGCAGGCGGCTGACGACTTCGGGATCATTCTGGTGTGCCATGGCGCCACCCTACCCATGAGTTCCCGCTACGGGTACCTTCGCCATCGGTCTCCCAGCCGGCAGTCCCCATCCAGGAATGAGATAACGCCCTTAGACCGCGGTTTAAGGGCGTTGTCTGAACAGTCGATGAGGCGGGTTAGCGGGCCAGCTCTTGGGCGTCGGATGCCCCGGACGCGGCGGCGTCGGCCCGCTCCGCCACCCAACTGCCCACCAGCTCAAGCAGTTCCGCGTCCACAGGCTCGCGGATCTGCCGCTTGTAGTCGGACAGGGTCGGAGCCTTCGGGTCCCGGCGCAGCAGGTGCGAGAGGTCGTCGATCTTCCGCGTACTGACCGGGCCGGGCACGGTGGCCGCAATGACGTCCAGGTCCTCCGGGTCCACCTGCACGTCCTTGGCGCCGGTGATGGCCAGCACCGGCATCTGCAAACGCTCCAGGTACGGCACCGGGTCGAAGTCGATGAACTCCCGCTGCCAGAGCGCGTTGATCTTGCGTCCCTGCATCCGCACCACGTCCTCGGTGGTGGTCCGGATCTTCTCCACTGACTTCGCCTGCATGGTGACCAGGTCCTTCCGCAGGACTTTCAACAAGAGGCGCACGAACGCCGGCAATGAATCGCCAATCTGGGCCGTCTGCCACCGGCCCGTCTCGAAGCCGGTGTGCGCCGAGGTGGAGAGCAGCACGGTTCCATCCAGCCGGGTCCCGGGGTCGGAGGCCACGGCAGTTGCGTGGTAGCCGCCTTCGCTGTGGCCCACCAGGAACACCGGCACATCCCCGGTCTTCTGGGCGACCATCCAGCGGAGGGCGGCAGCGGCGTCGTCGGTGTTCTGCCGGAAGCCGGCCGCCAGGAAGCTGCCATCCGAGGCGCCGGTGCCCCGCTTGTCATAGCGCAGCGAGGCGATGCCATGGTCGGCGAGCGCGCGGGCCAGATCACGGCTGATGCCCAGCGGCATCCGCTTATGGTCGGCGTTGCGGTCAACCGGGCCGGAGCCGGGCAGGATCAGCGCGGTTCCGCGGACGGTTCCGGCCGGCTTGGCCCAGGTTCCGACCAGCTTCACGGTCCCGGAGGAGAAGCGGACCTCTTCCTCACTGACCTGCTGTCCGGCGGGCAGACCCGCGGCGGCACGGATCCCCGCAGCGATATCCTCGGCGTCCGGCAGCGAGACGACCACGCGGGCATACTTCTGGCCGGACAGGTCCAACTGAAGGGCCGGAATCCCCTGACGGGCGACGGCGAGGGTCTTGCCGCGGCCGCGCCAGGTTCCGATCCTTGTCCGGCCCGGAATCGCCAGGCCGGGAGAACGCAGCCCGTGCACGCCGTCGAAGGCATCCGCCAGAACCTCCACGGAGGTCACGGCCGAGAGCGGGAAGGCCTGATCCCCGATCAGCCCCGCCGCCTTCTCCATCCGGTCCAACTCCAGCAGAACCTCGTTGTTCCCTACCCGTATCGCCGCCATTGCGCCTCCCTTCGGATCATGTCTTGCCAGTCAATAAGTCGGTTCGAACCCGGCACCTTCGCCGGACAAGAATCATTATTATCACTTGTGCGAACAATGTCAACTGTGAGAATGTTTAGGTATGTCCCCTTCAGCGAGCGCCGATCTGATCCTGCACCCGGTACGGCTGCGCATTGTGCAGACGTTGCTGGGCGGCCGTGAACTGACCACGGCGGAGATCTCCGCCGAACTCCCTGACGTCCCCACCGCGACGCTCTACCGGCACATCGGCACGTTGGCCAAGGCCGGCGTGCTGGCGGTTGCCCAGGAGCGGCAGGTCCGCGGCACCACGGAGCGCACATACCGGCTGGACACCACCAAGAGTTCGGTGAGCGGTGACGAGTTGGCTTCGATGACGGCCGAGGACCACCGGCGCGGCTTCATGGCCTTCGCGGCCGGACTGCTGGAGGCCTTCGACCAGTACACCGCGCGGGAAAACCCGGACTTCCTCCGTGACGGCGCCGGCTACCGGCAAGCCGCGCTCTGGATGACGGACGAGGAGTTGGCGGAGTTCACCGCCGCCATCCGGGCGGCCGCAGAGAAGGCAGTGTCCAACGGCCCCGGCGAAGGCCGGCACCGCCGACTGTTCTCCACGGTCCTGATCCCCGCGGATCCGCCCGCCTGACAACCGCGGTACGACGTCGGTACCGCCTCCCGCTGACAGGGAGGACTCCCGCCGCGCGGCAAATGTGGTCCCGCCCGGACTAAACCCTCGCTCGGTGCCTCCTGGTCAGCGAAGCAGAATGCCCTGGCCGCGTTGTCGACCAACAGCGCTCACCGCACCGTCGACGGCGCCACCCACGCCTCGCTGATCATGGATCAGGAAGACGCGGCCGCCACCACGCAGGCGGTTCTCGACGTCGTTGCATCGGTCCGGAACGGGGAGCCGCTGGAGAAGTGAGCCGGAACCGCAGCCGGCGCCGCGTGAGCAGTGGCTCCGCACCGACATCGTGGTCATCCGGCGCCCCAGCAGAAGCAGAACGGGTGGCCGGCGGGGTCCGCGTAGACCTGGAATCCGGACTCGGCCGCGGCGTCGTCGGCGGGTTTGAGCAGCTTGGCGCCGAGCGACGTGGCCAGTTCATGGGCCTCGCCCAGATCATCGACGTAGAGGTCCAGATGGATCTGCTGCGGCGCGCCGTCGGGCCACTCAGGCGGGGTGTGGTCGGGCGCCCATTGGACCGCCAGCCGCGGCTCGCCGTCAACGGAAACGGTATGCCAGTCGTCCTCGGCCTTGACCGTCCCGTCCAGCAGGCCTGCCCAGAAGCTGCTCTCAGCGTCCAGATCGGCGGCGTCGAACACGATGATGTGACGGTTGATTTTCATGCGGCCATCCTGCCATCGGCACAAACCGGCGTCTACGGATTTGCGCGCTCCGGCAACCGGCGTGGGCCGGTTTTTGTGCCGCGGTTTGTTACGCCGCTTTATTACGGGCCGTTTGCCGTGGATACCGGGAGTGCCGTTTAGTTAGTCGTGACCATCCCGAGCGGCCGAGAGACCTGGATCGACGACGCCGCAGCAACCCTGGTCACCGGAAGCCATCCCAGACTGCCGGTGATAACGAGGTGACAAGCCACGGGTACGGCCGGCGGAAGCCGGACGCACGGCTTGAACCGTAGGGTGCTACTGCCAGGATCGATGGAGTGATCCCATGACTGCAGTACTGTCGTCGTCCCGCCACGCGGCCCCCGCATCCACTGCGCCCTCGGCAGCGTCCGGTTCCGCTCTGGCAGTCTCCTTCCGCGGCCTGAACCGCACCTTCGGTACCGGCGCGAACGCCCACACCGTGCTCCGTGACGTAGACTTCGACGTCCGCTCCGGCGAAGTGCTGGCCATCCTGGGCCCGTCCGGCTGCGGCAAGTCCACCCTGCTGCGCGCCACCGCCGGCCTGGATGCGCCCAGCAACGGCAGCGTGGACATCGACGGCACGCCCGTCCAGGGCATCGACTCGCGCTGCGCCGTCGCGTTCCAGGAACCGAGGCTGCTGCCGTGGCACACCCTGCAGGCCAATGTAGCCATCGGCCTGCCCAAATCTTCCAGCGCGAAGCAGGGCAAGTCCAAGGTGGCCCGGCTGCTGGAACTGGTGGGGCTGGACAAGTTCGCCAAGCATCGTCCGCGCGAAGTTTCCGGCGGCATGGCGCAGCGAGCCTCGTTGGCCCGGGCGCTGGCCCGCAATCCGGGGGTACTCCTGCTGGACGAGCCCTTCGGCGCACTCGACGCGCTGACCCGGATCAAGATGCAGGATCTGCTGCTGGACATCCACGCGGCCGAACCCACCACCGTGCTGCTGGTGACCCATGACGTGGACGAAGCCCTGCAGTTGGCGGACCGGATCATCCTGCTGGGCAAGGAAGAAGGCCGCGAGCACGACGGCGCCACGATTGTGCGCACTGTTGACGTTCCCGGCAGCCGCCCGCGGGACCGCGGTTCGGTGGAGCTGGCCCGAATGCGCCGCTCACTGCTCGAAAGCCTCGGCGTCGACGGCCATTAGGCCGCCCTCTCCACCCTCAAGCATTTCCCGGGCCGTCTGTGCCCAAATCCACCCGTAACCGCGGAGCTTCTCCTGCTTCGCGCACCGTTCGAAGGGACCACCATGTCTATTGCCCGCCGCTTCTCCCGCCGCTCGATCCTCGGTGCGGCCGCCGTCGCCGCCACCGCTTCGCTGGCCCTGACCGGCTGCGTGGCCGGCGAAGATTCCGAAGCCACCGCGGCCGAGGGCACCGGCGACGGTGTGCTCAACATCGACTTCGCCACCTACAACCCGCTGAGCCTGATCATCAAGGAAAAGGGCTGGCTGGAGGCCACCTTGGCCGACGACGGCGTTGAGGTGAACTGGTTGCAGTCGGCCGGTTCCAACAAGGCCAACGAGGCACTGCGCTCCGGCGCCGTCGACGTCGGCTCCACCGCCGGGTCCGCCGCGCTGCTGGCCCGCGCCAACGGCTCGCCGATCAAGACCATCAGCCTTTACTCGCAGCCGGAATGGGCCGCACTGGTCACGCTGCCCGACTCCGGCATCGACTCCGTCGAGGACCTCAAGGGCAAGTCCGTCGCAGCCACCAAGGGCACCGACCCCTACTTCTTCCTGCTGCAGTCGCTGGAAGAGGCCGGCCTCTCCGCCGGCGACGTCACCGTGGAGAACCTGCAGCACGCCGACGGTTTGACCGCGCTGAAGCAGGGCTCGGTGGATGCCTGGTCCGGCCTCGATCCGATCATGGCCGGTGCCGAAAAGGACGGCGCCGAGCTGTTCTACCGGAATCTGGACTTCAACACCTACGGCTTCCTGAACGCCACCGAGTCCTTCCTGACGGAAGAGCCGGAGCTCGCCCAGGCTGTGGTGAACGCCTACGAGAAGGCCCGCGCGTGGGCCGCCGAAAACCCGGAGGAAACCGCGCAGATCCTCGCCGACGTCGCCGGCCTGGACCTTGAGGTGGCCACCAAGGTGATCACCGAGCGCAGCAACCTGGACGTGGAAGCCGCTCCGGGCGAGAAGCAGCGCGCCGTGCTGGAGAAGGTCGGCCCGGCGTTCGTCGAGACCGGTGACGTGAAGAGCCAGGCTGACATCGACAAGGCCCTGGCGACCCTGCTGGACGACTCGCTGGTGAAGACGGCCGATCCGTCGGCCATCAAGGAATCCTAATGACGCACCTCGGCAACCCCGGCGCATCCGGCAACAGCGTTTATGCCACCAGCCAGGAAGGCCTGAAAGCCTCCGGCGTCCTCAAGACGGCACGGCCAGACCGGCCGCAGCAGGACGGTTCCTCGCCGGAACGGCGCCCAGCCAACGGACGGTCCGCTGCGGGCGTGCTCGGCAACGGCTGGGTGCGCCTGCTGCTTGGCCTGCTGCTGCCGGCCGCCGTGCTCGCGGCCTGGCAGTGGAGCACTTCGGCCGGACTGTTCAGCTCCGTCCAACTGCCGGCGCCCGGGGCGGTCATCGAGGCCGCGCTTGACTTGATTCAGCGCGGCGAGCTGGCCCAGCACGTGGCCATCTCCACCCAGCGCGTGCTGCTCGGTTTCGCCTTCGGCGCAGCCCTGGGCCTGGTCTTCGGCGCACTGATCGGCCTGTCCAAGGTTGCCGATGTGCTGCTCTCCCCCACCATCGGCGCGCTGCGTGCCGTGCCGTCGCTGGCGTGGGTGCCGCTGCTGATCTTGTGGATGAAGATCGGCGAGGACTCCAAGGTCACGCTGATCCTGATCGGCGCCTTCTTTCCGGTGTTCACCACTGTCTCGCTGGCGCTGCGCCACGTGGACAAGAACCTGGTGGAAGCCGGCCGCGCGTTCGGGCTGAAGGGCGTGAAGCTGCTGACCACCGTGCAGTTGCCGGCTGTGGTGCCGGCGGTGTTCTCCGGTCTGCGGCTGGCGCTGGCACAGGCGTGGCTGTTTCTGGTGGCAGCGGAACTGATCGCCTCCTCCATGGGACTGGGCTTCCTGCTCACGGACTCACAGAACAACGGCCGCACTGACAGGCTGCTGCTGGCCATCGTCCTGCTGGCCATCATCGGCAAAATCACCGACGCACTCTTGGGAGTTGCGGAGAAATGGGCAGTAAAGAGATGGGCATAGAAGTAGCCGAAACCGCCGCCGGCCGGGCAACCGCTGGGGGCACCGCCGTCGTTCTTGAAGGGACGCCGTACCGAGACCAGGTCACCGCCTGGCCGGAGCCGCAGACCGAGGCCGAGCGGATTGCGTTCTGGGAGCGCGCCGCCGCCCGGCTGCAGTGGGCGGAGCCGTGGCATACCGCGCATTCGGCCACTCCGGTGGACACCGAGGCGCGCCGCGGCCCGGAGCTGCGCTGGTTCGACGGCGGCACGCTGAACGCCGCGGTCAACTGCGCGGACCGGCACGTGGCCGCCGGTCTCGGCGACAAGGTGGCGCTGCACTTCGAGGGCGAACCCGGCGACCGCCGCACGGTGACTTACCGCGATCTGCAGGAACTGGTCTCGCAGGCCGCCAACGCGCTGCTGGCGCTGGGCATCGGCAAGGGCGACCGGGTGGTCGTCTACCTGCCGGTGCTGGTGGAAACGATTGTCATCACGCTGGCGTGCGCGCGGATCGGCGCGGTGCATTCGCTGGTGTTCGGCGGCTTCTCCGCGGAGGCGCTGAAGTTCCGGGTGGAGGACACGCGCGCCAAACTGCTGGTCACCACCGACGGCCAGTACCGCCGCGGCGCCGCCGTCCCGGTCAAGGCCAACGCGGATGAGGCCGTCTCCGGCGAGAACGCGATCGAGCACGTGCTGGTGATCAACCGGACCGGGCACACGGACATCAACTGGGTGGAAGGCCGCGACGTCTGGTGGCACGACGTGGTCGAGTCGCAGCCGCGGGTGCATGAGGCTCAGGCAGTCGATGCCGAGACGCCGCTGTTCATCATGTACACCTCCGGCACCACCGGCCAGCCCAAGGGCCTGGTCCACACCACCGGCGGGTATCTGACCCAGGCCTCGTTCAGCCACTCGTACCTGTTCAGCAACCCGGACCCGGACGCGCGGGCCGACGATGTCCATTGGTGCACCGCGGATCTGGCCTGGGTCACCGCGCACACCTACGAGATCTACGGACCGCTGAGCAACGGCGTGACCCAGGTGATCTACGAGGGCGTGCCGAACGCCCCGCACCCCGGCCGGCACTTCGAGGTCATCGAGCGCTACGGCGTGACCAGCTACTACACCGCGCCCACGCTGGTCCGGTCACTGATGGGCTGGTTCCCGGACGGCATCCCGGCCGAGTACAACCTGGGCTCCATCCGGCTGGCCGGCACCGTGGGTGAGGCGGTGAACCCGGAGGCGTGGCGCTGGCTGCGCAGCCAGGTGGGCCGCGATTCGCTGGTGGCCGGGGACCCGTCGTCGGGCATTCCCATGGTGGATACGTGGTGGCAGTCCGAAACCGGCGCCACCGTGCTCTCGCCGCGCCAGACGGACGCCTCCTTCAAGCCCGGCTGCGCCACCCGCGCCTTGCCGGGGCTGGCCACGGACATTGTGGACGACGGCGGTGCCCGGGTGGGTACCGGACAGCAGGGCAACATCGTGGTCACCAAGACCGGGCCGTCGATGGCCCGGACCGTCTGGGGAAACCCGGAGCGCTACTTCAGCTCCTACTGGGAGAAGTATGCGGCGCAGGGCTGGTTCCTGGCCGGCGACGGCGCCCGGTTCGATACCGACGGCGACACTTGGATCCTGGGCCGGACGGACGACGTCATCAACATCTCGGGCCACCGGCTGTCCACCATCGAGATCGAGTCCGCGCTGGTCTCGCATCCGGCCGTGGTCGAGGCCGGCGTGTGCCCGACGTACGACGCGAAGACCGGGCACGCGGCCACCGCCTTTGTGGTGCCGCTGGACAAGTCGCTGATCGGGGCGGAGGTTGCCGCGCTGACGGCCGAGCAGGCCGCCGCGGTTGCCGCGCTGCGCGAACACGTGGCCACACAGATCGGTCCGATCGCCAAGCCGCGGGACGTGGTCTTCGTGCCGGACGTGCCCAAGACCCGCTCCGGCAAGATCATGCGGCGGCTGCTGACCCAGTTGTTCGAGGGAACCACGCTGGGCGACACCACGTCGCTGCAGAACGAGCCGTGCATCGCGGAGATCCAGGCCATCTGCCAGCCGCGGTAAGCGCCGGGGTGGGCGGGGGGTGGCGGACGGCCCGCCCCGGGGCGTCCGGCCCCGGGCGTTCCGGCCCCGCTCGCGCCGCGAGGCCCGCTCGCGCCGCCGCCGGCCAGCTCGCGCGGCCGCACTGCAGGCCCGGCCCGCGACCCGGCCCGCGCTCCAGCCACCCTCCGTTCGCTCCCACGTTTATTCTTCGGTCCGCAGCATTTCCCCTAGTCAGGGCGTTTCGAACCGGCCGAAACGTGGGAAGTTAGTCCTATACGTGGGATCGAACCACGCAAGTCCTACTTCAGGCCGACCTCCGCAGCATGGTCATGACCTCGGCCACGACGCGTTCCGGCGCGAAGACCAAGTCCTCGTAGACATATCGGAGCGTGGGCATCCCGCTGAGTATGCCCGCGTTGTTCCGCCTCCGGTCTTTGAGGAAGGCCGCGCGGTCCCAGTGAAAGTCGAATCCGTCCAGCTCGATAATGAGTCGGCCTTCCACCACCATGTCCACCCGTCCGAGTCCCCGGATGCGCACCTGGGTCTCCACATGGAGACCGGCAACCCGGAAGAGATCCCGGGCAATAACCTCCAACGGCGAATCGGCGTCATCGCCTATGTCCTGCACCAACTGCCGCCGAAAGCTATTTCGCGGACCGGGTAGGAGATCCACAAGCTCCTCCTTCGAAACTCGTCCTAGGCGTACCGCTGACTCGGCGATGACCAGCGCTTCCAGGCGCGGACGGCAGCGGATTGCGTGCAGCACACAATCCACGCTTCCTACGTAACCCCAGCGGCCTGCGTTCACGAGGCGGCCGCGGTGCTTGATCACGGTTACAGGTTGTCGGCCGTGGTCTGTCCACAGATGCAATTGGGTCGGGTCTTTCATGGTCCATAGTCCGAGCTCCCTTGCGGCCGAGACGCATGTAAGCAGCCCACCGGCCGTCATTGCAGTGCGGAGGTTCGCATCCGCGTTGGCGGTGCCGACGAGCCCCCGGTGAACGGACTTCAGGACACCCGAAGAGATAGCCACCTTCAGCGCGTCTGATCCGATGCCCGCTCTCCGCAGATCCTTGACGAAGGCCGTACCTCCTTTTTTCGCAACATACTCGGCGATCATTTCCGGGCTCTGCATGACACCGATGATGACCCGCTGTCTCCGGGGCCGCCAGCATTGAGCCGGACCTGTGGATAGTCCCGGCGTCCTCTAGTAGGTCTCGCGCCGCTGACCAGACAGTTGCCGTCAGTAGCGGCCGCCGAAGAGGCGGATCTGGGTCCGGACTTTGTCGCGGTGCTCCTCGATCAGGGCGTCTTTGGCGGCACCGGCTTGCCACGATGCGCTGAGCCTGCGAGCAGTTGCCACAAGAGCATGGGACATGGCATTTACCGCAGGCCGGATCCCACGGATGACACGGAGGCGGGCAGCCTCGCGAGCAGGCACTGGCAAGGTCGACCGAACGCTTGTCGCGGACGGATGGATAGATGGGACGGCTAAGGACGGACTGGAGCCGTGTGCCCGGTCAGCGACGTCGACGTGATGGCGGGTCTGCGTTGAAGTAGTCATGGCTTCAGGCTCCGCGCATGTTCAGGCAAGGGCCACGATTCGGCAGGACCCGAATCGGGAATGGATCCGGGCTCCGGGCTCCACGCTCCGGCCGTGCCCAGGATTCGGCCCTCCCCGAATCCTCGACCGGAGCACCCGGCGACCTTACGCTGTTCCCATGCACATCACCCTCAGCGCCGAGGACCTGACCAAGGTCCGGTTCGAGGCGGCGCCGCTGGGCGAAACGGTCGCCAGCCTGCGCGCCCTGCAGGTGGGAACGCCCATCCACCGGCCATGGATCGAGGCCACCAAGCGGCGCATCGCCGAGTCGGCCGATCCGCAGGCCCGGGACCATTTGCGCCTGCTCACCGCGCTGGTTCCACCGAAGGGCTTCCTGGCTGACTCCATCACGCCCACGCCGAAGTACCAGGGCACGTTCGCCGAGGGCCTCGCCGCCGTCGCCGATGTGCCCCCGGAGGTGTGGCAGCGCGACGTCACCCACCTGCTCAGTCAGAACCCGGCCGACTACGCGCGCGAGGAGCTGCAACGGCTCGCGGAGGACATCGACGCCGGCATCCCGGGCATCACCGCCGCCCTCGAGTGGTACTGGCGCACCGCCATCGAACCCGTGTGGCCGCGGCTGCGCTCCCTGCTGCTGGCGGACATCGACAGCCGCCTGGCCCAACTGTCGCGCGACGGCATCCTTGAGGTCTTCAAGAGCCTGCACCCCAGCGTCCGCCCCACGCCCACCGGGCTGGAGATTATGCGCGGCTGCGAGGCCGACGACGTGCCCGAGCCCGGCGGCGGCCTGCTGCTGGTGCCGAATGCGTTCGTCTGGCCCAACACCTTGGTGCTCAACGTCCGGCCGTTCGTGCCCACCCTGACCTACGCACCGCGCGGCGTCGGCCGGCTCTGGGAAGCCAGCCGCGAGGCGACGCACAGCCCGGTGGCGCGGCTGCTCGGCAAGACCCGGGCGCAGATCCTCGCGCAACTCGATGTACCGATGACGACGACGCAGCTCGCCCGCTGCTTGGACCTCGCCGCCGGGACGGTCAACGAGCATCTGAAGGTGATGTCCGAGAGCGGTTTGGCGGCCACCATGCGTTCCGGCCGTGAGGTGTTCTACCGGCGGGCCGAAACCGGCGAGGCGTTGCTTACCCGGTTATGACGATGCGCGCCGCGGGGTTGGCGTCTCCTCCAGCGACGACCCCGGGCTGTCCACGTTTTGCGGGTAGGTTTTGCGCTTGTCCTAGTCAGCGCCGGACGCCGCTCTAAGACATGGACAGTTCCTGCTGAACGTGGACACCGGTCACGTTCAGCGGCGTCGCCGTTCGTGGCCGGCTGAGACCGGCGAGGCTCTGCTGGCCCGGTTGTAAGACCCAGCCGGCGCACCCGTTTGGACCGACTACCGTTCCCGCAGCGCGCGGACCAGCGAGTCGAACCGTTCGTTGGCGGCCAGATCATCGAGCAGGATGGCTTCCCCGTCCGGGCCGGCCAGCGGGATCCGCCAGTTGGGGTATTCGTCCGCGGTGCCCGGCTGGTTCTGGGTCCGCCGCTCCCCCACCACGTCGGTCAGGGCGACCCCCAGCAGCACCGACGGGGTCTGCGCGATGAACGCGTGCAGCGCGTCGATGGTGCGCTGCTCGCCGGAGGTGGCGGCGCCGCCGTCGTCGTCGTGCTGTGAAGCAACCGGAACCCGCGAGCGCACCAGGGACAGCACCGACTCCTGGGCTGCCCGGTCCAAGGTGCGCTCCTCCTCCACCGGCCGGTTCAGCAGGCCCAGCGATTCGCGCAGGTTCACGTGCTCGCCGGCAAGGTAGCCGGCGGTGGGCGGCAGGTCGTGGGTGGTGACGCTGGTGAGGCAGGAGCGGCGGTAACTCTCCGGCGGCCGGGGCGTGGCGCCGTCGTACTCGAACCACAGGATGGAAGTGCCCAGGATGCCGCGCTCGGCCAGGTAGTCCTGAACGCCGGGCTCGAAGACCCCGAGGTCCTCGCCGATCACCACCACGCCGGCCCGTTCGGCCTCGAGGGCGAGGATGCCGATCAGGGCCTCATGGTCGTAGTACACATAGGCGCCTTCGCCGGGCGGGCCGCCGACGGGGATCCACCACAACCGGAACAACCCCAGGATGTGGTCGACTCGGATGCCGCCGGCGTGGCGCAGGATGGTCCGCAGCATGTCCCGGTAGGCGGCATAGCCGGACTCGGCGAGGCGTTCGGGATGCCACGGCGGCTGGGACCAGTTCTGGCCCTGCTGATTGAACATGTCCGGCGGCGCGCCCACCGAGATGCCCGCGGCCAGCACATCCTGCAACGCCCAAGCATCGGCACCGGCTGGATGGACGCCGACCGCGAGGTCATGCACTATCCCGAGGTTCATTCCGGCATCGAGGGCCCGGCGCTGCGCGGCCTCAAGCTGCTCGTCACACAGCCATTGCAGCCACTGGTGGAACTCGATGCGGTCCTTAAGCGCACTGCGCTGAGATTCGATGAACTCCGGGTCGGACCACTCGGGAGCACCGGGCGGAAGGGATTCGGCGAGCGCGCACCACAGGGCAAAGCGCTCCAGCCCCTCGCCTTCCTGAACGCGGAAGGCGTCGAACTGCTGTTGCCGTTCCGCGGGCCGGGGCACCGCGAAAACTGCTTCCAGTGCCCGGAGTTTGGCCGCATAAACGGGATTGCGGTCCAGAATGCCGGCGTCCAGATTCGCGTCGTGGAAGGTATTTTCCAGCGGAATGTCCCGGGCCTCGGGCACATCCTCGACCCGCAGGTAGATCGGATTGACGAAACGGCGCGTCGCGGGCAGGTAGGGCGAGGGCTCCACCGGCGGCTTGGGCTGCGCCGCGTGCAGCGGATTGATCAGGACGAACCCTGCACCCTTCGCGGCAGCCGTTTCGGCCAGCACGGCCAGGTCGTCAAGATCGCCGATACCCCAAGACGACCGCGAGCGCACGGAGTACAGCTGCGCCATCAGGCCCCAGGTACGGTGAAGCCGGTCGGCGGTGGTCAGCCGTTGCGGGGTGACGACCAGCGCGCACCGTGCCTGGCTGTCGGGCGTCGCCGGGGGCTGGCCGGGTGGGCGCTGGCCGATTGGGGCTTGGTCGATTGCTGCATTGCCAGCTCCGGACTCCTCGGTTGGTGCCCTGCCGGTTCCGGCTTCCGTCAGCTCAAGCGTGTGCCAGCCCAGCGGGAGGTCGGCCGGCACCACCGCGGCCAGACGATCCCGCGGAACCCCCGCCGCCTCGTGCGGCCCGCCGGGCACCACGTCAACGTCGCGCCGGGACCCGTCCTCCAACACGATCTGCACCCGGGGGCTCGCGCCGGCACTAACATTGACCGGCACCTCGGTGGCGTCTCCTTGGCGGACGACGACGGCGGGCGGCAGGTTGCGCTGCAACGGCGCCAGTTCCGCGGCACGGAGGGAGACGGTCACGTCGTCGTCGGTATTGCAGGGAACACCCAGCGCGGTGAGGACAGCGACCAGCGTTGCCGGCGCGACCGCCTGCTCAGCTCCGTCCCAACCCCGGAAGGTCGTGCCGACGCCGTGTTCCCGTGCGAGGCGCTGCAGCGCCGTAAGCTCAGCCATGGAACCTAATCTACGGGTGGCATTGGATGCGTGCACCCCGGCGGGTCTCCACACGCTCGCCGGCGCTCGCTTGGTCGACCACCGGACGCGGGGCACGACCCGGCGCTCGCTTGGTCGACCACCGGACGCGGGGCACGACCCGGCGCTCGCTTGGTCGACCACCGGAGGCGCGGCACGACCAGACGCTCGCTTGGTCGACCACCGGACGCGCGGCAGCCAAGCCGAGCACCGCCGTCGTACTGGAAATTCAAGGCAAGACGCAACGCGGCTCAACAATTTTGGCGGCTACGGCGGAAGTTGCGAGAATGGACGGGACCATCCCGAGCGGTTGAGAGATCTGGCTCTTTGACACCGCAGCAACCATCCGGCCAACCGGAAAGGTGCTACCGCCAGAAGCGATGGAGAGAGCGCAAGCAATCTTTGATCCGGATGGCGCCCCCGCATCCGGGCGCGCCGCTAGGACCGTCATTGCCTCGGGAACCTAAGTTTTGAAGGAGCTGCCTGATGGCTGAACGCACATTCGGTTTCCGCACCCGTGCCCTGCACGCCGGCGGCACGCCCGACGCCGAGCATGGCGCCCGGGCCGTGCCGATCTACCAGAGCACGTCGTTCGTGTTCAAGGACACCGACGACGCCGCGAACCTCTTCGCGCTGCAGAAGTACGGCAACATCTACTCCCGCATCGGCAACCCCACCGTGGCCGCGTTCGAGGAGCGCATCGCCTCGCTGGAAGGCGGCATCGGCGCGGTGGCCACGTCCTCGGGCATGGCCGCTGAGTTCATCACCTTCGCGGCACTGGCCGGCGCGGGCGACCACATTGTGGCCTCGTCCAAGCTCTACGGCGGTACCATCACCCAGCTGGACGTCACGCTGCGCCGGTTCGGCGTGGAGACCACGTTCATTGACTCCACCGACCCGGCCGACTTCGCCGCTGCCATCCGCGAGAACACCAAGGCGGTCTACACCGAGATCGTGGCGAACCCGTCCGGCGACATTGCCGACCTCGCGGGTCTGGCCTCGGTGGCGCACGACGCCGGCCTCCCCCTGGTGGTGGACGCCACCTTGAGCACTCCCTACCTGATCCGGCCCATCGAGCACGGCGCGGACATTGTGATCCACTCCGCCACCAAGTTCCTCGGCGGACACGGCACCACGCTGGGCGGCGTTGTGGTCGAGTCCGGGCGTTTCAACTGGGGCAACGGCAAGTTCCCGCAGATGACTGAACCGGTGGCCAGCTACGGCAATGTGTCCTGGTGGGGCAACTTCGGCGAGTACGGCTTCCTGACCAAGCTCCGTTCCGAGCAGCTGCGCGACATCGGCCCGTCGCTGTCCGCGCAGTCCGCGTTCCAGCTGCTGCAGGGCGTGGAAACGCTGGCGCAGCGGATGGACGAGCATCTGGCCAACGCCCGCAAGGTGGCCGAATGGCTGGAAGCCGACGAGCGGGTCTCCTGGGTCAGCTACGCCGGCCTGCCCGCGCACCCGCACTATGAGCGCGGCCGGAAGTACCTGCCCAAGGGCGTGGGCTCGGTGTTCAGCTTCGGCGTCAAGGGCGGCCGCGTGGCCGGCCAGAAGTTCATCGAATCGCTGCAGCTGGCCAGCCACCTGGCCAACATCGGCGACGCCCGCACCCTGGTGCTGCACCCGGGATCGACCACGCACCAGCAGCTCACCGCCGACCAGCTCGTGGCCGCCGGCGTGCCCGAGGACCTGATCCGCATCTCCGTGGGGCTGGAAGACGTGGACGACATCCTCTGGGACCTGGACCAAGCGCTGACGGCATCGCAGCAGGCAGGTGCCGAGCACGGCCCCAGCCGCGACCATGAGGACGACGCGTTCGACACCTCCGAGTTCGCCTCACCCAGCTATGCAGGCGAGTCCTGCACGATCCAGGCGGCGCGTGCCGCCCGGACAGAGCCCGGAACGCGCGTAGTCGAGTCCGTGGAAGAACTGATTGAAGCCGAAGAAGGAGCCGCCAAGTGACCGCCACAGCAGAACGCGCGTGGGTGGGACCGTCCGCCCCGGAACGGCTGAACATCCTGCGGAACACCAAGTCGATTGCGATAGTCGGCGCCTCGGACAAGCCCAGCCGGGCCAGCTACTTCGTGTCCACGTACCTGCTGTCCAGCTCGCCGTACAAGGTCTACTTCGTGAATCCGGTGGCCAAGGAGATTCTGGGCCAGCCGGTCTACAAGTCGCTGGCGGACCTGCCCGAGGTCCCGGACCTGGTGGACGTGTTCCGCAAGCACGACGACCTGCCCACCGTGCTGGAGGAGACGCTGGCCGTCGGCGCCAAGACCATCTGGCTGCAACTGGGCTCCTGGCACGAGGAGGTCGCGGCCAAGGCCGAGGCCGCCGGCCTGAACGTGGTGATGGACCGCTGCGTAAAGATCGAGCACGCCCGCTTCCACGGCGGCCTGCACCTGGCCGGATTCGACACCGGCGTAATCTCCTCCAAGCGGCAGTTGACCGCGTAGAGCGGCTTGCCCAAGGTTTCACGGCAACAATAGCCCGTTCCTAGTCCCCGGCCCTCCCTTGGAGGGCCGGGGCAGGGGCGGGCTTTTGCTTGCCCCGGACGTTGAGGTAGGAGCTTCCAAGGATTTCCCCAAGGTCCTCGTCAGATGCTGTGGCCAGCCACACATCACTCGACTAGGGGAGTCATCATGTTCAAGAAATCCGCCCATCCAAAACACAGGAGGGGCACCGAACGTGCCCAAAGGGGGAAGCCATCCGTTCCCCAAAAGGTGACCGCCGGGCTGGCCGCGCTGGTGCTGGGCGCGGGTGTGCTGCCCACAGCCCTCGCTCCCGCCGCGCTGGCAGCGCCGGTCGGTCAGGGCCTGACTCTTAATGCCGGGGATATGAGGTTCATCCTCAAGCAGATCAAGATTGCGGAGAACCACGCAACCAAGGAAGACGCCGAGGGTAAGCCGGTTGCGGGCCAGCCGCTCCTCGGCTCCGGCCCCAACCAGATAGCCAATCCCCTGTTGCCGTTCGGGCTGCGAACGGTGGACGGGACCGATAACAACCTGGTGGCTGAGCAGGGGCACTACGGATCCGCCAGCCTGCCGTTCCCGCGGCTGGCTGAGCCGGAATGGCGTACCACGGCCGGGGGGCAGTCATACAAGTCAGTCAACACCACCGTGACTGATGCCGACCCCCGCTTCATCAGCAATGTCATTGTGGACCAGACCGCCAGCAATCCTGCCGCGATCGCCGCGGCCGGCAAGGCGCACCGGACGGTGAACGACGGCCCGACGGCGGTTCCTTGCGACGCCGATGGCCTGCCGGTGGACTGCGTGCCGGAAGGAGAGACCCTCGACATCCCGAATGTCACCACCGACTTTGGACTCTCACCGCCATACAACGGCTTCTTTGCCCTGTTCGGCCAGTTCTTCGACCACGGCGTGGACTTCACCAAGAAGACCAATAACTTGGTCATGATGCCCCTGGCAACGGATGATCCGCTGTATGTCGAGGGCGGGCCGAATTTCATGGTCCTCAACCGGGCGGAGAACCAGCCCGGGCCTGACGGCGTGCTCGGCACGCCGGACGATATCCAGGACGGCACCAATACTGACTCCCCGTGGGTCGACCAGAGCCAGACCTACTCCTCAAACCCGTCGCATCAGGTCTTCCTCCGGGACTATGAGCTCAACGAAAGCGGCGACCCGGTCTCTACCGGCGAACTGATCGAAGGAGCCCCCGGCGGCATGGCCACCTGGGCGGACATCAAGGCCCAGGCCGCGTCCATGCTCGGCCTGGAGCTCTCCGATGCTGACGTCGTGAACATCCCGATGCTGGCCACCGACCAGTACGGGCGCTTCCTGCGGGGCCCCAGCGGCCTGCCGCAGTACATCACCCAGGACAACCAGTTCGTGGAAGGGAACCTGGAGAACCCCGTCGCCCCGCCGGCGAATGTCCAGCGGATCGGGATCGCGTTCCTGGACGACATCTCGCACTTCGCCGCACCGTTCGACTCCCGCGGCAGGGCGCTGGCAGCTGACGGAGATAGCGACCTCACGCCAGTTACCGGTCCGCAGGCCGCGGGCACCTACGACGACGAAATGCTCGACGCGCACTTCGTTGCCGGCGACGGCCGCGTCAACGAGAACATCGGCCTCACCGCCGTCCATCAGGTCTTCCACTCGGAGCACAACCGATTGGTCACCTACATGGAAGACCTGCTGACGTCCTTGAATCTGGATCTGAACGAGTGGAAGCTCCCCAACGGCGAATGGAACGGGGAGCGTCTGTTCCAGGCCGCACGGTTCGTCACGGAGATGGAGTACCAGCACATCGTCTTCGAGGACTTCGCGCGGAAGATCCAACCGGGCATCAATCCGTTCAACGTCTTCACCCAGTCCGACACGGGTATCAACCCGGCGATCCACGCGGAGTTCGCCCATGCGACCTACCGCTTCGGTCACTCGATGTTGACGGACACGGTGGACCGGAAGACCAACAGCGGTGCCGATATCGGCCTTCCGCTGCTGGACGCGTTCCTGAACCCGCCGGCCTACTACGCCAACGGCGATGCCACGTTGACCCCCGACCAGGCCGCCGGCGCAATCGCCATGGGCATGACGGACCAGGTGGGCGCCGAACTAGACGAGTTCGTCACCGATACGCTGCGCAACAACGTCCTGGGCCTGCCCCTCGACCTCGCCTCGCTCAACATCGCCCGCGGCCGGGACACCGGCGTTCCATCGCTGAACAACTTCCGCAAGCAGCTCTATGAGCAGACGAGCGAGTCGTCGCTGAAGCCCTACAGCAGCTGGGTTGACTTCGGGCAGGCGCTGAAGCATCCAGATTCGGTGGTCAACTTCATGGCCGCTTACGGCACGCACCCCAGCATCACCGGGGCCACGACCATTGAGGCCAAGCGCGCTGCCGCACAGAAGCTCTTCGACATGAGCCCCGACCCCGCGGCGGAAACACCGACCGATGCCTACGACTTCGTCAACAGCAATGGCGAATGGGCGAACGAGGGCGCCGCTTCCAAGACCGGCCTCGACAAGGTTGATCTATGGGTAGGCGGCCTTGCCGAGGCGCAGAACCTCTTCGGCGGGCTGCTCGGCTCCACCTTCAACTACATCTTCGAACGCCAGATGACTGATCTGCAGGACGGCGACCGGCTTTACTACCTGTCCCGCACCTCGGGCCTGAACCTGCGGACCCAGCTTGAAGGCAACTCTATGGCCGAACTGGTGATGCGCAACACCGACGCCGCAGCGCTCAAGGCCGATGTCTTCGGTGTCGCCGACTGCGAGTTCGAGATGAGCAACATCGTGGCGACTACGGGCAATAACGTCGCCGATGATCCTGCCTCCGTTTGTGACGAATCGGCGCTGCTGATGCGCATGGCCGACGGCACCGTCCGCTACCGCGTCTCCAACAGCGTGGACCGCGCGGGTCTGAACGCCCAGGCGACCTACAACGGCAAGGACGACGCCGACGGCGCCGACGGAACGGACCGCATCTGGGCCGGCATCGACAATGACACCGTCTGGGGCAACGGCGGCGATGACATCATCGAAGGCAACGACGGTGCGGACACCATCTTGGGCGGTTCCGGCAACGACCGGATCACCGACACTCACGGAGACGACGTGCTCAAGGGTGGCCCCGGCAACGACGCGATCGACGCCGGTCCCGGACTGGACATCATCATGTCCGGCGAAGGCGACGACTTCTCCAACGGCGGTCTCAACGGCAACGAGCACTTCGCCGGCGAGGGCAATGACCTGGTGATGGCCGGCGACGGCCCGGACACCGTGTTCGGCGGCGGCGGCGATGACTGGCAGGAAGGCGGTAACGCCAACGACCTGCTCCAGGGAGACAGCGGCGCACCGTTCTTCGACGACATCAACAACCCCGGCCACGACGTCCTCATCGGCGACAGCGGCGAGGACGACTACGACGCCGAGGGCGGGGACGACATCATGGTCGCCGGCCCCGGTATCGAACGCAATCACGGTGTCTACGGCTTCGACTGGGTGACCCACGCCCGGTCCGTCGAAGCGGGCGATTCCGACATGCGGATGATCATCGTGGAGGGCCCCAACGCCCTGAAGGACCGGTTCCTGCTGGTAGAGGCCCTCTCCGGCTGGGACAAGGACGATGTCCTGCGCGGTGATGACGTCGCTCCGTCAGACCCCGACAACGAGGTCGGCGTAGCCGGCCTCAGCAATGCGCTCGATGCCGAGGGTATCAAGCGCATCACCGGCCTGGCCGACCTGCTGCCCGCTGGCGCCACCGACTTCGGTGCTGGCAACATCATCATCGGCGGTTCTGGCAGCGACCAGATCTGGGGCAACGGTGCGGATGACATCATCGACGGCGACAAGTGGCTAAACGTCCGGCTGAGCGTCCGCGACGACCAGGGCACGGAACTGAAAACCGTCACCACCCTGAAGGACATTCAGGCCGACATCATGGCCGGCAAGATTGACCCGGGCAACGTTGTCATCGTGCGGGAAATCCTGAACAGCGCGGCTCCGACTGACATCGACACCGCCAACTTCTCGGGCGCACGCGATGAATACGACATCACTACGGTCAACGGAGTCACCACCGTCGCGCACACCGGCGGCACCGGGGACGACGGCACTGACACCATCACCAACGTGGAGCGGCTCCGGTTCACGGACCAGACCGTTGACGTGGCGGCCTTGCGCGATACCCAGGCACCCACGGTGACCGGCCGCACTCCAGCTGCCGAGGCAACGAATGTGGCAGTGGGGACCGACATCACGGCGACCTTCAGCGAGGTCGTCCGGGCGGTCGACGGGACAACGGCTACCTTGACGGCAGCCGGGGCACCGGAGCCTGTTGCCGCCACCGTAACCTACGATGAGGCCACCCGAACGGCGACGCTCAACCCGACGGCTGACCTGGCGATCGACACGGTCTACACCGTTCGGCTCACCAGCGGAATCCGGGACACGGGGGGCAACCCCCTGGCTGCTACCAGCTGGACGTTCACCACTACCGGGCCCGCTCCGTCAGTGACCGGACGGACCCCGGCGGAGGACGCGACCGACGTGGCCACCAATGGGAACGTCACGGCTACCTTCAGCGAAGCGATCACCGGAGTCAACGCCAACACCTTCCGTGTCACCAACTCGGCGGGCACGGCAGTGGCCGCAGGACTGAGCTACAACGCCGCAACCCGGACCGTCACCCTCAACCCGGAGGCAAATCTGCAGGCTAACACGGTTTACACCGTGGAGTTGACCAGCGGCATCCGGGACCTGCAGGGTAACGCCCTTCCGGCCACCACTTGGAACTTCACTACCGAAGGCGGCCCGTCCATCACCGGACGGACCCCGGCGGTGAATGCCACGAATGTGGCCGCCAACGGCAACATCACCGCTACCTTCAGCGAACCGATCACCGGAGTCAACGCCAACACCTTCCGGGTCACCAACTCGGCCGGCACGGCAGTGACCGCGGCACTGAGCTACAACGCCGCAACCCGGACGGTCACCCTCAACCCCGCTGCCAACCTGTTGACCAACCGCACCTACACGGTGCAGTTGACCAACGGCATCACGGACCTGACGGGTAACCCGATCACGGCCACCAGCTGGAACTTCACCACCGAATCCGGCCCGTCCATCACCGGACGGACCCCGGCGGTGAACGCCACCAACGTGGCTGCCAACGGCAACATCACCGCTACCTTCAGCGAACCGATCACCGGAGTCAACGCCAACACCTTCCGGGTCACCAACTCGGCCGGCACGGCAGTGACCGCGGCACTGAGCTACAACGCCGCAACCCGGACGGTCACCCTCAACCCCGCTGCCAACCTGTTGACCAACCGCACCTACACAGTGCAGTTGACCAACGGCATCACGGACCTGACGGGTAACCCGATCACGGCCACCACCTGGAACTTCACCACCGAATCCGGCCCGTCCATCACCGGACGGACCCCGGCGGTGAACGCCACCAACGTGGCCACCAACAGCAACATCACCGCTACCTTCAGCGAACCGATCACCGGAGTCAACGCCACCACCTTCCGGGTCACCAACTCGGCCGGCACGGCAGTGACCGCGGCACTGAGCTACAACGCCGCAACCCGGACGGTCACCCTCGACCCGAATGCCCTGCTGGCCAACCGCACCTACACCGTGCGGCTGACCAACGGCATCACGGACCTGACGGGTAACCCGATCACGGCCACCACCTGGAACTTCACCACCGAAGCCGCTCCGGCCATCGCCGGGCGGACCCCGGCGGTGAACGGCACCAATGTGGCCACCAACCGGAACCTGACGGTGAAGTTCAGCGAACCGGTCAAGGGCGTCAGCGCCAGCACAGTGACGCTGAAGACCTCCGCGGGCAAGAAGGTAGCGGCCACCGTCAAGTACGACGCTGCGAAGCGCACGGCCACGGTGGACCCGAAGGCGATCCTGCCGAGCAGCACCCGCTTCACGGTGAGCCTCAGCAACGGCATCACGGACGTCAACGGCAACCGCCTGGCGGCCTCCAGCTGGAGCTTCAAGACGGAAAGCCGGCCCACGGTGTCCAAGCGGACGCACGCATCCGGAGCCAAGTCGATCAACCGGAGCCGCAACGTCCACGTGAAGTTCAGCGAAGCAGTCTCCGGAGTCAGCGGCTCCAGCTTCAAGCTGGTGGACAACAAGGGCAAGACGGTTTCGGCCAAGGTCAGCTACAACTCGCGCACCAAGACGGCGACCCTGAACCCGTCAAGCAAGTTGAAGGCAAACGCCACCTATAAGGTTCGGCTGAGCAGCAGCATCAAGGATGCCTCCGGCAACCGGCTGTCAGCAACCAACTGGTCGTTCCGGACCGGACGGTAAATAGCCGCCTCTACCAAAAGAGTCCAGGCCTCGGAGAAATCCGGGGCCTGGACTTTTTCGTGCCGGGAACCGCTACCTTCGCAAGACTGGCGTTGTGCGTCCCTCGGCGTCAGTGCGCCGGGACGATCTCCACTGTGCTGGCGAGCCGGCGGTTCTTGAGCACGGGCAGAAATTCGCGTACTTCGTCAATCCGGCGCCGGGTCACGTCGACGGTGACCACGCCGCGCGGCTCGTCGTCCAGGTAGGCCACCGGGATGCCCATCGGATCCAGGATGGCCGAGTGCCCCACGGTATTGGTGCTCGAGGTCCCGGCCGCAGCTACCCAGCAGGTGTTCTCGATGGCACGGGCGCGCAGCAGCGTTTCCCAGTGCTCGATCTTGTGATCGCCCTTAAACCAAGCGGCCGGCACGCACAGCAGGTCCGCCCCTTGCGAGGCCAGCGCCCGTGCCAGCTCGGGGAAGCGCAGGTCGTAGCAGGTGAGCACGCCGATGTTCAGCTCCCCCAGCTGCACGATCTTCAGGCCGCCGTCGCCGGGCTTGATCCGCTTCGACTCCTGGTAGGAGAAGGCGTCGTACAGGTGCAGCTTGCGGTAAGTGTCCACAATCCGGCCGTTGGAGTCCACGATCACCAGCGTGTTGTACGGCCGCTCCTCGCCGCTGGATTCATAGCCGCCGGCGATAATCGCGATGCCGATCTCGGAGGCAATAAAGGACAACTGCTGCACAAACGTGGTCCAGTTGGCGTCCACGGCAGCGGCCAGATCGCCTTGCACATGCCGCACCGTGAACATCGACTCTTCCGGCAGCACGATCAGTTCCGCACCGTCGGCCTTGGCCTCTTCCGCAAGCGAGCGCACCGTCGCAAGGTTCTCCGACATGTCCCCGCTGGGGTTGAGCTGTCCGACGCTGATCTTCATGATGCGCTCCCGTCTTGCTGGCGGCGTGTTTCCTTCCAGCCTACCTAAGGTCAACTCCACCGGCGCACGTGGGAACGTTGCGTTCAGGGGACGACGACGGTGCGCCGGGTCGTGCGCGGCGGCAACCTTGCGGATACCCGCCGTTGCGACGGCGTCACGGCGGGGCTTCGCCGCCGGCGTTACCGAGCGCAGCGCAGGATGGCCTCCACGCTCCGGTCCGCGTCCGCTTCGGTGGTGGACCAGTTGCAGACGCTGATCCGCATCGCTGCCTGACCATGCCAGGTAGTGCCGGAGAGCCAGAGCGTCCCGTCCTCCTGCACCCGGTGCACTACCTCGCGGGTGAACTCGTCCGGGTCGGAGCCGCCCTCCGGCATGAACCGGACCAGGACTTGGTTGAGCACCACCTCGTTGAGGATTTGCACGCCGTCCACGGCAGCCAGTTGTCCGGCCATCCGCGCGGCCAGCGAGCAGCAGCGCCCCACCAGGTCCGCCACCCCATCGCGACCAAGGGTCCGCAGCGCGGCATAAGCAGGGAATCCACGGGCGCGCCTGGAGAACTCCGGCACCCAGGCCACCTCGTCCCGTTCCTGCCCGTACTCCAGGTAGGCCGCGTGCGGCGGGGACATGGTGCGCTGGTGCACATCGGAGTCGCGGACAATGGCGATCCCGGAGTCATAGGGAACATTGAGCCATTTGTGCGCGTCGGTCGCCCAGGAATCCGCCAGTTCCACGCCGTCCAGCAGGTGCCGGAACTCCTGGCTGGCGGCGGCCCACAGCCCGAAGGCGCCGTCCACATGCACCCACGCGCCGTCCCGCCGTCGGACGCGTTCCACCGCCGCCCGGAGAGGGTCGAATGAACCGGAGTTTACGTTGCCGGCCTGCAGGTTAACGATCAGCGGCAAACCCTCGGGGATCCGTTCCAGCACTGCGTCGAGTGAATCCAAAGTAATCCGGCCTTGCTCATCCGTATCCACCAAGTGAATGCGGCGGCGTCCCAGGCCCAGGTACTGCAGGGCCGACAATACGGTGCTGTGGGCTTCTTCTCCCACAACGACGGCGATCTCCGGTGCGCCGAAGAGTCCGTCGCTGACCACGTCCCAGCCGGCACGTTCCAGGACCGCCGTCCGCGCGGCAGCCAAGCAGGTGAAGTGGGCCATCTGGCAGCCGGTGACCAGCCCGAAGCCGCAGTCCGGCGGCAGACCGAACAGGTCCAGCAGCCACTGGCCCACTGCCTCTTCCACCACCGAGGCGGCCGGACCGGCCACATACAGTCCGGCATTCTGGTCCCACGTGGACGTTAGCCAGTCGGCAGCAAGAGCCGCGGGCTGAGCACCACCAATGACGAAGCCGAAATACCGCGGCCCAGCCATCGCCACGGCAGCCCTCCCGCCGACGTCGGCCAGGTGCTCAATGACTTTCCACGGGTCCTCGCCCCGCTGGGGCAGTTCACCCATCAACTCATGGCGCAACTCGGAAACGTCCATTCCCGTTTTGACCGGGCGTTCCGGCAGCGACCGCAGATAGTCCGCGGCAAGTTCGGCGGTGCGGCGGAGCAGTTCCTCGTCCCCCATGACGTGCATGCTACGCCGCGGGCCACGCCTGCGACAGTGGCTGGGGTGGTTTGGGGGTTAACGAAGGGAAGGCCCCGCCGTCGTTGGCGGGGCCTTCCCTTGTAAAGAATGTCCGGCGGTGACCTACTCTCCCACACCCTCCCGAGTGCAGTACCATCGGCGCTGTGGGCCTTAGCTTCCGGGTTCGGAATGGGACCGGGCGTTTCCCCCACGCTATGACCGCCGTAACCCTTCGTGCACGCCTTGAAACCTTTGGGGGTTGTGTGGCGGCAAATCTGTGGTTACAAGCTTGTTGCTTGGAACTGTATTCAATTGTGTTGTTCCCGGGCTGACAACGGTTGTTGTCTGGGAACCACATAGCGGACGCGTAGCATGCATTTGATCACCCACCCCAGGGGGTGGTGTGGTGTAAGTTGTCGGACTATTAGTACCGGTCAGCTCCACGAGTCTTTCGTCCTCGCTTCCACATCCGGCCTATCAACCCAGTGG